>PWXG01000178.1 GCA_003561215.1 Thermotogales bacterium
GAGAGAAAAGCGATGTACAAAAAGTACATCAGATCATTTCAAAGGATGGACTTGGTTAGGGGCAGGTAAAGTAGTAAAAACAAGTACGGATGAGAAGCAGGTTTGAGGGGCAGGTGAAGTATAAAACCAAGTGCGGTTAAAGGTTGGAAAGGAGCGGTTGAAGTTAAGATCAAGTGCGGGTGAGAAGATCGGTTGTGATGGAGCGGGTATTGCAAGAATAAGGGTAGAGGGTTGAGATGCAGGTAGAGGGAAAAAGGGCAGGTTTGAAGAGCAGGTAAAGGTTGAAGGTTGAAGAAGATAAGCCAGGTGCGGGTATTGTGAACAAAACAAGACACGAGAGTTCCGCTTTGCGAGGATTCCGACGTTCGACAAAATCATAGATCTGCGAATGGTTGATGGCATATGGCCCGGGTAGTACGTATATCGTGTCCTTCTTTTCAAGGCATTCTAGTATCAGGGTTTATCTGGTTGGGTCAAGAACTGGCGCTGCGGGAGTGCAGACCTTCTGAGGCCAGACCGTTTACTGTTTCTTGGTGTTCGGCTTCTCGTCGCAAAGCGACGATCCGCTTCTCAGTCCGATTCTGACTGGCTTGCTGTGCCCTTCATCTGACACCGCTCCTGTATCTGGGCAGTCTAATGAACGGTTCTCACGACTCGAATACCGACCTCGTCGAAGTCCCAGAACGATGGTGCAGGTTCTCTGCTGCTTCGGTGAGCAATCCGTACCTCAAGTTGAGTACTGTAGTAGCCACCGCCACGGACAACACGGTTTTCGCCAGGAGTGGCATTGTACGGGTTCGTTTTCGTTACATCAGTATATGCGGCATACCAGTCACTGCACCATTCCCATACGTTCCCGCTCATGTCGTATATGCCAAGGGCATTGGGCTGTTTCAGTCCCACAGGGTGAGTTTGCATAGATGCACCACGACGCCACCATGCAACATCAGCCACTCTATCACTTCCAGAATACTTGTATGTTGAATGATGCTGTCCTCCTCTTGCAGCATACTCCCATTCTGCTTCTGTCGGTAGCCTGTAGCCCATGACTTCTGATGAGTCTACAGTTAACTCCCCATAAGCGTCAAGGAAGTTGCCTTCGTCATCGTACGCTCTTGGATATCCTTCTTTGTCACTCAGCCAGTTGCAGTATGCTATGGCATCCCACCAGGTCACCATTATCACTGGTCTGGTCTCTCTCCCCCAGCCCCAATCTCGTGCCTTTCCTCTACCAGTATCGTCACAGAAGAAGTCGTATTCGTCAAATGTCACAAGATATCTTCCTATCCAGAAGTCGTATTCCAACACAACAGTGTGTACAGGTATACAGTCATCACCCAGGTCTCCAAATTCGTCTCCCATGATGAATGTTCCACCTTCAACAAGTACAAAGTTACCTGGCTCTGGCGGACAGTCAACTGATTCTGCATAACCAACAGCAAACACAACTACCACAATCATTGACAATAGCGAAATCGCCTTCTTCACTCTGGTCCCCCCTTTTGTTGATCAGAGTATAGCACTTTCGTTCTGGATTCTGGCCATGTGAGTGCTTCTCAAGTGTTTTGAGATGATTCAAGTAGAAGTATGTCCTCAGAATCTGGGGAACTTCACTACTTGATGACTGTGACAGTGCCCGTTTTACGATCAGGAGATGACTTGCGAGAGATCCGACGTGCGCTTTACTGTCAATCCTGGACCCGGGACCCGAAACTCTGGACTCGATTCTTCTTCTGGATCCCCGAACCCTGGACTCGGGACTATGGACTCGAAACTAATGAAAACCTGCGAAAGGACAGAAGGACAGGTTGCAAGAGCAGGTAAACAAACACAACGAGGGTAGCACTAGAAGTGAAAGGGGAGATGCGAAGCGAAGAGTCCGATTTCGAACAATGGTCAGTAAGAGTATGCCTTCTAGCTGCCTGCCAATTGCGATCAGATCTTATCAATGCGTAACTGGTTGATTGTTTCTCCGCCAATGAAGAGTAGAGAGCTCCGGGCATATGTTTTCCACTTCCTTGACTGTGAATGCTTCCGAGATAATCCAAAATCTCTCTATTGCCTGGAGAAGTTCATCCCGTTTTACCACCTGGTTTTCAAAGAAGGTACTGTGAAATGCTTGAGTACTTTGCAATCGTTGAAGATACTGCAAGATTTATACAGACTAATGCCATTTAGGCCGAGATAACGCTTCGGCGCACTTACACGTCCATTGTTCTGTAAAATCATTGATTTTGTCTGGAACGATTTGAAAGAGTCTTGATCAAGTAACCTATTCTCAGCTTTAGACCTGAAGCGTTTCGTTTTGCTTTCGCACGTCTTAAGAAATGATTCGCATAACAAACCAAAGTGATAAGATGCTAGAATTGTTATGTTAGAGCTTGTGTTCTTAAGGCCCGTCACCCTCGCGAACGCAGTATTTCCTTGATCCAGTTGCTCTTCAAGGCTTTTTCTTCTGAACTACTCGTTATAGAACATAAGCGCGTGGGCAAACCTGCAACACAAATACCAGATGAGCTTCAAGGTATCTAGCGATCCCCGCGTACTATTTCGAGTAGAAGAACTGCAAGCGCTGACAAAACTATTACCATGGAGGTGTTCAGTAATGAGAAAAGGCAAGATTCGCATTTTCGCAACAAGCGTCCTCTTTGCATTGTTTGCTGTCCTCATCAGCGTTGTAGCCCTTGCAGATGAAGCAGTTTTGCACAGGTTGGTGATTCTGGGAACAAATGACCTGCACGGGTACGTAATGCCTTATGACTATCTCAATGTCAGAGAAGTCGACGACTTTGGCGCAGCAAAGACTTATACGCTCATTAAGCAAGCTCGAGAAATGTACGAGAACACGCTTCTCATCGATACAGGGGACACAATTCAGGGAAGCATACTTGCCGAGTTCGAAGCTCGCGTAGAACCTCTACAGATGGGTGAGAGTCCTTCGATAATCGAGGCGATGAACATCATGGGATACGATGCAGCGGCGATCGGCAATCATGAGTTCAACTTCGGGTTGGAGTATCTCGACCTGGCAATAGCAGCCGCAGACTTCCCGCTGCTATCCGCAAACGTGTATGACAAAGACACCGATGAACTGAGGTACGAACCGTACACGGTTCTCGAAAGGGAAATTGACGGAGTCCCCATAAGAATAGGTGTAATAGGTCTGTTGCCACCTGAGATAATGCTGTGGGATCGGGTTCATCTGGAATGCGTGGTATACGCCGAGGACATCGCTGATGCTGCCGAGAGATGGATACCAGAACTGCAGCAAGAGGGCGTAGATCTGGTCATAGTTGCACTTCACCAGGGAACATCACAAGCACGGAGAATTCTGGAGAGAGTTGACGGTGTTCACGCTATAGTGCTTGGCCATGGTCATAGTAGGGTTGCTGATCATATCAATGATGTTCCGGTGACGATGGCAGGACGCTGGGGAAACACACTCGGGCTGATCCACCTGCTCTTGGTTCATGAAGACGGGGAGTGGCAGGTAGTTGGAAGCGATACTGAGTTGTGGACGGTTGACGAGACAGTTGAATCTGCTCCCGAGATTGTGGAATCGGTAGCAGCACAGCACGAAGCGACCGTTGATTATGTACTTGCACCTGTTGGAGAGACCACAATACCAATAAGGGGCTACTTTAGTCGTGTGATCGACAGCGAAGTAACGCAAATTGTCAATGATGCTCAGCTCTGGTATGCCAGAAACTACCTGGAGGGAACTGAGTACGAGGACATGCCTCTGCTCTCTGCTGCTGCCCCATTTAGGGTAGCTACAAGTGTTGACGCGGGGGACATCAGGATCATGAACGTAGCGGACATATACATCTATTCGAACACGCTGCACATTGTCAGAGTGGACGGGGTTGAGCTTCGCGGATGGCTGGAAAGAAACGCAGAAAACTTCAATCAGATTGATCCAGATAGTCCTGAAGATCAGTTCCTGCTTGCGAGATTCTCAGCTTTTAACTTTGACATCATCGAAGGCATTAACTACCAGATTGACGTCACCAGACCTGCAGGAGAGCGCATAGTAAACCTCACATACCAGGGCAGACCAATCCCTGATGATATGGAGTTCCTTGTGGTTACAAACAACTATCGATCCGGAGGAGGAGGCTATCATCTAACAGATGCGGATATTATACTCGCCTCGACCTCTGAGAACAGAAATGTGATTATCGATTACATCATCGAAAAGGGAACAATTACGCCGACGCCGTCTTTCAACTGGTCTATAGCACCGTTTGAACCTGCAGGAAGAATTCTCTTCAACACGAACGAAGAAGGGGAAGCTTTGATCGAAGAACTCGGAATCAAAGGCATTTACCATCTGGGCGATGGCCTGTTCGAAGTCATCATACCAGAGATCGCCGTTGAAGTACCTGAGGCAGCATAGATAGGTCAGACCCGTTCTGGTTTCGTCAAGCAGAAGAACGGTTGATAGTTCTTTGTTTGCAGCATAATGACGCAGTACTCACATAAGCTCTATCCAGTGAGCATTACGCTTATGGCTGCCTTCAATCAACTTCAGTAGACTGGCAGTGTGCGCAAAAAATCAACCACTCTTGCTGAAGAAGGTTACCGGGTATTGCTCTTGCTACAACGCAAGATAGGACTCTGTAAGATGTATTACTGCTCAAAAGGGCGCTTTCTCGAAAGCGCCCTTGTTCATCTGTCGAACTGTTCTGTCAGAGCCTCTAGAAAGGTTTTCTTAGCACAGCCCAGGAATGCTGTAAGTGTCATTTTGCTTTTCTGCTTCAACGTGTATCTGCTCTCAAATCATATCCTTAACGACTTAGCATTGCTTAAAGACCGCCTATAGTGATGAATGTTCCAGAATAGTGCCTATTGTACCTTTTCAATATCAAGAGCAAGGGACGACGTTGAGAACTCCGGTGTAGGACTTGCGAGAAAGACGATTTTGAAGTGCGGGTGAGAAGATCGGTTGTGATGGAGCGGGTATTGCAAGAATAAGGGTAGAGGGTTGAGATGCAGGTAGAGGGTTGAAGAGCCAGGTGCGGGTTAAGGTTGGAAAGGGGCGGTTGAAGTTAAGATCAAGTGCGGGTTTCAAGATCAGGTTGAGATGCAGGTAGAGGGTTCAAGAGCAGGTTTATGGGGCAGTTGAAGGTTACAGGTTAAAGCAAGAAACGACTTACGAGAACCCGGACTTGCGACGTGCGACAAAACCAATTGCTAGAGCAAGACA
>PWXG01000020.1 GCA_003561215.1 Thermotogales bacterium
ATCATACAACGGTTCGACAGATGGGGTTTGCTACGAAGGAACTCAGTTCTTGCACATTGTATCCACATTGATCAGGATGAAGCAATGCTAATCAGGCGAAACGGGGCCGTAATCGCCGTGAACCCGCAATCTAACATGAACAATGGTGTAGGTTTCACTCGCTGGCAAGAGCTTCTGGAGCAGGGCACACGTGTTGCCCTGGGCAATGACGGTTTCGGCTTCAATTTGACAAATGACATCCGTCCAATGATCCTGCTGCCGCATTTGCTAAGGCGGGATGTAAACGTCACAAGTCCTGCAGATCTGCAGAACACCTTTTTTAAGACGAATTTCGACCTTGCCACGGAATTATTCGGTGTTTCGATTGGAAAAATCAAGCAAGGTTATAGAGCAGACATAGCAATTCTTGAATACAATAGCCCCACGGAGATCAACAGTTCGAATTTCATTCAGCATTTCTTTTTCGGTATCATTGACAGATTAAGCGTTAGAGAGGTTTTCGTGTCCGGCGAACATGTTCTTCACGAGGGGGAGCCTACAAGAATTGACCAGCAGGACGTATACAAAACCGCAAGAGAGTTTTCCTCAAAGCTCTGGTCAAGAGTTCAAGGGGGTGCCTGATGAATCTGTCTGTTAGCTTTTGCGGGATGAAGCTCTGCAATCCTGTAATGCCTGCTTCAGGACCGCTCACGGGCGACGACAAGAAGATGCTCGCAATTCTATCGCATAATGTTGGTGCAATGGTCACCAAAACCATATCAGTCAAGCCTGCCAAAGTGCCCAGACCCTGTATCACGGCGACAAGCAACTACGTGCTTAACGCAGAACTCTGGTCCGAACATGCTTGGCAGACCTGGCACGATGAGTTTATTCCAGTCTTCAGGCAACAGTCCGATAAGCCCCTGCTGGTAAGCCTTGGTTATTCGAAAGAAGATCTGGAGTTTCTTGTGCCCAAATTCGCAGAAGCTGCAGACGCATTTGAGCTTTCAACCCACTATGTTGCTGATGACCCCGAACTACTCTCAGACCTGATAAGGGCCGTCAAAGTCCATACGGACAGGCCTGTGTTCATCAAACTCGACCCGTCTGTGCCGGAACCTGAAGAAATGGCGATAGCTATCGAGAGAGCCGGAGGAGACGGTATAGTTGCAATCAATTCTCTCGGGCCTGTATACCCTCTCAGTGTTTTTCACAGAAAGTCTCCTCTTGGTAGTAAAAATGGATTCGGATGGATATCCGGGCCTGTAATAAAGCCGTTCGCGCTGGCTATGGTCAGGAGAGTCGCTTCGGCGACGAATCTACCCGTTATTGGCACGGGGGGAGTCAGCTCCGCAGACGATGTGCTGGAATTCATCATGGCCGGGGCAAGCGCGGTGCAGTTGTTGTCCAGCGCGCTTATTCGAGGCAAACAGGTCTACTCCGAGATAATAGACGAGCTTCCCAAACGCCTGGAAGCATGTGGAGCAAACGGAATCGAAGAATTGATTGGCGCTGCGCTCAACAGCAACAAGAAGGAGTCTCACGAGAAGAGATCACCTATCGTCGATCATCTCAAGTGCATAAAGTGCAATCTGTGTGTTCAGATATGTCCCTACGATGCCCTTTCTCTAGATGAGAAGGTATCGGTTGACGAGAGCAAGTGCTTCGGCTGCGGGCTCTGCCAGTCGAGGTGCCCAGTCAAGGCCATTGAGGGGGTTCTGTTCTAGATGGCTCCATTTATACTGGTGTGTATGACATGCAGGCGCGAATACCTGGCTGATTCTGTTCTGTATACGTGTCCCGAGTGTGGAAACAGAAAGGGGACTCTGGAAGTAGTATACAATCTGCCAAGACCAGGAAACTCAGGCCCTGATGACTTCTTTCAGGCAAAGGCAAGGAAAGACATGTGGAGATACTGGCCTTTACTTCCCTTTGCTCAACTTGATGCGGATTTTTTTTCTGTTGAAGTAGGCCCTTCTCCCGTGACTTCCTGCACCAGAATTGCAGGCAAACTGGGGCTCTCCAGACTGTTCCTGAAAGATGATGGGCGAAATCCTTCTGCTTCACTGAAAGATCGTGCCAGTGCTGTCGCTGTCGCCAAGGCTCGCGAACTCAAGATGGACAATGTCTACTGTGCCTCTACAGGAAACGCCGCGAGCTCTCTAGCCTGTCTTTCTGCTTCTGCAGGACTCCGGTGCAACGTATTTCTTCCTGCAACAGCTCCTGAAGCCAAACTCTGCCAGATGCTCGTCTTTGGTTCCAGAGTAGTCAGAATCGATGCAGACTACGACGAGGTTTTTGACATCTCGATGAACATCGGAGAGAAAAAAGGCTGGTACTGCAGAAACAGTGCGATCAACCCATATCTTCTTGAAGGCAAGAAGACTGCTACATTTGAGTTGCTGGAGGCTCTTGACTGGTGTTCGCCTGACTACATATTCGTGTCTGCCGGAGACGGAACGATCTTGAGCAGTGTCTACAAGGCCTTTATGGACCTTGACTCCTATAACTTGGTCGATCGAATTCCGATGATATTTGGCGTGCAGGGAATCGACGCTGCCGTTATTGCAGATACATTTGATAGTGGACCACCGTTCGAACCTTTTGATCGGAAAACTCACTGTGTTGCCGACAGCATAAACGTGGGAAAACCACGGGACGTGCTCAAGGCTTGTAAATACACAATGGAAAACGGCGGAGGTTTTGTCAGGGTAACCGACGAGGAGATAATCGCTTCCGTGTTCTTGCTTGCAAGGGAATGCGGAGTCTTTGCAGAGCCAGCCGGTGCAGCAGCACTTGCAGGTCTTCAAAAAGCGCTTTCATCCGGGCTTGTGAAACAAGGCGCTTCAGTTGCACTGATGATTACAGGAAACGGCCTGAAGGACACAAAGCCTGTGACAAATCTCTTCAAACAGTGTTCGGTGCTTCCAGCCGACGAAGAGAGAATTATGGAGGAACTCGCATGAGAATAGTCTTCACACTGAACGGTAGAATAAGCACGATCGAAGCCGCAGATTCCGTTAGGGCTATTGATCTCCTTCGTGAGGACCTTGGTCTTACGGGAACAAAGGAGGGCTGCGGCGAAGGCGAATGCGGTGCCTGTACAATCATCGTGGATGGCAAACCAGTGAATTCTTGCCTGATGCTCGCCGCCGAACTTGATGGAGCAACCGTTGATACAATAGAGGGATTGACAGACGATCATGGAAAAATGCATCCGGTTCAACGCTCTTTCATCGAAAAAGGCGCAGTACAGTGCGGCTTTTGTATTCCCGGAATGATAATGTCAGCCAAGAGTCTCCTTGACAGAAACCCTTCCCCGGATCGAGAGGAGATTGAGGCTGCCCTTGAGGGGAATCTATGTCGCTGTACAGGCTATATTCGAATTATTGAAGCTGTTGAAGATGCAGGATCGGTTATCAGAGAATCAAACCGCTGAACGCCATTATTCACTTCTGGTGCTAGCTGCGGGTTTGAGCACTCGTTTCGGCGGTGAAAAGCTCTGTGTAGAGTTTGACGGAAAGCCGCTGCTTCAGCATGTGCTGGATACTTTTTGCGGCAAGCGATTCTGGCCAAAGGTGCTGGTTATTAAACCCGGATTCTCCATGAGTAGTTTCTCAAGCCATGATTTTGAAATCGCTGTAAATGAATCACCCGAGGAAGGAATATCTTCCAGCATTCGAAAAGGACTTGAAGCGATCGGCGACAGGATCGACTCTGGTATTATTGTTTTGCTAGGCGATATGCCTCTTCTGAGAGTTGAAGATGCTGAGAAGCTTGTCGAGATAACAGGTGACAATAAACGGACAGTCGCAAGCTTTGAATATGAGAGCAAAAAGGGATTCCCAACCTTGGTCACTGCCGACCTGATTCCTCTTGTAGAAGAGCTTGAGGGTGATCGTGGCGTTGTTCAACTTGTTAAGGAAGGACTATCTAACTATCTGGTTCTTCCCGGGGAGGCCCGACATACTGTCGATTTTGACTATAGTCAGGATTTTGACAGGACCGAGTCGCAATGAGCGCCAGGGATAGAGCATCCATTTTGAAGTCGCTCCTGGAAATTGGGGAGCCCTTTGTGATTGCCTCAGTATATGATAGCAAATCATCGTCGGACCTTCGAACGGGCGATTGTTTCGGAATGGATCGAACAGCAAGGTTTCACGGAACAGCAACTGCCGAACTGAAGGAGTTTCTGATGAATAACATGACCAGGTCCATGCGTTTGAGTGAGTCCTTCCGCAGAACATTTGAGCAGTCGCGAGCTGATGCTGCTTCTCATGGAGCAACGTGTGGACAACGTTCTTCTTTCTTGTTCCAGTATGCAGGGCCAGAGCCAATAGTTCACGTTTTTGGAGCGGGTGATCTTGCAGTCCTAACTTCGCGAATGCTGGCACTCGCGGGTTTCAGCGTTGTCGTTGCGGACAGTGATACATGCTTTCTGGAGAGGGTCACGAATTTCTGCGAAGTCAGGAAGCTCGACTTCAACGACGAGAGCTCTTTGCCGAGCATTGCAGGAAGGGACTTTTGTATTGTGATGACTCGCGGCCATCTGGAAGACGTAAGAGTGCTAAGATTTGTTCTGAAAAGCCAGCCCCGCTACATCGGAATGATAGGTTCTATCAAGAAGAACATCGAGGTCCGCAAGAGACTGGAAGAAATGGGTGTGAACGACTCCCAGTGGAATAGAATAAAGACTCCTATTGGTCTTGACATTGGAGCGTCTGCTCCGGGAGAGATAGCCGTAGCAATTGCTGCAGAACTCGTCCATGTCAAGAACTCTGGTAGAAATCTGGAGGATACATGAACTTCAAACTTTTGGTCCCTGAGACGGAAGACGAACTTCAAAGAGAACTCATGGAGGAAGAAACAAGGATTCTCGCTGGTGGAACCGACCTTCTCGTACAGATGAGGGCAGGCAAAGTGCTGCCCAGTAGAATTGCATCGATCAGGAAACTTGGGGGACTGAAGAAGATTTCGGATCTTGGAGAACGCATAAGGATAGGTGCCGGTGTTACCTACTCCCAGATTCAAGAGAACCGCAATCTGGCTAAGAAGTCTACCATCTTGGAGAAAGCTATACGGCAAATAGGAAGTGTGCAGATAAGAAATCGCGGTACAGTCGTTGGGAATATCGCGAATGCTTCACCTGCCGGAGATGCTGTTCTCGCACTTATCCTCTGCAATG
>PWXG01000032.1 GCA_003561215.1 Thermotogales bacterium
TTCTGATATAATAAATCCGCAATAACTGACTCAAGTCCGAAAGTTGTGTATCGTATACTGAAAAACAGGTCCCTGTCGCCCAACGGCTTTGCCTAAAGCAGGTTCGGAACACATGATGATAATCGTGAACAACTGTGCTGAAGAAGTTGTTTATGACCATGAAGGTAAGGTCAGAGGGTCGACATTTCGGAGAATGAGCTTTATGGTCATTCTTCCGATTGTGATCATAGCAGGAGCTTTGTTCATATGAAGCTTGCAGCACAGGTTCACAATGTTGGAAGGAACCGGGTTCCTGCGGAAATACTGAACCGACCCGGTAAATTGGGGGATATTGACATGATGCTCATCCGCGAAGATCCTGAAGCTTGCAGAGATAATCAACCAGAACCACAAACGTCTGGATGGGGGTGGCTACCCACGGGGACTGAAGGGCGACGACATCCTCCTCGAAGCGGAGATTCCTGCAGTGGCTGATGTAGTTGAGGCAATGTCATCGTGCGCACAGAAAAGTGTTGGGTATTGAAGCTATTCAGAGAAGAAGGGTTCGCCTTTGAAAATCAAGAGCGGGTTTGGGGTTGAAAGGACCGGTTGTGATGGAGCGGGTATTGGCAGGAGCACGAGCGATAAACGAGGGTGCCGACGTGCGAAAACTCTGACTTATGTTTCTATGAAAGTTTTTCAGTAAAGGTTTTGCGAACCTGTAGAGTAGGGGAACAACACCGTTGTGCCCTTCATGGGCGAGTGTAGTTAAGGGCAAGAGACGACGTCCGGCGTGCGATAGAAGAGCACCCACCCCGGCAAAGACCGCCACCCCTCCGGAGGATGGGAATTAAGACATGGGGCATGTTTATGGGGCAGGTAGAGTTGAAATACTAAGAGCGGGTGGGAAAACCGGGTGCAAAAGAGCGGTTGGATAGACCCGGGTGTCTGTCGAGACCCGCATGGGTACTTCCTGCAATACCGGGATTGTGATGTACAATGGGTAATCAGTCGTAACGTGAAATCCAGTAACTACAGGAGGTGCTGTTCATGTCAAGAACAGGTAGATTCATTGCTGAAGCCGAGAAGTGGGGAGCAAGAAACTACGAACCGTTGCCAGTTGTAATCGAGAAAGCCGAACGAATATGGGTATGGGACGTTGATGGCCAAAAATACCTGGACATGCTATCGGCATACTCTGCCCTGAACCAGGGGCACAGACATCCAAAGATCATTTCTGCGTTGATTGACCAGCTTGAAAGGGTAACTCTTACTTCAAGGGCTTTTCATAACGATATGATGGGTCCGTTTCTGCAAAAGCTATGCGCAACCGCTGGATACGAGAAAGTTCTGTTGATGAACACGGGAACAGAAGCCGTAGAAACGTCGCTGAAGGCCGCGAGGAAGTGGGGATATGAAGAAAAGGGCGTTGCCCCCGACAAAGCAGAGATTATCGCGTTCGAGAACAACTTTGCCGGTAGAACTATCAGCGTTGTGAGCTTTTCTTCTGAAGAGCAATACAAAAAGGGGTTTGGCCCCTTCACACCGGGATTCAAGGTGATCCCATTTGATGATGCCGAAGCTCTTGAAAGAACCATAAACGAGAACACCGTTGCCGTCATCCTCGAACCGATTCAGGGTGAAGGGGGTGTAATAATACCTTCTTCCGGCTATCTCACGAAGGTTAGAGAGATAACTTCAGCGAACAATACCCTTATGATCGCCGACGAAATCCAGACTGGTTTCGGAAGAACCGGTAAGCTTTTCGCTTGTGATCACGAAGGTGTCAGACCAGATGTAGTGGCGCTGGGAAAAGCTCTTGGTGGTGGTGTGTTACCTGTTTCGGCCATGGTCGCCGATAACAGGGTGATGAAAGCGTTCACTCCTGGGGTTCATGGCTCGACTTTCGGAGGTAACCCGCTTGCCTGCGCTGTAGGGATGGCGTCCATCGATGTTGTCGTGGAGGAGAACTTGCCTGATCGCTCTGCCGAACTAGGTGAGTACTTCCTCAAACAGCTCAGAAGCATCAACAGCCAGGCTGTGAAAGAAACTAGAGGAAAAGGTCTTTTCATAGGAATTGAAATCCTGAGGAGTTACGGAACCGCAAGACCTTTCTGCGAAAAGCTCATGAAACTGGGTCTCTTGTGCAAGGAGACCCACGAACAGACGATAAGATTGGCTCCACCGCTTGTTATAGAGAAGCACGAAATTGACTGGGCACTAGATAGGATTGAGCGAGTGCTGACCGCTGTTTAGTGAAAGAGATCCATCAGTACCCTATGTCTGTTCAAAGATTTCCGCATGACCTGAAGAGCAGTCTGAGAACTCCAGTACATTTCGCAGTTGATCTCTTTCTCAGCCAGTTCGATATCTCTGGTGACGCTTTCACCTGAAAACAAGAACGAGGGTTATTATTCCTGCTGCGAGCAATGCAACTCCTGTAAAAGCGTACTTCTCCCACCTGGCGAGCCCGCTGAGATAGTGGAAGTCTCTCATCTCCCTGATCCAGAAGGGTATGCTCAGTATCTGTCCAAAGGTGAATCTCTCTTCTCTGCCGAATGCTATCCAGGCTCTTCCCTCTTCACTGGCCTCAATAACAACTTTGTACGTTCCAGCTTCTTGTATGAAGGTATCATATCGGATGTAGAGATATGAATTCGTATCGCCAAAGAACTCGTACATCACCTCTGGCTCAACATCATCCAGGACGAACTCTTTCAGCAGGCTTCCGTCAGGCTTGTATATTGATACCCTGGGTCTGAATCCTTTTGTCTCTTCCATTACAGGCACCCCTACGGGCACACCAAACATTATATAGAGGTTCTCCCCAACATCTCCAACGAAGCTAAAGGTTATGCCTTCAGGACGTTCGAACTCGTAGTAATAGATCTGAGAAAGCTGAATGTCGTCAATGAAAAATGAAGTATTATCGAAATCTACACCGGTGAGAAAACCTGGAATGTGTGCAAATACTGCAGTGGCAAAAAACAGTAGCGAAAGCAAAGAAAACTTCATCATCACAAATCACCTCTCTTAGAATGATTATAAACTATAATACAACGAAAACCCGCAAAGACGATACAAAACACAGAGGAGACGACTTGCACGCGGATAAACTGTTAGATCCGGATCAGAAGTACCGGTTTGCAGGATCGAGTGGAGAAGGGCGGTCTGGGACGAACGAATGTGAAAAACGGGACAATGCTAGATGACTGGAGCGGTGGTTCGAGGAACTTGACAAGGGGCACTAATGACAGCCGATTATTTACGCATTTCAGGGCAGAACGATCTCTGCCCCTGCTGCAGGTGACTTATGATAATTCTTTTAGAGATCATCTTGCTCAATATTGATTCTTAACCATCAGGCTCACGCAGTGTTCTTCTACGTTCTACTTCTTGCCCGATCCTGGTAACTCGCTTCGTGTGCTTTTTTTGCACACTCCGTTTCACGGCCCGAATCTGGCTGCCCCGCTGCTCTGGCGACCTTTGCCAGATTCGCTTCTAGAGAGTCTTTTCAGTCGTGCGGCAATCTTGCTTATTCCACCAGAAGTAGCGCGAAGTAATTCGTAGGGCTGTCGTGATTACTGGCAACTTCAATTGTGAAACCGGCGTTTCTGGCAGTCTGGTAGACATCGATTCCGCAAGCCTCCATCGACGATCTGGCCTTATCTGCATGTCGACAGGGGTACTGCATTGGACAGGGATCACAGAATCTGCAGGGACCGGAAGCCATTGAGTAGACCTTATGGAAACCCCTAAGGAAGACTTCTCTTTCCAGGTCAGCAGCAATATCATTCAGATGCGCCCAGTTGCCTGGCAGGTGTAGTAGTATTAGAACTTCGTATTCATCGAGAACCTTCCGCGTTGTCGAAGGTTCCGGAGAAAAGGGCGGACAAGTGAGACTCCTGCTGTAACCATCACAACCGAACTTGCATTTGAGCCTCACCCATTCGCCTACTGCTACCGAAGAAGGCGGTATGATCTTTGCATTATGCGCACCTCGATTAAGAGCTAGTTCTCTGATCCGCTCAACTTCTGCAGGACTAGCTTCCATAGCACTTCACCTCCAGAAGCTTCTTTTCCAAATTTGCCTTTTTTGTGAAGAAGGGCAGAACGGTGTTCTACAGTACTTTGGGTGCTGGTTTTCGCAATTGTTGTGTAGGGGTATAATACCATTATGCCCTTGCTTCATCAGCTTTCACATATCAGGGCAGAACGATGTTCGCATCTACATTACCTTTTCCACAAACCGCTTCTTGCCTGCTCTTGGCGATCAGCTTCAGTGCCTTTCAAACGCTTCTTTGATACTCGCGAGTTTCTCGGGATCGTACGCCAGATCGATTGCCGTCAGAACCATCGCCTTTGCCGCAAGCAGTGCTCTGTCAAGGGCTCTTTCGCTGACAGTGTGTTCAGCATATTCTCTGGTATGTGAAGTGAATTCATCTTTTTCACAGATAGCTATGTAAGGATGAATAGTCGGCACTCGCTGGCTAACGTTGCCCGCGTCAGTAGAGCCAAAACCTTCTCTTGGAGGCCTTATGTTGGTTTCACCAAGGAAGACAAGGTTCTCTTTGAAAACTTCAGAAAGGGGTTTGTTTGCTATGAGATTGTCATTTGATCTCTCGTAGTGACTCCATTCAAGAGATGCTCCTGTCATCAATGAAGCACCTTCCGCAATCTTCAGGGCCTTCTTGACAACTCCGTCAAGGTATTCTCTTTTTGCTGCTCTGAAGTAGAAGCGAGCTACTGCCTTGCCGGGAACAACATTTGCAGCCTTCCCGCCTTCGCTTATGATCCCGTGTATTCTCACGTCAGACGTGACGTGTTCTCTGAGCGCGTTTATGCCATTAAACAGCAGGATTACCGAGTCAAGTGCGTTTACACCTTTTTCAGGAGAACCTGCGGCGTGCGCCTCTTTCCCATGGTAGACAAACTCAATAGCATCAAGGGCGTTGGAGGTTGAGAAGACTCCCGTCTCTGTTGCTGGATGAACAAGCATAGCAACATCGTAATGGTCGAAAAGTCCTTCAGATGCCATGACGACCTTGCCCCCGAAGTTCTCCTCACCAGGACACCCAACTGCTGAGATTTCTGCAGGCAATCCGAGCTTTGAAGACACTACCGCTGCAAGATAGCCCATGGCAGCGATCAGATTGTGTCCGCAACCGTGTCCGATTTCGGGAAGAGCATCATACTCAAGCATGAACGCGATACGAACCCTGGATTCTTGGCTTTTTTGAACAGCGATGAAGCTGGTTGGAATGTCTTCTAAGGCGAATTGAATCTCAAAGCCGTGGTCTTCGAGTTTCTTTGTGATGAAATTAGCTGCTTTGAATTCGGAGAATCCGATCTCAGGATTCTCTTTCAGATAACGGGCTATCTGCCAGAGTTCTTCTTTGAGTGATTCGGCAATTTCGACTGCCCTGGTCTTGATGTTTTTTACTTCATTCATGCGCTACATCCTTTCCTTATGATTGATCTGTCATACTAAAGTCTTTACTGCATCTGGTCAACATAAGACAAAAGGGCAGTATCCTCGCGGATACTGCCCCAGGAAGTATCAATTACCTCCATTCCCAGCGGTGTACTGCTGAAATAGGTCTTCTGAAAGGATTCCAAAGATCGTCGGGGATGTAGAGGTCCTTGCTGTAGACCTCACCGACAAGCGGGTAGTAGAGTGGAACACAAACTGCATCTTCCATAGCTACTCTCTGAGCTTCCCTGTAAAGCTCCCATCTTTCTTCTTCATTGATGGTTACCCTTATAAGGTCAACCAGCCGGTCAACCTCTTCATTGTAATAGGTTCCGAATATCGGATTCCAGCTTGATTCGGAATGCCAGCTCTCAACAAAGCTGATCGGCTCAGGAGCTGAGGCAGACCATCTTTCCCGGAACATCGGAGCTTCACCGTCTGCTGTTACGTCGAGGTAGGTTCCCCATTCAATCGCGACAACTTCTGCTTCTATGCCTATCTGTAGAAGCTGTCTCTGTATCTGCTGCGCTTCAAGTACTCTCTCCCTGTGGTTGGACGGAGCAAATATCTTCGTCTTGAAACCATCGGGATATCCGGCATCAACAAGAAGTGCGCGTGCCTTGTCAAGATCTACTTCGTACGCCGGGGCATCTGCTGCGTGGGCAGCGTGGAATGTTGGCACCCTCCCTACGGCGGGAGTTGCCATTCCTGGCCTTGTGAGTGCTATGATCTCGTGTCTGTCAATAGCGTAATTCACAGCCTGCCTTACTCTTACGTCTGCAAAGGGTTCTCCAGGTCTCTTGTTGAAGACAACCCTGTGGTCTTCAAATCGCTCGTAAGTACCGAAGTTCAGGATGTCTGCAGAGGTTCTCTTGAGAGATTCAAACTCTTCTGCCGCAAGCTCTCCTATGAAATTCACTTCGCCTGCACGTACTGCCATGACAGCGGTGGAGAGTTCTGGATAGAACCTGAAAACAACGTCCTTGATCTCGGCATTGTCTCCAAAGTAGTCGTCGAATCTCGTGAGCTCAATCCTCTGTGCAGGAACGTGGCGCACAAACTTGTAGGGACCACTACCTATCGGATTCCTCTCGAACTGGTCCCAACCAACCTGTTCGACGTAGTCCTTGGGCATTACAAATCCTCTGAGCCTTGCAAGCGTCAGAAAGGCTACGTCGATCTCCTTCAGATGGACTTCGAGTGTGTAGTCATCAACCAGAATGAGTTCATCGATTCCTGTGTAATACCTGTGATGAGGAGATCCAAGATCTGGATCCAAAAAGGCCTCGTAGCTGAACTTTACGTCTCTGGCCGTTAGTGGATCACCATTGTGGAACTTGATGTTCTGTCGGATATAGAAGGTATAGACCAGGCCGTCATCACTGATAGTATACCGATCAGTTACGGCGTCTTCGGTGGTGAAATTTCCTTCTGCCGTGAGCTCCAGCAACGGCGAGAAAATCGATGACAGCACCATCGATGTCTCTGTGTCCTGGAAAGTTATCGGGTTAAGTCTTGACGGTTCCGCTGTAAAGGAAATCACTACCGTGTCCTTTGCCAGACCAAGCCCTGCAATTACCATACTCAGGACTAACAACATAAGTAACAGTTTTCTCATTTAACACCCTCCTTTTGGTGTGGTGGTTTCATGAATACTTGTGACACGCAACTCCCCGGCCATCTTCCTGCTTTAACAGCACAGGCACTTCCTTCCTGCACCTGTCCCATGTAAAGGGACACCTGGGGTGAAAAACACATCCCGAAGGCGTGTTCACGGGACTTGGAACCTCTCCCGTGAGTAGCAACTCAGGCAGTTTTTTGTCAGGATCAGGGTCTGGGACAGCCTTGAACAAACCAACAGCATATGGATGAAATGGTTTCTTCATTATGGTGCTGGTTTCACCTATTTCTACCAGTTTTCCCAGATACATCACTCCCATCTTGTCGGATACAACTCTTATGAGGTTGATGTCGTGGGATATATAGAAGTAAGTCAGCTGTTTCTCCTTTTTGGCAAGATCGAGAAGCTTAAGAATCTTTGTTTGAACAGAAACATCCAAAGCAGATGTCGGCTCGTCAAGAAAGACTATCTCTGGACCCACTGCCAGAGCCCTGGCAATGGCTATTCTCTGCTTCTGTCCACCACTCAGTTCATGGGGATACCTTATCATGTGTTCAGCCTGGAGCCCCATTAACTTGAGTAGTCTTACGATCTCTATTGTAGTATCCTTTTTATTTCTGGTTATTCCGTGAACCAGCAGAGGTCTCGCCAGAGTATCATAGACGGTCATCCTCGGATTCAACGAAGAATGAGGACTCTGAAAGACCAGGCTCATCTTCCTCCGTAGGTTTCTGATTGATTGCCTGCTGGCTTTGGCGATTTCTCTCCCTTCAAGGAAAATCTCCCCGGACGTTGGTTCGAGTAAGCGAAGTATTGTTCTTATAAGAGTAGATTTTCCGCACCCGGACTCACCCACAAGCCCATAAGAGTCTCCTTTGTTGACATCTAGAGAAACACTGTCAACGGCTTTCAAAGGGCCCTTGGAAGTATCAAAGTGCTTACTCAGATTCTTAACGCTCAACCAGGATTCACTCATGATTCACTACCTTCTTAGACAGGCGACGGAGTGGTTTGTGCCTATCTCCTTCAATGGAGGTATCGTCTTGCTGCATTCTGAAACAGCTTCATCACATCTGGGATGGAAGCGGCAACCAGATGGTGGATTTATGAGCCTGGGAACCGCTCCAGGGATCTCTTCCAGAACATCAAGCAAACTATCGGCTTTCAGAATCGAGTGAACTAACTTGTACGTGTACGGGTGACTGGGTTTGTGAAAAACATCCCTTATTGAAGCTGTTTCCACAACTCTTCCTGCGTACATGACCGAGACCTCTTCGCAGATTTCCGTTAGAACCGCAAGGTTATGTGTGATATACAGAACCGTAAGGTTTGTGGTTTTCTTAAGATCTACAAGCACTTTCAGAAACTGTGCCTGAACAGATACGTCGAGTGCAGTGGTAGGTTCGTCGGCTATGAGCATCGAAGGGTCACGTCCGAGCATCATTGCGATCATGACTCTCTGCCTCATTCCTCCTGAGAGCTGATGCGGATACTTGTCCAGAAGGGTATCAATGTCCGGCAAATTCACCTGTTTCAGGAGTTCTTTAACCGTCTTCTCGTATGATTCCCAGGAATCCTTCCTGCTCAGCCTAACTGCTTCGATCATCTGATCACGTATATTGAAGACAGGATCAAGAGAAGATGCGGGATCTTGAAAGACCATAGCAACCTCTTTGCCCCTTATATCTCTTTGAAACTGTTTCTCGGTAAGTTTGAGGAGGTTCCGCCCTCTGAAGTTGACCTCTCCTCGATCAATTCGCGCATTACTGTCGAGGAGACCAATTATCGTCATACCTGTAATAGTTTTCCCGCAACCCGTCTCTCCTATTAGGCCGTGGAAATGACCTTCTTCAACTTCAAGGTCTACCCCGTCAAGAGCTTCAACCGTGCCTTCTTCGGTATCGAAGGAAAGCTTCAGATCTTTTATTGTGAGTATTTTTGACATATATAGACTCCCTGCTATGATCTCTTCGTCGTTGGATCGAGAGCATCTCTGAACCCGTCACCGATGAAATTGAAACCTAGGACGGCAAACATTATCGCGAATCCCGCAGATGTGGATATCCAAGGAGCATTTAACAGATAGTCCCTGCCTGCTGAAATCATAGATCCCCAGTCTGCTGTCGGAGGCATTACTCCTACTCCCAGAAAACTCAGTGTTGAACTTGCTATCAGTGCGGTAGGCATCATTATACACACCATTATGATCGCTGTTGGTAAAGCGTTCGGCAAGATGTACCGGATGATAATGGAAACCCTTGACTCTCCAATGGATCTCGCAGCTTCTACGTAATCGGATTCCTTGATCGACAGGATTTTACTTCTGACCATCCTCGCATATGTTGTCCAGCCAACGATTCCCATGGCAATGATCACGTTGAAGATCCCCTGGCCCATTATCCCTGCTATTGCCATCGCGAGTATTATTACGGGAAATGATCTGAGAATATCGACAAGGCGCATCACTATGTTGTCAATAACCCCCCCAAAGAAGCCAGATAGTATTCCAAGAGTTATTCCGATTGTTCCCTCAAACAGGACTATGAGAACCCCGATCAGCAGAGCGATCCTGGTTCCGTAAAACAACCTCGTCAAGACATCTCGCCCCAGTTCATCTGTTCCAAGCCAATTCTGACGAGAAGGAGGCTGTAATCTGTTGAAGGGGTCGGTTTCATAGGGATCATACGGTGTGAGGATAGGAGCCAATAAAGCCACCAGGAGAACGATGCACACCATAACCAATCCGACGAATGCCAGCTTGTTCTTCTTGAATCTCAACCAGACTAAATAGAGCTGACTGCTCCTCTGCTTTTTCAGGTTGCGTATGTCTTCTATGGCTTCCTGGTAGAGTGCTTCGTCTCGCTCGGGCATGTCACCCCTCCAACCTTATTCTGGGGTCTATAACACTGTAAAGAAGATCCGCCCCAAGATTGGCCAGTACCACAAGAATCGCCAGAAGGAGCAGAATAGCCTGCACCACCGGATAGTCCCTGGCAAGAACGCTGTTGACAAGAAGGCTTCCCAGACCTCCCCAGGAAAAGACTACCTCAACGACCACAGAACCTCCGATAACCCAGGGTAATCGCAGTGCAATCATAGTAATCATCGGTATGAGTGCATTCCGAAGAGCGTGTTTGACGACCACGTGAGAGTACTTGAGACCTTTTGCCTTTGCAGCTTTTATGTAGTCCTGATTAAGGACTTCAAGCATCTCTGCCCTCATAGGCCTGGCAAACCAGGCTTCATCTCTCAAGCCGATAGTCAGAGCGGGAAATATGAGAGAAGTGAAGCCAACCATCCCCCCGATGGGAACCCACCTTAACTGCAACCCGAAGATATAGAGAAAAAGAATCCCGAGCCAGAAAGGCGGGATAGATAACCAGAAAACGGCCTGGAAAGTCGCGAAGTAATCCAGCGGTGTGTTCCTCTTTATCGCCGCCAGTATGCCTAGAAAAACCCCTAGAGAGATTGATACAATTAGTGCGGACCCCATAAGAATCATGGTGGGTCCGATTCGGTCCCTTATCAGTTCTGCCACGGGCCTGTTGTATCGGATTGAGGTACCGAGATCTCCCCTCACAACACCGGATATCCAGTATATATACTGAACAGGGATAGGTTCATCGAGACGGTACCTTTCCCTTATCCTGTCATAAGCAGCTTCAGTTGCATAAGGACCAAGTATGATCCTCGCAGGATCACCCGGCGTTAGATGAAGTATCAAGAAAGCGACAAGCGATACTCCTATTGCAGTTATGAGCGTCCGTGCTATCCTCTTCGTCCAGAACAGCTTCTTTTTGGCCATTACAAGGCGCTTGCTCCGTAAAGAGACGAGCGCGTTCTCAGCTTCGCCTCCCGACTAGGGGCATAGTGCTGAACTGTGGAATTCGCGGACTTCCTATGGAAGGTTCGCCGCTTTGCTTGCCGAACCACAAGATGGTGAAGTAACACTGTCCCCAGCGAAAACTAAAAGCTCAGTTACTAATCAAGCTAATCAAGACAGACTTCAATGGTCCTGAACAATGATAACACAAATCGCGCAACTCAAATCAGAATGCTGATTTTAGTTGCGTTAGCGTATTGCTCCGAAACACAGTCGTAAAACTCAGCACTGTGCAACTCTCTGACTGCTGCCGTTATAACAAAACATACCAGTCTTGAAGGTGATTGAGTAGATCCGTTCACCCCGCGTGATGATAGCTCAGTCTTTGCTCGTTCTGGCAACTCTGAAACCCAGGTCTCTGAAGATCAGCTCTGGAGAAGCACTGAAACGATATGCCACTCCAGATGCGCTTGCTGGGTAGAGAAAACTGCCGCCTCGTACCATTCGACCAAGACCGGAGAAAACATATGGATTTGACACCTGTTCGCTAGAATATAGATACCAGCGGTCTGTACACCATTCCCATACGTTGCCGCTCATATCAAATATCCCGAGCGTATTGGCTGCCTTCTGCATTACGGGCATGGTCGTTCTTTCTCCAAACCGCTCGTTGAAAGAGTTTTCCCAGAACCACGCAACATCATCGACTACATTGCTGCCCGAGTATCTGTAGACGAGGTTCCTTCCTCCTCGGGCTGCATACTCCCACTCAGCTTCTGAAGGAAGTCTGTATCCAACAACTTCTTCGATGTTTGTAGTAACGTTTCCATAAGCATCCAGCATCTGCCCTTCATACTGTTCTCCCACGAGGCGATAGGCTACGGGAAGGCCTTCATTTTCGCTGAGCCAGTTGCAGTAAGCTATTGCGTCCCACCAGCTCACGTTAACAACAGGTCTGTTTCCTCTGCCCCAGCCCTCGTCAGTGGGTCCCAGCCTTTCTGTCTCCTCGCAGAACCTGTCAAACTCATCGAAGGTGACCGGGTGTTTTCCAAGGTAGAAGTCGTATGAGAAGGCAACTTCATGAACGGGGCGCTCGTCACTACGTCCGCCACCCCAGGTGTCTCCCATTGCGAAGGTCCCGCGCTCCACAAGCACCATTTCAGCAGCGCTCAACGTCACTGCAAGCATCAGCACCGAAAACACAGCAAGCGTTTTGACCAACAGGAAAGCAATTCGCTTCATTTGACCCCCCTCCTCTGGAAGCTCTTCTCAACAACATTTGCTTCCTGCATTTAGACACGAGAAGGGCTATACGAGTTTTGACTACGCCCGAACGATTTCCTCGATGTAGATATCGTCGCCCGAAAGGACCCTGACGGTGCCACCACATTCAGGGCAGTGTGTCTCGTAGTCTTTTGAGGAGAAATCGTTACCGCATTCTCTGCATCTGAACCGAAGCTCATCGACGATGAATCCGATTTCGACGTGCGCGAAATCCGTGTCTTTCTTGATGAGATCAAATGCCTGTCGTATGTGTTCCTTATCTGCCATTACCAGTTTTCCGATACCAACCACTATCTTTTTGATACTTGTGAATTCCTCTGGATCGAAGTTGTTCTCCAGATACAATTTGACCTTTTCTGCAAGTGAGAGTTCGTGATGCATCTTAGCTCCTCCTGACAGTTCTGGAAAGTTCTCGGCGATGTATCGTCCGGTTGATGATCAACAGATCCTGGGGGTCAGTTCTTCAGTAAGCATTGGCAAAACTCTTTCTGCTCCTAATCTCGTTCTTATCACAAGAAGGGGACCCTCAGTTTCGGCGCCTACTCTGCCGATCACCGAAGGTGAGTATCCCTGCGATTCAAGATTGATCAGCAACGCATCGACATCTGCTTCTGCGCAGAATAACACAGCGGTTCCTTCACAGGCCAGGTAAAGAGGATCGACTCCAAGAATCTCGGCAACTGCCTCTACACCCGCGTGGCGGGGAAGCAGGTTCTCCTCGATAACCATCTCTTTTCTTGAAGATTCAGAGAGCTCGTTAAGAATCTGGGCAATCCCTCCCCTGGTCGGGTCTCTCATTGCATGCACTTTGAATCCACTGACTGCATTCAGAAGAGGGGTAAGAGCTCTGCAATCGGACACAAAGTCTATCTCGAAGTTGTTTCTTGTCGCCATTACGGAAGCACCGTGCATTCCTGCGGGACCCGTAATAACAATCCGATCTCCGGTTTCGATCCGACCGACGGCATATCTTGCCTCAGCAGTCTTGCCGAGGCATGTGGTGTTGATTACAATCCTGTCTATAGCGCCCCTGTTGACGACCTTGGTGTCGCCGCATATGACCCTGGTATTGCTTGTCTCAAGCTCAGCTCTTGCTGAGGTCAGGATCTTCACCAAATCCTGAATCTCGAATCCTTCTTCAATGATCAGGGAGAGTGTCAGATACACCGGTTCTGCTCCCATCATAACAACATCGTTTATACTGCCCGCGACTGACAGCTTTCCGATATCTCCCCCCGGAAAGAAGATCGGGCTAATCGTGAAGGAATCGGTGGTGATGGTATCGATCGCTTCGTCGACAAAACCACCGTCATTTTCCGTCGACATCATTGCGGGACCGAGTTGTTCGGCGATAAAGCCAAGCAGCTCTGCTTGCTTCTTTCCACTTCCGTGATGGATCGTAACGAAACTGGAGTCCACACTCACGCACTCCTATGCCTGTAGAGGAACTCAGCATGACATGCTCCCTCAGAGGAAACCATGCAAGGCCCTATTGGAGATCCCGGAACGCAGTCGGTACCGAAATGAGAACACCCCTCTGGCCTGATCTTACCTGTAAGTACCTCGCCACAAGGACACGGATCCCGCGAAGCCGGCTTGTCAACGGCAAAGACACTCTCCGCATCGAGGTATCTATAACGTTCCTTTAGCCTCAAACCAGAACCTGAAAGCTGCCCTATTCCTCTCCATTCAGCGGTACAGGTATCAAAGTATCGCGAGATCTTCTCCAGCGCAACAGGATTTCCATCTGGCCTTACTAACGGTGAGTATGCGTTCTCTACTCCCTTACGGTTGTCCTTCAGCATTCCGCAAAGGGCGTCAAGAGCTTTGCGCAGCACTGCTTCTTCAAACCCCGCTATCACGAAAGGCCTTTCGTGTTTTGCTGCAAGTTGCTCAAAGGGCTTTTCACCAATGATGACACTTACATGGCCAGGGCATATGAAACCGTCGATCAAGCAGTCGTCTTCATCGAGAAGGGCTTCCATCGCCGGAGGGATAAACTTCAGAAGCGAGTAGATATAAAGGCCGGAAACACGCTGCTTCAATATTTCCTCGACCAGAGATGCTACAAGAGGTGCGGTCGTTTCAAACCCAATGGCTACAAACAGCGCGCGTTCCGTAGGATCTTTGGCAATATCCTTCAGTACTTGCAGAGGGTTGTAGATTTCTCTCACATCGCCTCCCTGCGCTCGAAGCTCTCTCAGCGTACCCTTAGAACCGGGTACCTTCAGAAGATCTCCAAAGCTATAAAGCCTGATTCCCTGATCGCACATTGAGAAGAGAGCGTCGATGTCAGATTGGGACGTAACACATACGGGACACCCCGGACCGCTCATAAGCTCAAGGCTTTCACTATAGAGATGTTTGAGCCCAAATCTCATGAGTGCGTGCGTATGGGTCCCGCACACTTCCATTACCCGGTAGATCATTCGAGATCCTGTCCGATCAGGTTTATTATCTCTGAAACGTCCTGTTGGTCGACTTTCTGAATAGCGAAGCCCGCGTGCACGAGAACATAGTCTCCTGGAGAAAGGTCGTTTACCAATCTGGTGTCCACTTCGAACCTGACACCCGCTCTTTCTACCATGGCCGTGTTCTCGCTGAGGCTTACAACCTTCAACGGCAAAGCAAGACACATCTGGCTCACATCCTCAGCTCATACCAGTAAGCCTGCCCCAGGGCAATTCCTTCATCATTGGGAGACACCCGTTCGTTAAAATAAACGGAAAATCCGTTGTCTGCGAGTAGTTCGATGCATCTTTCAAGCAGCAACTTATTCTGAAAGACTCCCCCAGAAAGACATGCTACCCTAAGATTACTCCTTTCTGCTTTACAAAGGCAAGTCTGTAGCACTACTTCTGCGAGTGCATTGTGAAATGCCGAAGCAAGATGGCTTACAGCATCTTTTCTTCTCCTCTCAGAAAGATGGCGGATCATCTCTCGAAGGTCTATCTCCCAGATGTCTTTTGTTGTATCCAGATCCCACGGCAGTCTCTCTCCAGATGGTTGTGATAACGCTTCCAGCTTCATTGCAGCTTCGCCTTCATAGGTATTGACATCACACACCCCAAGAACTGCAGCTACAGCATCGAATAGCCTCCCGGCCGAAGACGTCAATGCAGGCGCGTGCTCACACATCAGTCTCGTCTTATCATCTACAGGAAGACCGGAGTCTCGCAGGTAAGAACCTGCCATCAGGGAAGGATACCTGGCCGATATCTCACCTCCGGGCATGGGAACATATCTAAGGCGTGCGAAGCGTATGGACGAACCGCTCCTGATCTCAAAAAACTCCCCTCCCCATACCTGCGAGTCGCTGCCATATCCGGTTCCATCAAAAGCGATCCCGATACATTCAAAGAGACCGCGTTCAGCCATGACACTGTAAATGTGCGCCAGGTGATGCTGTAACAGGTACTGCGGGATCCCCATTCTTTCTGCATACTCCTGCCCCAGAAACCTGGAGAAATACCCCGGGTGAGCGTCTGACACGACTGCTGCAGCTCTTGTATCAAAAAGCCTTTCGTACCTCACGATCATTTCCCTGAACTGGTCCTGGTTCATCCTGTAGGCAAGATTGCCCAGATACTGGCTGCCGATGAACACTCCGTCTCTCGAAAAACCAAAACTCCCTTTCATATCGGCACCGGTTGCCAGGACAGTCTTATTCGACATAGCAGGGATCCTTACTTGTTCAGGGACATAGCCTCGCGATTTTCTCAGGAACACTTTCTTGCCTTCAACGACCTTAACCAGTGAGTCATCGCACCTATTCACAATATCCCTGTCGTGGAGAAGAAAGTAATCGCAGAAGGTGCGCAGTCTAGTCTGTGCTTCCTCGTCCGTCGCGCAGAGCATTTCTCCCGAAACGTTGCCGCTCGTGACGACAAGCACAGGGAATCTCCTCAGAAGAAGATAGTGTATACCCATGTATGGCAGCATCACACCGATTCTGTCGAGTCCCGGTGCCACAGCGTCTTTCCATTTAGGGCACTTCATCCTGAGCAGTACGATTGGTCGAGCGGATGATATCAGTACTTCTTGTTCGAAATCATCGACATGTGCAAAACCCTTTACAGCATCGACATCCCTTGCCATCAGGGCAAAAGGCTTCTGTGGCCTTTCCTTCAGAGACCTTAATCTTTCGCAGGACCTGGAATCAGGCTTGCAGACAAGGCTGAATCCACCGATGCCCTTAAGGGCGACAATCTCCCCATCTGCAATAGCTTGAATGGTTCTTTCTATGGGATCCCCATGGCATTTCTTACCTGTCTTGCTCTCCACCAATTCGTAATTCGGGCCACATTCGTCACAGCAGTTAGTCTGGGCATGATACCTTCTGTTGTCGAGAACAGCGTACTCCTCGAGGCAGTGGCCACATTGCTTGAAGTCTTTCATGCTTGTCTTGTCGCGGTCGTAAGGCAGAGCAGCCGTTAACGAAAACCTTGGCCCACACTCGGCACAGCTTATAAAGGGATATTGATACCTCCTGTTACCTGGTGAAAGCATCTCTTCAACGCATTTATCGCATGCAGCAATATCTGGTGGGATGAGCGCGGTGTTTGTTCCTTCCTTCCTGCTACTCATGATCGAAAAACCCTTCTGACCATTGCCTGACAATCCGATTCGTAAGACGTTTAGCGCAGTGATTCGCGCAGGAGCGGGTCTGTCTTTTTCGAGGCGATCCAAGAAAGATTCCAGCTCATCTTCCTGACAGAAGAGAACCAGCCTCACACCGTTCTCTCGATTTTCGACAGAACCCGAAAGACCGAGCGAATTCGCAAGGCGGGCCAGAAAAGGCCTGAAACCAACGCCCTGGACTGTTCCCTCGATAGTCACTTCAAATGCTTTCTGCATATACTCACAAATCCCCTGACCACCCTATTGACAATCGCCATCGTTTCTTCTGAGAGCCCCTCTCCCAGATCCATATGCTTTGCCCGCATTCCAACAACATAGACGGAGAGCCCGTCAATCATGTTGCCCAGGTAACGGACTATCGTCTTCATACCGAACGTGTGGGTAGAAAAAGAGAAATCTCCGATTTCTTCTTCGTCCAGTACAATGATATCCTCCTTGATACCGTAAAGAGCATCGAAAAAAACTACACACTTGCTGTCTTTGGGGAACCGGTCGAAGTAGTTCTCCGGGTTCTGGAAGCACTTCAGGAAAGAAAGAGCAGGATCCGTTATTTCGCAAGCCAGCATATCAACGACAGTAAGCCCCGCAGCGTCATCCCTTCTGAAAGGATTGCCAAGACCCGCGAGAGTGTTCCGCTCCTTCAGTGAGACCCTGGAAAGCAATTCCAGATCATTTGAAGGCATCTTCCACGATCACCGTATGTCTACACTTCGGGCAGAGTATCTCGAAAAGCTCCTCTCTCCTGGTGATCTCTTTGGGACGTAATACAGGCAGGGATTGGTTGGTATCGAGTTGTCTCATCATTATGAGATTGGGGTGTCCATAGGTGTACGGTCCAAGCCTTTCTATGAGCCATCGAAGATGATCAAGCGCCGCAATGAGGGCTCCGCATCTTTCGCAAACCAGCATTTCTTTATCGATGCTGTTCATGTTCTTTTCATCTGATTTATCTGAAGTCGCTGTCAGATATTCTGTTGTCAGATATATTCCTTTGTCAACAATGCATTTCTCTTCGCACTGCCCGCATGTGATACAGTCGGTGTACTTGACAGTGAGTATTCTTCTTGCCGTCTGCGGATCATCCTCCATCTCAATAGCTCGAGCAGGGCAGACTTGTTCGCATGCGCCGCATCCTACGCAGCGATCGGCATCGTAAACAGGGTTTCCCCTGAATGCTTCGGGAGCATCATAAGGCTCAA
>PWXG01000056.1 GCA_003561215.1 Thermotogales bacterium
AAGATAGCCAACTCAGAGCAGTATCTCGACTTCATGGCTAGAAATGGCTTTGGTGTGAGAATCAGGGATTCCCAGGAGTTCTTCGAATTCGCGAGGGAGCAGGACGCAACCTGGAAAGAAGTTCTGGAACTCGGCGGTTATCTGCAATAATGTTGCTTTGCCCCGGCGTCTGCAACTACGCCGGGGTTATCTTATGAAGCCTATTGAGAAAACAGTGCGTGTCTTTCAGAGGTGGGGATCAAGTTGATCAAGAACCTTATTTATGGAATCTCACTTTTGGCAACATCTATCGTTGTTATTGTACTTTCGGAAAGGTTTCCTGACTTCATTGTCCGTGGACAGAAGCTGCCTGGTCCAAGGTTCTTCCCGGTTATCCTGGCCATAATCATAATGGCTGCGGGTATATACGTCATTGCATCGCAGCTGGTGAAAATGGTAATCAGACGAAGGAGTTCGGAACCTCCCCAAGAGGTTCTGGAAGAAGATAAGATGACCCGGCGCGGTTTCCTGAATGTTCTTGCAGTTGTTGCAGGGGTATTCTTCTACATCATCATGGTAGAAATCACGGGGTTCAACCTGACAACCTTTGCCTTTTCCTTCTTGCTCATGCTGATGCTGAATGTACGTTGGTGGCGAGCGATTATCTACTCGGTCGTGCTGGTGGTAGCAATAGTCCTGATTTTCGGTTACGGTTTCAGAATCCCGCTGCCTGAAGGCTCCCTATTCTGGGCAATATGAGGTGATTGAATTGGATGCAGTCTTGCAGATATTCCAACCAGGTGTCTTGTTTCCACTCATTATAGCTATGGGATTCGGGATCTTCGTAGGAGGAGTTCCTGGTTTGACGGCGACCATGGCTGTTGCCCTTATTATTCCCGTCACGTACTACATGGAACCGCTCGCAGGTCTTGCAATGGTTATCGGTGTGTCGTTTACTGCGATATTCGCCGGGGATATCCCTGCTACTTTCCTGCGCATTCCCGGCACACCTGCATCCGGAGCAGCAATCCTGGACGGGTTCGAGCTGACCAAGAAGGGTAAGGGTGGACTCGCTCTGACCTTGGACCTCATGTGTTCTGTCATTGGCGGCTTGATTGGAATTGCGTTGCTCATACTCGTGGCTCCTCCTCTTGCTGACTTCGCCCTGAGGTTCACGAATTTCGAGTACTTCTGGTTGGGATTGTTCGGTCTGAGCATGTGCGTCATTATGAGTAGGGGAAATCTGATAAACGGCATGATTTCGGCTACACTCGGCCTGCTCATAGCTACGATCGGGATAGACATAACCACAGGTTATCCGAGGTTCACCTTCGGAAACCCCGAGTTGATGGGCGGAATAGGCTTCATCCCTGCGATGATAGGGTTATTTGGCCTTTCTGAGGTCCTTAAGAGGGTTCAGCGCGGTTCCAGTGTCCTGGACACCCCAACGATAAAGGAAAAGGTCAAGATCAACATATGGAAAGCCATGCCGATAATATGGAAGTACAAATGGACCGTCATAAAGTCAGCCTTCATTGGAACCTTTACCGGTGCACTGCCTGGAGCAGGTGCAGATATTGCTGCATGGGTCGCTTATGGGGTGGCAAAAAGGACTTCAAAGGAATCTGACAAGTTTGGCACAGGAACTACAGAAGGAGTTGTGGCTCCGACCAGCGCCAACAACGCCGCCCTTGGAGGTACATGGATTCCGGCGCTCGTCTTCGGTGTCCCCGGAGACACAATCACGGCAATTGTCCTTGGTGCAATGCTTATGTACGGCCTGAGACCAGGTCCCCTGATATTCGTGGAAAGTAGAGAACTGGTGACCGGTATTTTTACCGTCGCCATAATCGCACAGTTCATACTGATACCTGTAGGGTTCCTTGGAATAAGGGTTTACTCACAGCTACTGAAGCTGAAGACTAGCGTCGTGTTGACAGCAGTAGTGATATTCTCGATGATTGGTTCTTTCGCAATTAGAAACAGCTTCTTCGATGTCTCCGTGATGCTGGTATTCGGGATTATTGGATTCCTTCTCGAGAAGATTCGTGTCCCTCTCGCTCCAATGATTCTTGGAATCATCCTGGGGCCAATGATTGAAGACAACCTGCGCGTAGGACTCATGAAGACCGGCGGAAGCATGACTCCTTTCTTCCAGAGACCCATATCGCTCGTACTTTTCATCCTGATCGCGCTGACGCTGTTCGGTCCGTTCCTTGCACCCCTGGTCAAGAAAATGTTCAGAAGGAGGACTGTCAATGAATCTTAAGCTACTCAGGAACATCTATTCTCCTCCTCGCGAGTTGCTAGATGTCGGCACGGAAAGCATCGTTGTCAAATCCGGTGTCATGCAACAGCAAGAGTCTGACACGGAATCCCACGAACTCTGGCACGATATCTACATCGTCACATCGGGAGAAGGTATTCTTGTCGAAGGAGAGAAAATGCGGGATGCCGACGACATCGGGGATGGCGAGAAAAGAAGAGGAACACTGGAGGGAGAAAAAGAGCACTTGTTGTCAAGCGGTACTGTTGTTTTCATTCCAGCAGGATGCCCTCACAAGGTCAAGGTAGCAGGGTCACTCAATCTCGTGGTCCTAAAACTGCGGAAGAAATAGACTTGTCAATGAAGAATAGAAGCACAGCCGTGGGGCTCCCCGTGTTGTTGTTTGTAAGTGTCAGTGCATCGGTCGCTCAGCACTCGGGTCTGTTCAAATCAACATAGCTTCTAACCGTCTCTATCGACTGTTCTATCGCTGCAGAATAGAAGTTGTAAAGCTTATCCAGCTTTTCGAGCACGATTTCCGATCCGAGAAGGTCTCTTTCCAGAACCATTGTGGCGGGACGTGAGAGCTTCATATCCTGAGCGATACTCGAAGATCTCAGGGAGATGCATTTGGCCAGCAGCTCGCTCCTGAAAAAACGGGAAAGCTCGGTGACCACGGATATTTCAACCTTTCCGGAGATCGGCGGGAGGCCAAAGGCCAGTCTAATTTTGTCTTGTACAGGAAACACGTAGATTTCTCCCTTTCCGGATTTAACCCATTTCCGGAACATCTTGAGGTACAGAGCGTAAAGGCTATCCGAGATACTCGAGGCCAGCTGGAAGTAACCCTTACCTGACAATGTCTCCTTAAGCCTCTCCTTTCTCAGGAAACGCTCATTACCACAGTAGGCGACAAAAAAAACCCTCAAAGGTTCCTGGATTATAACAGGAGTGGATTTTACATTCTTTGCAGCAGGGAAGACCTGCTTGTAGAAATCCTCGAGTTCCGCGCTCATGCGTTCCGCGTTTAAACGATAGAGGCCGCTCGCCGTTTCAAGGGGGGAGGAAGACGATATGCCGACAAAACAGCGCCCTTCCATGTCAACCATGACCGAGAGCTTCGGCGATCTGTCTCCTTCGTCATATGCAATTACTGCACCAAAATGTCCACGAGTTGTTTCAAGGAGTTCTTGCCGCTCTTTCAGGGCGTCAACCATCTCTGAGATCCATGGCAGCATATTGAAATACAGAGATTCCAGTCTTTCTTTCATTGAAGGAGGCCCCTCATAAAGACACACTATCTGTCGTTCGTTTTCCATTATTTCGCCTCCGCAGGAAGGGATTCCTTCTTGAGAATCGCACAGGAAGACCTTCCATAGACCCTGCTCGCTTCGTCGGCAAATTCTTTGCTTCCCTTTTCGGACAAAACGAAGAGCACCTTTCTACTAACTGTGGGAATATCGGCATAACCGTCTGTGAAGATGAGGATTCCCTCGGGGCGCAAATACTCCTGTGCATAGTCGACAGCCGGCTGAAGGTCTGTCTCCCCTCTTCCTATGAGCTTCAGGTCTCTCCACATACCTTTTCCATACTTCATGACCGACTGCACAGCCTCGTCGACCTGTATGAGCCACATTCTGGTATCCGTAAGCTTTGTCAGCACATCGATCTCACTGAAGAAAGCTTCGAACTCCTCATCGATGATACTGCCGCTTGTATCAACGATTATGGCCAGCTTGGCCGCATAATCATTCATCCATCCCGGCTGGTCGTCATATCTGCGATTCGGCCTTAGCGGTGTTCTATAGCGTCCTACGTGCACCGATGCACCGAAGAATCTCCTGATTATCGTTCGCCAGTCAAGCATCGGACGATCGAGGGCCATCGAAACAACGTGTTCAATCGAGCTCGGAGTATCCCCCTTCGATTTCTCGTATGTCTCGGAGACAACCTGCTTGAGAAGGTCTTCCACGAATTCCTTCGGAAGATCATACTTGCCGAAATCATCGTGAGAGTCAGCTCTGTTTAGCTGCGCGTCTATTAGTTCAAGGTCAACAGTCTTGTTCTTCTTCATGAATTCCAGCGCCCATTGATGATAGGCTTCGGCAGTCTCGCCGGGCATAAATCCTGGAGGTGAGACGAAAAGCAATTCGTTGTCTGTTGCGCATCCTTCCATCAGGAGTTTGTCCAGCGGGTAGGAAAAGGCGTCGAGCTCCTTTATGTACTGATTCACCGCCGCATCCATGCAGAGGTCCCAGAGGACCTTCTCGCGCTTGTTTCTTACAGGAATGAGAATATGTGAGTTCACAATGTGCAGGCATTCGTGCTTCAACAGTGCGATTACCAAGCCCAGGGGTTTGTTTGCGAGATTCTGTGGGTTGAACAGTAGCTGCAGCTTCCCTGAACCGGAGACCTTGAGCTGCATAGTTCTTATCAAGGGAGCACGCAACCGTTCGATGAAGAGAAACAGGTAGTTGTAAAAGGCGCTTTCCTTTCCGAGTTCGATTATTGCCTTTTCAACACATTCATTCTCTCTCAACTTCGCTCTCCTGTCTTTCCAGGAACTTCAAAACACTCCTGTCCATCGCCAGTTCCTCGATGAGTTTGTCGTAAAAAACTCTCTTAAGTCCCTTTTCCTGCTGAACCTGGTGAGCCAGATGTCTGATTATTCCGAAGAACGAGTCCTTCGGGATAAGCTTGCCAAGATCAAGAAGATTGTTCGTAATCTTGGGCAAATTGTCAAAGTAATTCTTCAGATCGGTTTCAGAAAGCTCGGATAGATGCTTCGTGAGTCTCAGCACTATCGAACTCACCGATGATAT
>PWXG01000239.1 GCA_003561215.1 Thermotogales bacterium
CCGGTTGCCACTTCAACGCGCATGACTGTGGTGCCCGTTTTGTCAGAGATGTCGATGTTCGAGCTTCCGGAAGAGAAGGTTGTTATATTGCGGATAGTCACGCGCTCCAGCTTGACAAGGAACCCTTCGTTTTCATCCAGGCCTTCAATATCAGTTACCTTGGGTTCCGGAACCTGCACATTCTCTTCAACCACCTCGAGATGACTCATTACGATCTGTCGCTCACCGTTGAACTCTCCAGTAGCACCGGCTATTCGCACCCTGTCTCCATAACTGGCAGCAAAGGTCAGACTGCTGGGGTAGTGAACCATTATTCCGGCAGACTTATCCTGAACATAGAATGTGCGAGTGCTCATCGTATCTGGAGCAGTAATAACACCAATAACGGTAACTTCAGTACCATCAGGGAACTCTCTGGCATCGGCTATCCAGGCTACACCGGGTTCAATAGGCGGTTCTACTCTTACGAGCTCGGCTGGATCCCTGGGTTTTACCTGCAACGCTCCTCGAAACTGCCCGATAATGCCTGTCAGTGTGTAAAAATCCCCGACTTCGCCGTCAAACTCTTCGTATCTGATACCGATTCGATTGTCTACCCTGACAAGCGCCTTTCCTGTTTCGTCTTCAACGATCATCTCGAAAGTGCCGTAGATGTTGACTTCTCTTAGTTCAAGGATTTCGACCTGCTGCAGCTGGATAAGCAAACCTTCGTTGTCCAGTGAAAGGTCAGCAAGTTTTTTCGTCAAAGGTTCTGGTTCAGGCATGGGTTCCTCCGCGAATACTATCGAACCGTCCTGAACTTGCCTTTCGCCATTGAACGTGGCAAGCTTACCTGCTACGACTACGGTGTCTCCCTGGCTGTAAGTGTCTGAAGGAGAAGGCTCCCACACGTAGACTCCACCAGTCTCATCTTGAATGTAGAAGCCGGCACCACCCCAATTGCCTGGAGTCGAAGTGACAACACCCTTTACGGTAACTGATTCACCATCGCTCAGCTCACGAGCAGAAGCAATGGGGACTACATCACTATGAGCTGAACCCAGAATGGTGCCTGTAATGAGGACAACAAGAGCCAGCATCACAACCATGTACCTTCTGGCTAGACCCATAACAACACCTCCCAAAACAAAAAATGTATTGCGTTAGCACAATCTCCGGCTCTCTAATTCTCTACGATCATCTGAGCTATTCTTAACTATTGAAGCGTGCATACAACCATCAAAATCTGAGCATAACGCCTATGAGGGATAGAAGAATTTTCGTTACGTTTTGCCAGGAAGAAATCATGTGTAATCGGAGCAGTCATCTCATTCACTTCTTACAAACCCTATTCCAGACAGTCCGTTCATAGAAAAGACCTCCGGGGTTTCCTTTGTGATCAGAGGCTCATAATTGTTGTCGATACGATTCTATCATCTTATTCGCTTAACGGTCCAACAAGTGTTTTTGCAGCTTCGGAACGGCGGGGAAGTTATGGTAATCTTTATTCATCGATCCTTTCAGAGTAACTGGGGCGTTGATCGGATCGAACTTCAGGGATGAGATGAAAGGAGGTCAATTATGAGAAGACGCCGAACTGTGATGATCGTTCTTGTCTTGTTCGTTCTTGCATTTGTTAGTGCGTGTTTGCCGCACATCAAGAAGGCTGAAAGTGTGTGGACCTTCATGTTATACCTGAATGGTGATGATGCAGCAATGCATCCAGATTTCATCAAGGCATTTCACGACATGATTGCCAAACAGGTCGGCAGTTCTGAAGATGTGAACATCGTCATACAGTTTGATCGCTACAAGGATATGGCTGACTTTGGAGGGTGGGAGATTGCTCACAGGTTTTATTACATGCCTGGGATGGAACCCACTGAAGAAAACGCTATTGCCGACTGGGGTGATGGAACAGGCGGCAGAGAAGTTAATATGGCCGATCCAGATACTCTGAGCGATTTCATCCACTGGGCATCATCCAACTACCCGGCAGAACACTATGCCTTAATGGTTGCGACCCATGGTTATGGATGGCGTGGGCTTCTGATTGATGTGACCAGCGGGGGAGACTTTATGACACTCAAAGAGTTTGCGGGGGTCCTCGAAAACTCTCCGGTACACTTCGATGTGCTGGCCGTAAATGCTTGCCTGATGCAGATGATTGAAGTTTTGCACGAATTACGGAACTCGCGCTGCGGCGTCGTTGTAGGTTCTGAAAACGACGGAAAAGAATGGCCAATTGCAGATATCATTCATGCTTTGACGAGCAATCCTCAGATAAGTGCAGAAGAATGGAGCAAAGAAATCGTAGATTTGTACAATAGTCTCCACGAAGGTGATGAGATCATCACGCTTTCTGCAGTGCGTCTAGCAGAGGTGCCTGATCTGGTAGATGCTTTCACAGAAATGGTAGAAGTGATTCTTGGGGATGAAAACTTTCCCATTGTGCAGGAAAGTGCTGCAACAGTTCTTCAGATACTAGAAGACGCGGTAGTTTATAAGAAAAACTCAGCGAAATGGCAGGATGCCGGGGGAATCTCTATCTATTGGCCTGAGCTGGATCAGGATCCTGTGAGTATTCCCCACGAGTACTTTTACTTCTACATAGATGATGTTACGAGTTTTGCACGCGATGCTCTTTGGAGAGTGTTTCTTTGGGAATACTACCGGGTCATGGATACTTATCCTGTGATTCCCCATGAAATCAGGAGAATCCGGATGGAACTCGAGGAATTCGAAGATCCTCATATTGACCTGCATCAATTTTTGACGGCGATTGTTCAATACGAAGATGAATAAATATCTATAGCGCACGTAGTTAGATCGGCCCATGTATGTCAAAGGGCAGACGAATGCGCTAACCTCGATTACCACGAACAAGAGATACACTGAGAGCCATACAGTTTCTTCGACGAAGACTTCAAAACCATTTTCGAAACGGTTAGACTATTGTTGTATGCATTTCACAAGTTGGAGTCTGCCCATTGGTGTCTCTGATAACAAGGGGTCTGAGCAACAAAAGATCAGTGCAGAAAGCCATTAGCAGTCAGGTTGTGTAGTATCTGTAATGCAAAAAGTGTGTACATATGCTGAATGTATCAAACAGCAGTGGTGTTGGATTGATCAGAACCGGGGGATCGCTTGAAGATTAAGACGAACCGTCTATACCAGGACCTTTCCTGGTTGTGGCCAATGTGGGGAAGCATACAGGAATACAAGCTGCATTGCACAAATGTGGTGCGGTTAATCAAGCAACACGCAGAACGAGAAGTGAGGTCCCTGCTGAACATTGGTTGCGGCGCTGGGAAAAACGTCTATAACCTGAAGAGGTACTTTTCAGTTACAGGAATTGATATTTCTCTTGATATGCTTGAAATAGCCGGCAAGACAAACCCTGAGTGCAGATTTCATCAGGCCGATATGAGGGAGTTTAGTCTGAACGAGCAATATGATGCTATCCTGATCGATGATGCGATCAGCTACATGACAACCGCAGAGGACTTGAAAGCAGTGTTTTGCAGAGCTTACGACCACCTCAGACCTGGTGGTGTGATGATTTGTGGCCCGGATGAGACAAAGGAGACTTTCGTCCAGAACCAAACTGCGGTGGCGCAGGCATCTGAGGACTCCAAACCAAAGCACCTGGACATCGCCTTCATTGAAAACACATACGATCCGGACCCGAACGACACAGTCTATGAGACCATGATGATCTTCCTTATTCGTGAGCATGGAAAACTCAGAATCGAACACGACCTCCATATTCTGGGGCTTTTCCCTTTGGAAACCTGGAGAAACATGCTCCGAGATACGGGTTTCAAGGTTTTCGAATCACTGGAGGATGAAGAGGACAGAGAGTATGTTACCTTTGCCTGTGTCAAAACACTATGAATGATATTCTGAGTGTATTATTTCTTCAGCGAGCAATGATTTACCAGGAGTGATAGCGAGAAAGGAGATCGAACAGGATGAGCAAACAGTACTTCGAAGATGTTGCAGAACAATGGGATGAAATGCGCAAGGGCTTCTTTTCTGAAGTAGTTAGGGAGAAGGCTTACAAAGTTGCAGGAATTCGTTCGGGAGAGTTGGCTGTGGATGTCGGTGCTGGAACTGGTTTTCTTACTGAAGGGCTACTCAAAAGCGGGCTGAAGGTGATCGCAGTGGATCAATCAGAAGCCATGCTTGATGAGATGAAGAAGAAATTCGAGGTCTTTCAGGCCGTCGAATACAGGACAGGGGAATCAGAGAACCTGCCGATCGAAGATAAGACTGTCGATTATGTTTTTTCAAACATGTATCTCCACCATGTGAAAAGCCCCTTGAATGCGATCAAGGAGATGGTCAGGGTATTAAAACCTGGAGGAAAACTGATCATCACCGACCTTGATGAACACAGATTCGAGTTTCTCAGAAAGGAGCAACACGACCACTGGATGGGGTTCAGAAGAGAAGACATTGAGAAATGGTTCATCGAAGCCGGGCTAAGTCAGGTGAAAGTGGAATGCGCTGGAGAGTACTGCTGTACAGATTCTGCAGGATGTGAATGTGAGAGTGTAGATATAAGCATATTCATCGCCTCAGGAAGCAAACCATAAATCTACTTCATTTGAGTTAGATTATGAGAAAAAGTGATTTCTGGAGAACACCATCTCTAAGAGTATGAACCTCGATGATGAGGTTCTCAACCGGAGGCTACAAGGTGAAACTCTATTTTGTCAGGCACGGAGAAAGCCATGCAAATACGCTTCACGAGATTTCGAACCGTGGGCTCCGCCACGGGTTGACTGAAAGAGGTCGTGAGCAGGCCCTCGATCTGGCCAAAAAACTGGACAACAGATCGATATGGCATATCTTCTCCAGCCCTCTGTTGCGTGCAATCGAGACAAGCATTATCCTGGCCAATTACATGGGTATCTACTACGATGTTGTAGATGCTCTACGCGAGTACGACTGTGGTGTGCTTGAAGGGCGCTCTGACGAAGAAGCCTGGC
>PWXG01000212.1 GCA_003561215.1 Thermotogales bacterium
TCACACTCCTGTATCCAGTTGTCTGCCAGAGAATTATACATGATTGATCGCATAAGAAAAAGCTCCAGTTCCATCACAACTGTGTCTGAACTATCAGGTAAGAAGAGGAAGCATTTGGCAGGCAAAGCAAGGTATAATTGTACTGCAGCCAGTCAGGAGGTGAATGCATTGTTCTTCCTAGGGAAGAAAGAACTGTCGATCATCGAGCTCTTCAAGGAACACCTCTATCTCGTTGATCAAACACTAGAGGGGCTATACAAGCTTCTCAACGCAATCAGGGAAGGTGATCAGGAAACAATTCTCTCCGCAAATGACGAGGTCCATGAAAGAGAGACTAGGGCAGACCAAAAGCGCAGAGAACTCGAGACAGAGATGTACAGGGGTGCGTTTCTTCCGAACTTCAGGGGTGACTTGCTAGGGCTGGTCGAGACTTTCGACAAGGTCGCAGACTCAGCAGAAAGCGTCGCAGATCAGATAATCCTTCAGAAGATGACTCTTCCCGAAATGTTGATAGAGGAAATCATCTCTCTTCTTCGTAAGGCGTGGGAGACATTCGGGGCGGTAAGACGCTCAGCGGAAATGATGTTCGAAGATCTTGAACAGGCTACTGAGCTCGTCAAGGAAACGGAGCGGCTTGAGCACAGTGCAGATGATGACGAAAGGGCACTGATCAGAAAGGTCTTTGATATGGAGCTTTCGCTTGCAGAGAAGCTTCAGTTAAGGGAACTGATCCTGACAATCGGTAGCCTGGCCGATGTTTCCGAGGACTGTTCAGACCGCATAGAAATCGTCATCCTCAAGAGGAGGGTGTGAGCAAAGTCCGGGTAACGATAGCAAGAGATCGTTCATGGTCTTGTATTCTTTCAGAAAAAACGTTCTCGAATCTTCTGCTACTATGCTGATGTGATGCAATTCAGCTTGGGGTTCTCCGAAATACTGCCGCCCCTTTCCAGAAAAGGGGTGAGTTCTCTTCTGATTCATGAAGGCCGCCTCCTCTTTGGCATCGGTGGAGATAAGTACGATTGTCCGCATGGAACGCGACTGCTGAAGGGTGTGGGAGGACACGTTGAGAAGGGTGAAGACTTCCATCATGCACTCGCTCGCGAGTCCCTTGAAGAAATCGGTGTAGCAGTAAGTCCTTGCCATTCAAAGGCCACTTTTCTTGTTGGCGAACCCTGCAGCGTGAAACGGATTGTCTTGAGCGAGGATCCTGCACCCTTGATGATCTACGGGATGCCCCGAGAGCTTGACAATAGCCGTCAGGATCCCGTCTACTATATAACTTCATATATCTGTGTACTGCAAGACAAGCCCACGATTACTTCCCCGGGGGAGATCATTGCGCTGATTGATGTTACGATATCAGCCGTTCGGGAGTTCTTCGGCGAAAAACCCGTTGTGGGGAACATCCTTGATTGCGGGGGCAGGATAGTTGCTGGGGAAGTTGATCTAGAAACGGTCTTGTTGCCTGTAGGTACTGCAAGATCATTCTATCTGCTCACCTCTTTTGAGAAGTGCGTGTTCAAGGATATGATGGGATGAAGGCCGCTGTCCTGATTCCTCTCGTTAAGCTTCTCAATGAGCCTTTCCTTGTGCTCACAAGACGCTCGAGACATCTCAAATCACACCCTGGTCAGATTAGCTTTCCCGGTGGTTACATCGAGCCTGGAGAAACACCCCTTGAAGCTGCACTGAGGGAGACTAGCGAGGAGATTGGAATCACATATGGACAACTCCTCTTCGTTAAAGAGCTTCAGACAAGCGTTACGGTCACCACTGGGGTGGCTGTTGAATCCTTCCTGGGATTTCTTTCTGAGCCGGTTTTCTACGTGAACAAGGAAGAAGTTGAGGATCTGATCTTTGTTTCCCTGAAAAGCTTGACAAAACCGAAACCGGAGATTGTGAAGATGCCCTCGGGCAAAGAGACTATCCGGTACAGATTAGACGGTCTGATTATCTGGGGAGCTACAGCAAGGATCATTGAGTCTGCAATAGAGGAGATAGACCATATACTAGAGAAAGGTCAGGCCTGAAGGCCCGACCCCTCAGTCCGAAAGTACTATATCTTGTGTCTTGCGATAAAATCTGTCAACACATCTTCAAAATCGGGTTTCCCAATCTCCTGTAGCTCATATCCGATTCTCAGTGCAGGTTTGTTAATGCTGACCACTCTTCGAAGATCGATCGGAGTCCCAATCAATACCAGGTCGACGTCTGCACTGTTAATGGTTTGCTCCAGTTCTTTCATCTGCTTGTCGCCATAACCCATGGCGGGCAGGATTTCCTCCAGGTGCGGGAACTTTTTGTAAGTTTCGACGATTGATCCGATAGCGAAGGGTCTGGGATCGACGATTTCGCTGGCACCGAATTTCTTTGCGGCAACCCAGGCAGCGCCATATCTCATATCGCCGTGTGTCAGGGTGGGTCCGTCTTCGACGACAAGGACACGCGCACCCTTGATCTTCTTGGAGTCTTCAACCATTATTGGAGAGGCAGCGTCTATTACTACTGCATCATGGTTATGAGAGGAGATGTTCTTCCTGACTTCCTCAATACCTTCGGCAGAAGCGGTCTCCATCTTGTTTATTACAACGACGTCTGCCATGATGAGGTTGGCCATCCCAGGGTAGTAAGAGACTTCGTGACCGGGCCTGTGAGGATCTGCAACAGTGATTGCCAGATCGGTCTTGTAGAAGGGGAAGTCATTGTTTCCGCCGTCCCAGAGGATAACGTCTGCATCTTCTCTTTCGGCTTCCCTGAGTATAGCTTCGTAATCAACGCCTGCATATATTATGGAGCCTCTATCTATATGAGGTTCATACTCTTCTCTCTCTTCTATTGTGCAGTTGTGCTTCTCCAGGTCTGAGTAATCAGCAAAACGCTGGACACGCTGGGCAACAAGGTCACCGTAAGGCATGGGGTGCCTGATGGAAACCACTTTCTTACCCTTTGCCTTCAAGATGTCAAGCACCCTTCTGGTTGTCTGGCTCTTGCCACAACCAGTTCGCACTGCGCAGACCGAGATGATCGGTTTGCTCGACTTCAGCATGGTCTTATTGGGTCCAAGAAGGAGAAAATCTGCTCCGGAGGCAAGAACGGTCTCTGCCTTTTCCATAACGTATTGATGGCTTAAGTCGCTGTAGGAAAGCACAACCTGATCAATCACGTGTTCGCTGATGATCTTCTCCATATCCTTTTCTGTGTAGATAGGAATACCGTTTGGGTAAAGACTTCCAGCGAGCTCTGCGGGGTATTTCTTGTCTTCAATACCGGGGATCTGAGTGGCAGTAAAAGCAACAACCTCAAATTCTTCGTTGTCCCTATAGTAGGTGTTGAAGTTGTGAAAATCTCTTCCAGCAGCGCCTAAAATCAGGATCCTTTTTTTGTCCATCATGTCACCTCCAGATCTTTGTCAGTCAGATTTTACTAGTCGTCTTATGGGCTTTCAATCGCGAATGAAGGCGTTAATCGATGATCAAAGAGCATCGCAACTATACTCCGCCACTATGCTAAGGAATGCATGAGTATGCGTTGAGCGATCATCCTCCGTTAGCAGCGTTTATGATGAGAACTCTTGATTCATGTGAAACGACATCCTGACTTCGTACCAGTCTCCCGTCTGCCATTACCAGAACTGGTGAATTGGCAAGTTCTGTGGCTTTCAGAAGCTCATCCACAGTCATCGGAGTCTCGAAAGTCCAGACTTTATCGCCATAAACGACTCTCATCTGTTACCTCCGCATACTTCACAGCGCTTATTACGTTCAACATCAAACGCTTCAAAAATGAATCTCGAAAGATCGAAGACGAATATCTTTCCCCTGAGTGCCTCTTTGTTGACCAGCAGTTCTACTGCGTATCGAGCAAGGAGCATGCCACCATGATAGCTTGTCATAGTCAGTATACCTTTCTTCTTCTGATCTCGCATGGCAGCGCTACCTATTGTGCAAACATAACAAGCAGAGCCGACTGTATACGACGTTATGTAGCCGCCATAATCGTTGACTCCTGCATCGACAACATCAATGCTTCTTTCAACACATATTCGGTTGATCTCCCGCCGTGTTGAAGTGTTGTCAACGGCCGAGACGACCATATCCGGCTTGAAATGGTCAAGGAGTTCCTCGCTGAAAGGCTTGTCGAATGCTACCATATGTAGCTCTTGGGAGCCCTTCGAAAGCCTTTCTGGAAGGACTCTGGCTTTCTTTCTACCAACATCAGACAACGTATAGAAAACCTGTCGGTGCAAATCGGTTACAGCGACAGTGTCATGGTCAACAACTGCCAGAGAACCCTTCAACCAATTCAGGAGATGGGAGATTGCAGGGCATCCCAGACCCCCTGCTCCAACAACCATAACCCTGGAATTGGAAGTTGAGTCTGGATGGCTCATTAGGGGTGGTCTTGTAGAAGGCAGATCGATCATCCTGCCTTCACTCTTCTTGATCGTATCAATGAGAAGCGCCGACAGAACCGGTGAGTCATAAGGGGTTGCCTCTGAGGGAATCGCTAGTCTATAGGAATTCGCAGATACATTGGCGATAGCGGCATTTGAACCACTGCTTGAAGTCAGCTCAATGTTAGAGCTGTGCGTTTCTCTAACGAATGGATTTATCCTGACCATGGATGAAATAAATGAGGGCGAATTGACGGATGAGACTCCATGAACTCCCATCCTGACAAGCAGCTCTGCAACAAGCTTTTCTACAGGGCTCTGTGCCCTGCCTATCGATAAAGAATTCAGGTGCTTCAGAAGACCACAATCGAAACCTGGAACATCCAGTTGTCTGTCATACCATGTTGTCGAATCCATTCGTCTAGTCACCACCAAGGCTGTCATTGAAAGCATAACAGTGCTGTGATAGAATTCTACATACGGGGCGTAGCGCAGATGGAAGCGTGTCTGCATGGGGCGCAGAAGGTCGCTGGTTCAAGTCCAGTCGCCCCGACCA
>PWXG01000035.1 GCA_003561215.1 Thermotogales bacterium
AGGTAGAGTGGAGAACAGGTTTGAAGGGCAGTTCTAGGTTGAAGGTTGAGGCAGCCCAGATGAGATGGGGTGGGTGTAGCAAGATAGAGCAAACACGAGACTGCCGTCGTGCGGAGGGCAAAGAACCCTACAGACAAGAGTGAGGGAGAAGAGCAGATTTGAGGAGCAGTCCTGGGTTTCAGAGTTCATGCAGAGTGGAAGAAGCATTAGACGGAAACTCTTCGATTCTTTGTTTTGCGGGAGATTGCAGGGTAAATGGTAGAGTCTATATTGAAAGAAAGAGGTAATACACTGTGAAGTAGAAGCAGAGTTTCTAACAGGGAAGGACAGACGTTCGCTCATGTGAGCATTCTCCGTGAAATCTTCATGGAGAATAACGTGGAGGGGTTCGAGATGTTCAAGCTTCGCTTCAAAGAAACTACCGTCAAGGGTTATCCTGGAAAACTGAGTCTCAAGCGCAACGAGCACGGTGTACCGTGCATCAAGGGAGGAAGCCGAAAGGATCTGTATTTTGGTTTGGGATGGATACACGCTTATGAGAGGTTGGTAGCAATGGAACTGACCAGACTTGTAGCCAAGGGCTGCGCAGCTGAGCACCTTGATCCGAAACTGCTGAAGCTTGACATAACTATGCGGCGTCTCAACCTCTGGAGGGATTCGAAATCTGAAGCTAAGAAGCTTGTGGGAGAAACCCTGGAGATGATGGAAGCGTACTGTTCTGGGATCAATAAACGATTGAGCTCACTCAGGCTTCCTTTTGAGTTCAAGCTGATTGGATACAAGCCAGAGCCTTGGACTCCGAGCGATTGCATCCTGATGACAAAGATGATGGGAATCGTTGATATGACCGAAACACAGGGTTGGATGGAGAAGTTCATCATTCATATGCTCCAACAGGGCGTGTCATTCAAGAAAGTGAAGGAGCTATTTCCTTACATAACAGAGGAACTCGACGATGACTATCTCAACATTATTCGCCAGGTCAGAGTATCGGAGCCTATTGTGCCCGAAACAGTAAAATGGTCTGTTCTGCCACGTTTCCAGAGCAGTAACGCCTGGGCAGTTTCTGGAGTCAAGACAGCTTCTGGGAGTCCGATAGTCTGTGGAGATCCTCACCTGGATACTGCCCGTCTGCCTGCCATCTGGCAAGAGGTGATCATGCAGACTGGTGATTACTTCTTCATTGGCGCTACTGTACCAGGAATTCCGGCACCTGCACTTGGTCGCACAAACAATCTGGCCTGGTCGCCAACATACGCGTTTATGGACGTCATAGACTACTTCATCGAGGATGTTAAAGACGAGCACTATCGAAAAGGAGACCGCTGGTTACCATTCAGAATACGAGAAGAGACAATCAAGGTAAAGAAAGGGCAGCCTGTCAAGGTGCGCTTCTATGAGAATGAGCACGGTGTACTAGAACAGGAACCGGACGAAGATGGATACTACTTGTGTTTTGCCTGGACAGCAATGCGGGATTGTGGTGCTGAGTCTATTGATAATGGTGCCCGGTATTATGTGAGTACCACGGTCAAGGAAGCAATGAGATATTTCGCAGGGCTCGATTTTGCTGCATTCAACTGGGTTATTGCTGACAAGGAAGGGAACATAGGTTACCAGATGAGCGGTCGGAGTCCTGTAAGGCGAGAAGGCTGCAGTGGTCTGTTGCCAATGCCAGGATGGGACGAAGAATATGATTGGCATGGCTATCGTGATCGGAATAAGAACCCGTCCTTCTACAATCCGTCTGATCAGATAGTTGTCTCAGCTAATCATGACATGAACTGGTGTGTTGGCACAAACGTGTCGAACCTGCCGATGGCACCCTACAGGGCTCAGCGGATTACCGAAATGTTGAAAGCCAGAGATGACCACACTGTTGACTCAATGAAAGAGATGCAGTATGATCTGCGATCCAAACAGGCAGAAGAGTTCATGGAGAAAATCAGGCCGCTGCTTCCGGCAGATGAAAACGGCAAACTGCTGCGTGACTGGGACCTAAGGTATGATTCTCATTCACTTGCCCCAACACTATTTGAGAGTATCTACGAAGCACTTGCCGGAAGTATATTCGGAACTCTTGGCTTTGGTTCAGAAGCTTTCGATTATTTTGTCACTGAAACGATCCTCTTCCAGGACTTCTACGGAAACTTTGATCGAATAATGCTTAGCGACGACTCCGAGTGGTTCAACGGAAAAACCGGGAAGGAAATTCTGAAGGGAGCAATTGAGAAGGGGCTGCAAATCTCGCCCAAACCATATGGAAGCAACCGGAAAATCATGATGAAGAATCTACTCCTTGGAGGACGGTTGCCCAGATTCTTGGGTTTTGACTACGGCCCTATAGAGCTAATTGGAGGTCGTGCCACCATTCCTCAAGGACAGGTATTCAGGTCATTTGGGAGGTTGGCTACTTACTCACCCAGTTATAAGTTCATTACTGACTTTAAGGAAGAGGATATTCACTCTGCCATGGCTGGAGGTCCAAGCGATCGGCGTTTCTCGCGCTGGTACACATCAGGAATCAAAGACTGGCTGAAAGGGAAATATCGAATAATGAAAGTGTAGATCAAGAGGATGGTTAAAGAGCAGGTAAAGGTTTTGAAGATCAGGTAGAGCGCGGGAATAAGAGCGGTTGAGGAAGATCGGGTGTAAAGACCCGGTCAAGTTGTGGCGGATTGAAGAGCAGTGAATGGGGAATAGTGAAGAAAACCAGGTTTGAAGGGCAGTTGAAGTTTGAAGGTTAAGGGAGATACGACCGTACGAAAACTCCGACGTGCGTGGTACGGAATGTCGGCATCAGGGCAGAACGGTGTTCTGCCCCTACTCTACTTTGGATAATGATTTGCGCTCTTCTAGGGTAGGGGAACAACACCGTTGTGCCCTTCTTTTCAGAACCTTCGCAATGCAACAAAGAAACAAATCTTATGATGCGAGAGAGACGCTTCGCTGGTCTACTACGAAGGGCACAGGAATCCTGGGGCCCTGCATTTGATAGAGCAAGCTTTTCAAGGCATCGCAACGCGGCAGGCTGCTCGCGGCTTGCAGAACATCAAGAGTAGATGAGAAAAACGAAAGAGACGAGAGTTGTCGACAATCCAAGAACTGCATGGTTTATCGGATTCCAATCGGAATGCGGTTAGGGGGTTTTGATCGGAACAGGCGTTAATTTGTGAGTGCCGGAACCAGAAGTTCCGTCGCCTAGTTGACCGTGAGAGTTGCTCCCCCATGTCCAAACGTTGCCCGAATCATCCAGGGCAACTGTATGAAAGCTTCCTCCGTCGATTGCTAGTATGCCTGTCAAATACCCTTGCTCTTCATGCCCTTTCGTCCGGACTGGTGTAGTTTTCCAAAAGAGACCGAGATTCCCAGCACCCAGCTGACCATTGTCACACTTTCCCCATGCCCAAACATTTTCGTTTTCGTTCGCAGCAAGGCTATGTGAGCCACCAGCAGCAATTGTCTCCATTTCTGTGAGAAACCCTTCTCCTTCAAGACCTTTAACACGATGAGGTGTACGCAAGTTGAAATCTGATCCTATGCCGAGCTGACCATAGTAATTGTCGCCCCAAGCATAGACACTTCCACTCTCGTCCAGAGCAAGTGAGTGACTACCTCCAGTAGCTATAATTATTATGTTAGAGAGGTATCCTTCACTCCCGGGCCCTTTCACCTGTACGGGTGTGCTTTCAAGATCATCCGGTCCGAAGGTTCCAATGCCTAACTGTCCGTAGAAGTTTGAACCCCAAGCCCAAACATTCCCGCCTACATCCAGTGCAATCGTGTGTACAAAGCCTGCTGCGATTGCTATGATTCCTGACAAGGTTCCCTTACCATCACTGCATACCACACGAACTGGGGTACTCCTATTTTCAGTAGTGTTATCGCCTAGTTGGCCATATGAGTTGCTACCCCAGGCATATACATTCCCGTTTGCATCAAGTGCTATTGAGTGCTCAAAGCCAGCAGCTATTGCTTCAATGCCTGCAAGTAACTCCAAACCCCCAGGGCCCTTGACTTTGACGGCCATGCTCTTGTTTGCTTCAAAGCCAGAGTTGCCATTGCCTAGCTGTCCACGCTCATTGCTTCCCCATGCCCAAACATGGCCATTTTCGTCCAGTGCAATTATGTGATTATAACCAGCAGCAACGTCGATGATCTCAGACAAGAACTCTTCTTCATCTCCATCAACCCTTACTCTTACGGGTTCTTTTCTGTTGATATTCGTACCATCGCCAAGCTGTCCGTAATAGTTCCTTCCCCAAGACCAGACGTAGCCGTTTGAGTCAACTGCGACCGTGTGATCGCTGCCAGCAGAAATCGAGACAAAGGTAAGTCCGTCAGATGGTTTATCAAAGATCGACGGGCAGCCAGCAAGAAGAACAATTGCTAGTAGTAGAAAACAAGAACCCGCTACTCTCATCTTCCACACCTCCGTTGTCAGTAGCAGTCTTTGCGATGATTCGAATCGTACCGCTCTGCTACTGGTAGATCTCCTTTGATCTGCGCCAAAGGCGTGTTTGATTAAGATCAAGCGTATTCTTTCTGCTCTGAAGGATTGAAAACGCTTAATTGTGTTTTGGCGCTACGAGCTAATCCTACCAGAAATAGTGTTGATATCGAAAGCTCTAAGAGGAGAAGAGCAAGAGAGGAGAGCAAGTGAAGAGACGAGAGTTATAGAGAGAAGAGCAAGTGATCGAGAAAAACCGAAGTGACGAGAATAAGAGAATCTTCGATAATGCGAGAAAAAGCTTTGTCGAGAGCACTGAAAGACGATGGGGCGAGAGTACGAGATAAGTAAAATAGCAGTATGGCAGGCTTGGCAGGTTGAGAAGCAGGGTTGAGGTGCAGGTAGAGTTTGAAGATCAAGAGCGGGTTTGGGGTTGAAAGGACCGGTTGTGATGGAGCG
>PWXG01000156.1 GCA_003561215.1 Thermotogales bacterium
CTCTAACCTTCAACTGCTCTCCAAACCTGCTCTTGATCTAATTCCCCTCCATTGGAGGGGGTGAACCGCTTGCGGTGGGGTGGGTGCCCCATGGCAGCAACATGCTGCGAAGCGGATTGAGCGAAGAACGCTCAAAAAGCGGAACGCAGAAACACGCTGCGTGAAGCGGAGGACCAGGATCAGGTCCGAAGCGGGATGGCCAAGATCAAGCCATGAAGTGGAACTGAAGAATCAACAACGTAAAAATGACAACTGAAACTAATGTCGTAGTGCAGAGGACTGTTCTGCCCTGATATACGGACGATGTCAGATGAAGGGCATAATGGTATTATGCCCCTACACAAAAGAGCGAAAACCAGCTTTCCAAGTAGGGTAGGGCAGACACCGTTCTGCCCTGGGCCGTAGTCTGACGCTTCTCTAGCAAGGAAATGTGGTCTTGAACATGTTCTTGAGTTCTTGTCGTAAGTCGGAGTTTTCGCAGGTAGGAGCTTTCGTGTCTTATGCACTACTCTACCCTCTACCTGGTTTTCAACCCTCTACCCTTGTTCTTACAATACCCGCTCTTTTACAACAGGTTTCTCAAACCGGTCCACCTCAACCGCTTTTGAGTCACAGGTTTTCTCGTGTTTTCCTTAACCTCCAACCTTCAACTGCTCTTCAAACCTGTTCTCCACTCTACCTGCCTCTCAAACCTGTACTTTACATGCAACTAGCTGCTATAATCTGCTATGAGGTGTTTTGGATGAGCAGCAGCAAGAGAATGGAAGAAGTCCTGAGCTTTCTAAGAAAGCAACGCAGAACGCTTACGGGCAGAGAAATTTCGGAAAAGCTTGGCATTAGCAGGCAGCTTGTTGTGCAGCTGATAAAAAGGGCTCGAGAGATGGGGTATCGTATTACATCTTCTGTGAACGGGTACAGTCTTGACGAGCAGAAGCCTGCAAGACGAGTCGTAGTTGTAAAACATGGTTCAGATGACATCGGTGACGAGCTTCGAACTATTGTCTCAGAAGGTGCAAGGGTGATCGATGTGATTGTCAGACATCCTGTCTACGGGGAGATAAAGGGCAATCTTGACCTGGAGACGGATGAGGACATTTCACGATTTCTTGCTCTCCTCAAAGGAAGCGGTGGAGTTCCTTTGCTTAGCCTTTCAAAGGACGGTGTTCATATGCACACGATCGAAGCTCCCGATCAGAGCGTGGTTGACAGGATAGTGCAGAAATTAGACGAAAAGGGATATCTGTTGAAGTAGGTGATGGTATGAACATTGACGAAGTGGTACAGAAGTATGTTCCGCGTTCAAAACAGACAAGGTTGCTTGTTCTAACATCTCTGGAATGGATGCTCGTTGCTGCTGGTGTAATGGTGCTATCACTGACTTTGCCAAGCGTTATCGCCACATTTGATGCAGGAACTGCCGCCCAGGGAACTATGGCAAGCGCGGTCTTCTTTGGAATGCTCATCGGTGCGCTGTCTTCCGGGATGATCTCTGACTATATGGGAAGGAAGTGGACAAACGTCTTTCTGATGGTTGTAGCAGGGTTCTTCTCAGGGCTCACCGCGATGTCTGCGAACCCTTTCCAGTTTACCCTGTTCAGGTTTCTTTCGGGTCTAGGATACGGTGGCCTCCTTCCCGTCGTTAACGCTTATCTCACGGAATTCACTGCGATAAAGATCCGTGGAATATACCTTACTTTGCAGGAAGCCAGCTGGGCGCTCGGAAGTATTGCGGTAGGCCTTTTCACAATACTCACCCTGGACAATTTGGGATGGCGATGGTCATACGGTTTCTTGATGTTCTGGAGTTTACCACTCCTCGTCATCACCATACTTTTGCCAGAGAGTCCCAAATTCGCTTTTTTCAGGCGGGGAAAAGCTGCTCTGGAACGTATACTGAAGAGCAACGTCAAAGAGGAGATCGAGGCGAAACCAAGAGTCAGGATTCCAATCGGTGCGTTGTTCACAAAGAGGTTTCTTTCCAGGACTGTGATGATATGGATAAGCTGGTTTTCTGTGAGCTTTGTCTATTACGGCCTGTTCGTCTGGGCCCCCAGGATCTTTGAGACAAAAGGACTGACCGCTGCTTCGTCACTCAGGTACACCTTCTTCATGTTGGTCATGCAACTCCCGGGCTATTTGCTGGCAACCCTGATGATAGAAACCGTAGGCAGGAAGAAATCTCTTGGGGTGTTCTTCATTGGCACAGGGATCTCAGCACTGATAATGGCGGCAGTTGCAACTCAGACAATGCTTACCGTTGCCAGCGTGCTGATTTCCCTGTTCTGTATGGGCACATGGGCCATGGTCTACGCGTACACACCAGAGCTTTACCCCACGGAAATGCGTGCTCTGGGAAACGGAACATCAGGGGTAATGGCAAGGATCTCTGGAATAACGGCCCCTTACGTAACTGCCTTTCTGATGGCGGCTACAGGTAACATATTCCTTATAATGTCGCTCATGGCAATTCTGTGTGCTGTTTCTGCTGCATTTGTATTCAGGTTCGGTATTGAGACCAAAGGCACGGCTATAGAATAGCCTTTAAGATCGGCTCTTAGACCCGGGATTTACTCAGAGAACCACCTGACTACCTGCTCCAGTGGATTTCTGGTCCTTTCGCTGAGTTCGATTCGTTTGTGCTTTTCACCAAGTGTATCAGGATCGCCGGGATAGCCAAGAGCCATGACGGTTATCAGGACAGCTTCTTCTGGAATGTCCAGGAGTTTCTTCAGGCCAATGGGATCGTAGCCGGCGACGGGATGGAGTATCATGCCTATTCGTGTTGCCTGCACCATCATAAAACCCACTGCCATACCGGTTCCGAACAGGTAGTAGTTTCTCCTGTCATTGAGGGTGCAGTCATCCCCTTTGGTGGCATGAGCAGCAATGAGAACCGGGGCTCGCTTCATCCAGTAATTGCCGTCAGAAAGGTGTTCATGAACTCTCTTAAGGTCTTCTGGCTTGTCAATGACTATAAACCTCCACGGCTGCTTGTTCATGCACGATGGAGCGAGGTGCCCTGCTTCGAGTATTAGCGTTATACTCTCACGATCGATCTTCTCTTCTTCAAATGCTCGATAGGCTCGTCTGCTCACAATTGCGGGATTCAATGACTGATCCGAATAGACGGCTTCTTCAATAATCATTAGCGCATTGTCTGCGAAGTCTTCCGTCTCTGGAATCATGCAGACAGTCCGGACGCTTCCCCAAGGATCAACGAGCAAGCACTGGCGATAAAAATCCCTTCCTTCAAGTTTCACATCTTCTGCTGCAGCAATCTCACCCTCTGGATCGGATACCAGGTCCAGCCCGAGCGATAGCTCTTCTCGGAGCTGAGAGAGTGTTTGAGGATCTTCTTGGCAGACACAAACGAGTCGCGCCCTGAGATCTTCAGCTTTGCCGAGAATTCCGTTGAGATCGCTCAGTGCCTCACGCGGTCCTTCCGAGTCAATATCCGGCGCAAAATAGATAAAAGAGTAAGTGCCGCGCAGGTCCGGGTTTGATATGGTATCTCCGGCATCGTTCAAAAGTGAGAATTTTGGAAGTCTGTCTTCGCTCATGACTCTATCTCTCTCCGTAGATTCTTACAAGCCTTCTCAGGTGATCTCTTTCTTCTGAGATAACCTGAGCGATGTCGCGCTTGGTGGGGAAATAGTCCTGAATCTCCGAGTAGAAGATGATGCTTTCTTTCTCCACATCCATAGCCAGTTTTACGGCTTCCTTAAAATCGGGAGGAACCTTTTCAGAGTATAGTTTGGGGAATATGGATATCTCTGCGTAGGAGCTCAAGTACCCTGCGGTCTCGCTCTCAATCCAGGCCGATTTAGATGCACCCTTTTCTTCATCATCGAGAAACTCCCTGAAGGTCGCTGCATGGGCTCTCTCTTGTTCTGCAAGGTCGGCAAAAAGGTCCTGCATTTCTCCCGATGTCCTTTCTTTCAGTTTTTGATAATAGGCAAATCCCGCTGCTTCAATCTTTAGTGCGACTCCTAAAAGCTCTTTAAGTCCTACCATGACTACACCTCCGTTGATACGTGACGAAATCAGATCTCTTCATATGTTCAAGTGACTATGGCTGAAAAACCCATTCGGGTTCGAAGACGACTTCTTCGACCTCGGCAAACTGCTGCGCTGTCTTGTACATTTCGGTTGCCATTACGAATGTCCTGGCAGACCCACCCGAGGAGAAATAGTGTGGGTCTTCAAAAACCAGGGTAAGGGTCCCGTCTGACAGCACTGCTTCCTTCAGTTCAAAGCTTTCTCCAGGGTACTCCGTGCGAAAACCAATAGCGCGTTCCTTCTCGGTGAGGTCTCCCTTCAAGAGTAGTCTGATAGTTTCTTCTATCAGATTGTCACTATGAGGAAGACATCGGCATACCGGAATTACAGCGCGTTCGTCAGACAGCGGGATATCCGACAATTCACTGTCCTTCTGTTCGTTGTAATAGAAGAGCATAATGCTTACACATTCGTCTGGATTGTTCTGGGGTGATGAAGAAAGGGTTTCCAGTCTTTTCTCAAAACGCTCCATTGTCTGGTTCAGTTTGTCAAGTCTTTCGCTAATCGTAGATAGTTGCCCGACGACCTGTCTTTGGAGGAAGAAGGCACTGGTAAGGAACATTCCAAGAGACATTCCAAAAACCATTACTACAAGAAAGAGCAAGGCTGTTGACTTACGCGATGATCGATTGTCATTCACAATGCCTCTGTTGCTGTTGTTCTCTTTCATGTCACACCCCTTCCAGGCTTGTACCTGAGAAATGACTATTAAGCACCAAACGCAACTTCTCCATCCTTAATGACCGCTCTTACAATGTCGTGAGAGAACCTGTAAGGAATCTCCCGGTAGTCTTTCAGATCGAGTAATGTCAAGTCCGCATCAAAGCCTTCCTTGATCCGTCCCTTTGACTGTGCAAGGCCAAGAACATATGCGGAATTTGCAGTGTAGCTGTTTATTGCTTCCTCTACGGTAAGACCGCATCGCGTAATAGCAAGATGCATAACAAAGAAAGGATCGTATATGTTGCACGATCCGGGATTGAAATCAGAAGCAAGGGCGATTACCGCTCCATTATCGACAAGCGCTCTTCCCCTGGCATAGCCTTCCTTAAGGAAAAAGGAAGTTCCGGGCATGAGAACCGCCACAGTATCGCTCTCTGCAAGAGCGTTTATGCTCTCGTTACCTGCGGCAACCAGATGATCCGCAGAAATCGCGCCCAGTTGTGCAGCTAGCTTACTGCCTCCGAGAGAGACCAGTTCATCAGCGTGCAGTCTGAGCTTGAAACCCCTGGCTGTTGCTTCCTTGAGGAAGTACTCCGTGTCGTCCAGACCGAAAACCTTATCCTCGCAGAAGATATCGACTACATCGGTATAATGACGGACCTCATCAAGGAACCCGACGACATATTCAAGGTAGGATCGTGGACTGTCAAACTCCTTTGGGATTGCGTGTGCTCCAAGAAATGTTGAAATAACACTGATATTGTGAATCTCGCCAAGAACCTTCAGTACCCTCAACTGCTTCAACTCAGTCTCTTTGTCGAGCCCGTAGCCGCTCTTCCCTTCAACTGTAGTAACTCCCCTTGCAAGCATCTCCTCCAGAAAACGGAGGTTGAATGAAACGAGGTCCTCTGCTGCTGCACCACGAACAGCCTCAACGGTTGACAGGATGCCGCCACCGGCTTGCATGATGTCCATGTAACTCTTGCCCTGGGTTCTCATCAGGAACTCTTCGTACCGTGTTCCGTAGAAGGGTATATGAGTGTGGCAGTCTACAAGTCCCGGCAAGACTACAGAACCAGAGCCTGAAGTGTAGTGCTTCGATGCAAGGCGTGATTTGCTGATGGAGGCGATCTTACCGTCCTTTATGCCCAGGTTAACATCTTCGAAAACCTCGAGCCTTGAGAGGCTTTCTTTTCTCAGCGGGGGCTCTTTCGAAGAGCTGACTACCTGAGATGCACCAGCAATTACAAGGTCATGAATCACTCGCGTCGCTCCCCGCAATAAGCTGCATGAGTTTGTATTCGATCACCTGATTCTGACTGAACTTCTCCAACTTGATATAGTAATCGAAGACGTCTGTGATAGCTTCAAGGGGAATCATCCCGACAACTTCAGAGCCCACTATGGGAACCCCAAATCGATCTGCCTCGTTCTTGATTACTTCAAAGACTCTGAATATTGTCGACTTCCTGTAATTCGTCATGTTCATCGAAACCTGTACGATACCGCGCTTTTCGAGCTCGAAGCCAAGTGCCTTTACAAACTTGAAGCCTCCACTGACGTTTCGTATGGCCTTTGCTATCTTGTTCGCGACATCAATGCTGTTAGTTCCGAGGTTGACATTGAAAGCGACAAGGAATTCTCGACAACCCACGGCGATAACGCCTGCAGTGGGATGGATGTCATCAGGCCCGAAATCGGGTTTCCACTCCGGCTCCTTTATCTTGCTGGAGAAGTTCTCAAACTCACCCTTTCTGACCTTTGACAGGTTCTTTCTGTTTGATGATGTGGCGGAGTCTTCATACAGATAGACTGGTATTCCAAGTTCATCGCCTATGCGCTTTCCCAGTTTCTTTGATAACTCCACGCATTCCTCAGTAGTGATGTTTGTGATCGGAACCAGCGGAACCACATCAGTCGCTCCCATTCGAGGATGCTCTCCAGAATGCTTAGTAAGATCGATCAGCTCTGTAGCTTTTCTCGTCATCGAGAAGAGGGCAGAAATCACATCTTCAGGCTCACCCGCGAGTGTAATCACTGATCTGTTGTGATCCTCATCGCTCGATCTGTCAAGAATCCATACTTTCTTGAACTTCTCTGCTTCTCCGATGATCGCGTCAATGACTCCCTTGTTTCTTCCATCACTGAAGTTAGGAACAGATTCAACGATCTTCATGCTATTCCTCCTTATGCTTGCGGGCACAATCAATTTCCCGGGCTGCAGTAGCCGCGTGTATTGAGATTATAACATTCACTAATGGCGCGTTTAATCTGCATTCCTTCTCCTGTGGTGTTTTTGGGTTGTATAATATGGAGATGAGGGGTGTATTATGAAGGTCTCTATTGTGGGAATCGGCAGAGCCGGCAAGGCGGTCGCCCTGTTCCTGGATCAGTTGGGAGTTGGTGTTCACTACCTGATCGATCTGGAGATGAAAAGGGCCGAAGAGCTTACACAGTCAATTGATGGCTCTAGTGCTGCAGGACCGGAAGCACTGGAATTTATTGATGACACTGTTGTTCTATCTGTTCCTGACGACAAAATCAGAGAAGTCTTCCTTCAGCTCTGGGAGAAGAACCAGAGCCCCGACCTTTTCGTTCACCTAAGTGGGATGAAGGACTCTTCTGTATTTAGAGAGGCTGAGAATGAAGGTAAGGCCGTAGCCAGTATTCATCCGAATATCGCTTTCAGTAAAGGGACGGACGCTCACTTAAGGTTGCACAAGACCGTATTTGCCCTGGAGGGCAATGATAGAGCTTTGCAGATTGCCACGAGATTCTTCGAGGATAATCAACTGACACATATCAGAATCCGAAGAGAGGATAAGGTCTTGTATCACGCAGCTGCAGTGCTTTCTGCCAACTTCCCTGTAGTACTTGCAGATTGCGCGATGGACATATACCGGCTGATCGGAATCGACGAAAACCTCTCTCAAGAACTGGTCTCAGAGTACCTGAAGAATGCGGCACAACTCGTCTCAGAAGGTTTGCCGAAAGAGATGATAACTGGTCCGGCTATCAGGGGAGATACCGAAACAGTGGCTTCAGAGACAAGGGCGCTGGAAGCTGTCGATGAAAGTATTTCGAAGGTTTATGAGATACTGTCAAGTATCATAGAGTCATGGAGATGATGAGATGCTCGATGTCAAAAGGATAGTCAGTTTGAAGGGAAAGAGAAAACTCACGATGCTTACTGCCTACAGTTACTTCCAGGCCAGGATGCTTGAGGAAGCCGGAATCGACATGATCCTGGTCGGAGATTCACTCGGCAACGTCATGCTCGGCTATGAAAACACCCTTCCTGTAGTTATGGAAGAGATGAAGAGCGCCGTTGCTGCTGTCAGGCGAGGTGCTCCCAACACTTTTGTCATAGCTGATATGCCCTTTCTTTCTTACCAGCCAAGCCTGGAGCTTGCCATCGAAAATGCAGGCAGCTTTCTCAAAATCGGTGCGAATGCTGTGAAACTTGAAGGAGGCCAGGAAGTTGCGTCAATAGTTGAGCGACTGGTTAACCTTGGTGTTCCGGTAATGGGCCACATCGGGCTTACCCCACAATATGTAAACACCATAGGGGGATACAAGGTTCAGGGTAGGGATGAAGCGTCGGTCAAAAGGCTTGTTCAAAGTGCGAAAGAGCTCGTGCGATCTGGTGTTTTCTCTATAGTCCTTGAGCTTGTTATTGAGGAGTTAGCCGGTCAAATCACTGAAGAAGAGCCTGTTCCAACGATCGGAATAGGATCTGGACGTTTTTGCGATGGACAGGTCCTTGTCTTGCACGATCTGCTTGGAGTCAACATGGAGTTCACACCGAAATTCGTGAAACGTTATGCTCGCTTGAGAGAAACCGTCGTAAGTGCTGTGAGCGATTATATTAGTGAAGTAAGGGACGGGAGATTTCCTGCAGAAAACAACGTATTCAAAAAGGAGGAAAAGTGATGTCTGATTGGCTGCCGATCATAATCAAGATTGTAACCAGTGTCGCAGTATTTGCAGCTGCTATTCTGCTCTCAAGAGTCACCTTTCGGTTGATTGCAAAAGCCGCAGAGAAAAAAGGATCCAAGCTGAAAACACCAAACACAATAAGACTGATCATCAGTGTGCTGTTTATACTGATTGCTCTCATGATAATCCTCTCCTTAGTCTTCGAAGATCTCGTGCCTGTGGTCGCAGGTCTGGGCATTGGGGGAATTGTGATAGGTTTTGCCTTGAAGGAACCGTTGGAAAACACGATCAGCGGGATCTTCCTTCTCATGGGCAAGACGATTCACGAGGGAGATGTCGTGAATGTGAAAGACATATCTGGTGTTGTTGAGATGGTCGGTCTTAACCACACATCGGTAAAGACATTTGACGGGAAGAAAATCTACGTTCCAAACAAGATGATATGGACCAGCCCCGTCACGAACTTCTGGCCTGCGAATATCAGACGCCTCGAAATGGTTGTGGGTATGCCGTATGGTGTCGACGTTGAGACTTCACTCAGGGTGCTCAAAGAAGTTCTCGACGAGGATGATAACGTCTACAAAGGCGATGCTACAAACGCCGTGCTTTTCAACGGTTTCAGCTCTTCGAGTATCGACTTCAAGCTGTTGTTCTGGTTTGAACGTCCCAACTTCTTCGCGGTTCAGAATTCTGTTTCGAATCGAATATACTCGAAGCTGAAGGAAGAGGGAATATCCATACCCTTTCCCCAGCTCGATCTGCATGTTATCGATATGCCTGAGGCAAAGATGAAGAAGGATATCTGAGATTGAATATCGGAGAGAGAGTATTATCCTTCTCCTCAATCGCATCGACGAATGCATTTGCTCTTGATAACCATGAACGACTCGTTTCCGGGACTGTCATATGGTCCCTGGAGCAGACAGCAGGATACGGCAGGTTGCGGCGCAGATGGGAATCTGCTCAAGGGGGACTATGGTTTTCGGTAGTTTTCAAGTCGATTCTCCAAAGAAACTCCGGTGCTTACGTGAAGCTCTTGTCATGCGCTGTTATTCGAGTGCTGGAGCACTTGGATATTCCGGTGCTGATCAAGTGGCCGAACGACTTCTTGATTCAGGGAAGGAAACTGGGGGGCGTCCTGGCCGAATCGGTTTTGACCTCTGGTAGAGCAGAAGTCGTTGTTGTAGGCGTGGGAATTAACGTGAACAATGACCTTCCTGACGGCTTGAGAACAGACGGGATAACCCTTAAAGAGTATTCGGGTAGATCCTATGAACTGCCGAGGCTTCTGCAAATGTTTCTCAGACAATCTGACAACTTGCGAAAGAATTACTTATCGCCCGAAAGGCTCCGGTACCTGACACGGCTGTGGAAATCAAAGCTCTCCACAGCCGTGGGTGATTCGGTAGTCGTCCAGATGCCAGACAGAACCGTAAGAGGAATTGTCAGAAGAATCAATGCCGATTCTGTCGAGCTGGACTGTGGCGGCCAGCCGACCACGGTCAGAAACGGTGACCTCTTTCTGCAACCTCGCTGACCAGTTCGGCCGAATAGTCGTCTTTGACTCTTAGAACAGTAGTCCGGTTGGCAAAATGAACTTCTACTGTGTCTCCAGGATTCAGCTTCGTACCAGGTTTTGCAGGCTTGCCGTTTCGATGAACATAATCCTTTTTGACTGCTTCTTTTGCAACAGTACGTCTTCTGATTATCCTGTTTTTCTTCAGAAACTTGTCCAGTCTCATGTCAGACTGCTGGTTGCTACTTAAGAATCGCCTTGAATTCAATCAAGTCATTGTCTTGTGAATACCACGCTGCGGCAAGTAGACCGCTCTCAATCTGGCCACTTCCGAGGAGCCCAGCCAGGAGATGACCTGTATCCGCAAAGAGGACGATAAACCTCTCCTCCGGTATGTTCTCGATCAGAGCTCTGTAGTTTAGCGATTCAAAAGCATTCTTGCTCTTCTGGAGTCTGTCATCTGTGGTTGCTTTCCGCGAGTTCGATTGGAACAGCCATCCTTCATCGAGCCACAAATGCTGTCCATCCTCAGTCCGAAAAGCCCCGTCTGATTCGGTGTACTCGATTCCAACTATATCCAGGAGAGCCTTGATCTCATAAATATCACCCAGGAACTCGTAGCGTGTCAGGTAGTCGTAACTCGGTACGTCAATGTCTGGATCACCCTGTGGCTGCAACGACAAGAGTGCAGAGAAGATGTCCTCAACGGGTACGCTGAAGTCAAGCATGACCCGCCCAGTAACATTCCCGATGATCTGGGCGATAAGCGGCAATGCTTCGTCGATTTCCATTTCCTGGGTTCCTGGAATCTGTAACGCAATGCCTAGGCCTACTCCCAGTAACTCTTCGAAGGCAGAAGGTTCATTAACTGATAGAACAGCCGCTACCAGAGAATAGTGGTTCATCATCTCCAGGTCGAGGGTTCCTTCTTCTCGAGGGAGCTTCTTCAGGACCTGCCTGGTCTCTTCTGTGAGACCCTCGATATGCCCGTCGATGACAAATCGTCCTTGATCCACACGCACAGAGCTCCGCTGAAGGATCTCGTCGGTGCCTGCATAGAAGTAGCCAAAACCTTTCGGAAGACCATCGATAAGCTTATCAGTCGGGAACCCCTTTTCAGCGAGAGCAAATTCTTTGAGATCTCCCAGATAAAGATAGCTGCCTTCTACTTGAATCTCGGGAACGTCCTGAGGTGAGATGAATTGAGGCAAGACATTCCTCAAGGCAGTACGTGCAGAAGACGGTCGGTCCATGGGACCTAGTACGATTATGCTCTTCATCTTCATGCTTTCAGGAGAATACCATGTTGCAAAACCGACGTCTGCAGAAATGGCAGGGTAGATATCAGAAGGTCTGGAACCACTGTTGTATACAATCATCTCGAAATACTGCTGGATCAAGATCTCTACGGCGAGTTGCTCCAGGAAGAAATCCAGAAAAGTCGTTGTCTTCATCTTCTCAAAGTTGGCTTTCAGATCCTCAATCACAAAGACAGTTTCCGCATTCCGCGGGAGTTTGGAAGCCATGCTGCTGACACCTGCCAACGCTGAAACAGTCAATGCCAACACCAGAAATACAATTACCAGCCTCTTCACACGAACACCTCCAGATTATTGGTGCGATTGCTGCTGCAATCTTCGATGATATAATTCTACCAGACAGTCAAGGAGGAATTGCTTCTGTTCAAAAAGAGCCGACTATTGATCAAGACGGAGTTCAAACTGGCCACACGGAGTCGATGGTTACTGCTCTTTGCAGTCGTCTTCCCGATTATGGCTTCGCTTTCCGTATCATCGGTTGACGCAGAACCTTCCTATGCTCACCTGAAACTTGGCGTGGTGAACGAAGACAAAACACTCCTGGGCTTGTTCTTTGCAGGCTACCTGACCTCAATGCTCAAAGGGGAAAACGTGATCGATGTTTCTTCAAGAGCGGAGCTTGCAGGGATACTTCCTGATTTGGATGGCGCTCTAGTTATACCTCGCGGTTTTGCAAACGATTTACTGTTTGCAAAACCGTCTGAGATTATCTTTGTTCTCAATACGAGAAAGCTGTACACGAGCATAGCTATCTACCAGGTGCTCAACAATGTCCTTGCCGAGTTCAGAGCGCTTCCCGTAATTGCCGATCCGGATTTCATGGCGAAGGTTGATTTGGATCCGGACTATCCGGCACCTCGAATAATCGTCGAGAACATCTCGGAGGAGCAGATGAATGTCGGATCGGTGTTGCTTCCCGCAGTTATTGCAGCAGGAGTCATGTTGCTGGCTGGTATTGGCGCCAGCTGGTCTGTGCACGAAGAGCTCTCGACGGATATCATCAGTCTACTGAGGATTTCGAATGTGAAGGCCTATGAAATCGTTGCGAGCAAAGCCTTTACTTATCTGTTTTTCGCGTTTGTTATGGTGGCTGTTTTCCTGCTTTTAAGCAGCCTTTTCGGAGTAGGCGGGACAGGCTCATTCTCAGGTATTCTAGCGGTTCTCCTTACACTGTCACTGTTCTCAATCTCAATTGGAATATTGTCGGGTGTTCTTCTGGGAGCTGGAAAAGCCGGTCAGGTTCTTGCAGTGGGTGTTATTGTAGCACTGATGATTGTCAGTGGGTTTTTCATACCTGTCTCGATATTTCCTGAGGGCGTGCAACGTCTCTCGAATATATTGCCTTCTACGAGGCTAGTCGAGGCGGTACAGCGTCTTTCTATTCTTGGAGACCTGGAAGGTCTGGCTTTGCGTGACTGGATTTCGGGTCTTTTGACAGGTATCGGAGTTCTTCTCGTGTCAACGTTTGTGCTTGAGCGCCGCCTTAAAAACCTTTCATAGTGCCTTTTCTGAAGTAAGCATAAGTTGACTCAAGCTGTCCTGCGGTGTATAATATCTTTATGAATACTCCCTAAGGGAGAGGGCTAATGTTGCCCTCTATTTTTATTGTGGTGATAGATATGGAGAATATCGAAGTGATAAGACCAATAGCAGAAAGGACTGCACGGCAGCTCGGATTTGAGGTTTTCGATCTGAAGGTTGCCAGGAGGTCAAGAAGGCTGACTGTGATCGTTACTATTGATCTGGCTGAAGGGAGTGTCTCGGTGAGTCACTGCGAAGAGTACTCTCGCGCGATCGATCAAGAGCTTGAGAAAGAAGACATACTCGGAGCTCCATTTGATCTAGTGGTGCAGTCTCCCGGAGCGGAGCGACCGTTGAGAAACATTGCGGATTTTGAGCGTTTTGTGGGGAGTTACGCGAAGCTGGTGCTCAATGAGCCGATAGACAAGCGCAGCTTCATTGTCGGCAAGCTGGAAGGCGTGGAAAACGACGTGGTAAGAATAACCGAAGAGGATTCTTCAAAGATGTATGCGGTGACATTTTCGATTATCAAACGGGCTAATCTGAAGCTCCGATTCTAGGAGGTGGGCTGATGAATCTCAATCTACTCGATGCTCTTGAGCAAGTGGAAACAGAAAAGGGTATAAAGAAAGAAGAGGTCATAGCGATTCTGGAGTCTGCCTTGCAGAGTGCTTACAAGAAGAATTTCGGAGCCGAAAGCCCCGTCGAAGTGAGGATCGACAGACTCACCGGCGACATCGAGCTTTTCGAGAGGATGCAGGTTGTCGAAGAAATAGAAGACCCGCTCACTGAAGTTCAACTTGATGAGGCTCTTGAGAGTGACAACACTGCCGCAGTGGGGAAAGAAATCGTCCGCAAAATAAACATAAAGAAGTTCAAACGCATCGCTGCCCAGACAGCTCGACAGGTTTTGATTCAGAAGATACGCGAGATTGAAAAGGAGAATCTGTATGACAGGTACTCAGACCTCAAGGGGAGAATCACCACTGCAGAAGTGATCAGAGTGGTCGATGATTTTGCAGACTTGAGAATTGGAAAAATCGAGACCCGCATTCCTACCAAGGAGCTTATACCCGGAGAACGCGTAAGACCCAGCCAGCTGTTGAAAGTCTACGTGGCAGATCTTGTGAAGTCTCCCAAAGGTCCCAGGCTTCTCGTAACAAGGAGAACTCCGGAATTTGTCGTCCAGCTCCTCAAGCTTCAGGTACCGGAAATCGAGTCGGCCGAAGTGCTGATTAAGGCTATCGCAAGGGAAGAAGGAATCAGGACAAAAGTTGCGCTTGAAGCTCAGCACGAGAGAATAGACCCTGTCGGTGCTTGTATTGGAGAGGGAGGTATCAGGATTTCTGAAGTACTGAGGGAAATCCAACCGGAAAAAGTTGATCTGCTCAGGTGGAGCACAAATCCGGCTGAACTGATTAGTCATTCGATTGCACCTGCCAGTGCTGTCGATGTAAAAATACTGGACGAAGAAAAGAGGGAAGCGACAGTCTTTGTTTCTCCCAACCAGCTTTCTCTGGCAATCGGCAGGGGCGGACAGAACGCTAGACTCGCTGCAAGGCTTACTGGCTGGAAGATTGATATAAAACCCGTGATCTGATCGAGTAAGCTTTGTAACATTGCTTGCAGGTAATTTAAACCTTTCGTTGTAGAATTAGCAATGCTATATCGGTATAAAAAGGATTACTAGGAGGTTCTTGAAGTGACACACGATTTGCTTAGAACAGAGTTAAGGCGACGCAAACAGAGAATGACTGCTCAGAGAGAGCTCGTTTTAAGATCTTTTCTCGAAGCTGATTCCGATCACCTCAGCGCAGAGGAAGTATATAGGAAAGTTGTCGAGAAACGTCAGAGAATAAGCAAGGCTACGGTCTACAGAACAGTTGACCTTCTGGCAGAGGTGGGAATCCTTAGAAAGATAGTGTTCAAAGACGGAGTTATTCGTTATGAGATTGCAGAAGGCGGCAAGCATCATCATCATCACATGATATGCAGCGAATGCGGCAAAGTGACGGAGTTCTCCATGGACCTCCTTGAGAATCTTGAGGATCTTATCGAAAAGAATACTGGGTTCAAGATAAACGATCACCAGCTCAAGTTTTACGGTGTTTGCCCGCTATGCCAAAAAAGAAAACCAGCCCGGAGCAGACAAGGCAGAAAGAGCACAGCAAGGCCAAAGAGCGGCTGACAGAAATCTCCGGCCCGATTCTTGTCAGAAAGCGAACCAGATCCTCAAAAAGGCTGGAAAGAGTCTTAAGACCCTCTCCAAGGAACATGGAGAGGGTTTTTGCATTGATCAGTTCCAGGATTATAATTGCTATTGATCCCACAAAGAAAGGCAGAATGAATACCGGAACTGCGATTAATGTGAGAGGAATCGTGAGCAAGGAGAACCGTTCGAAATTCACTAGCAGGACCGGAAGAACCGCCATCTGAGCAACTACTGAAACTAGCAGTGGTTCAATAATGAAGGAGAACTTTGTCACACTCTTGATGAGCGGAGATGCAATGAGAATTGCTGCTGTCGCCCCGAAGCTAAGTTGAAAGGCAACGGAGGACAACATGGGGGGATCAATGAGAGCAATAGATAAGGCGGCCAACCCCAGCATGTTGAGCTCGTGCTGAGGGTAGTCAATGAACGCAAACAGACAGTAAAAGAAGAACACGAGGTATGCCCTGAGAGATGAAACGCTCGGTCCAGTCGTCAGGGCATACAGACCGAGGAAAACCATCATCATGACAAGTCTCATTCTTAACGGGAGCATGAACCCCCTGAAAACTATCCCCAAGAGCAAGTACATGAGGCCCACGTGAAATCCTGATACAGCAAAAAGATGACTGATGCCGACTTCCCTGTAAGCGCTCACGAGTTCTCTATCAACGAAAGCCTTCTCCCCCAGAAAGACTGGTAGCAAAGAGGAATCTTTGAGACCGACTCTGTCAAAGAGTTCAACCACCCAGGCTTTCATTCTGTTCCCGAGGCGGTAGAGGGCGTTCTTCTCGACGGCAGAACCGAAACTATTGGATCTCAGCGTGTAGAAAGGGTAGGAGGTATTCTTTGAGATTCTGCCGGCTGTCCAGATCACGTCTCCCTTCTTCGGAGTGGAAAGAGTCGGCAGTCTCCTGTATGTTATTCCAACATGTGCTCCTGTCTTGACCCATTCTCCGTCGATCAGGAAGTATCCCTTGCCAGCCATGACAAAACCTGAAGTTGCATCTGAAACGGCAATACCTACGTACTCGTATTCTTCTCCAAAGGAAAGATCCAGATGTGTGTTCAGGTAACCAACAACTAATCCCACCGGAAGGGAAGCGATTGCAAGGAAAAGAAGGACAGGATCTCTCCGGAAGAAGAACGCTAAGAACCCACCAGTAGCCAACACAAGAATCGCTACAGCCAACGTTCCTGTGACTGTAGCGATTATGTAACCTATATAGAAAGAGCAGAAGAAAACAAATAGAGGGTACCTGACCTCCTTTTGCACCAATAAACTAGGCTCCAAACTTCTCCAGCCGAAGAGCGTTACCCATCATCAAGGGAACCTGGTCCGTGGAGTGGATCGTCCCCAAAACTCCTCTGGAGCATTCGAACTCGTTGAACGCTACCTGTCCAGCGGCTCTCACGAATTTCGAATGCAACATGAGGGGTACCGGATGCCAGCTATGTGCTTTCATAGGTACCGGAGTCGAATGGTCTGCGGTTATGAGCAGTACATCAGGCTTGAGGCGCTTGATCTTGGGGAGCACCTTGTCGAACTCTTCGATTACCTTCACCTTGGCATCGAAATTTCCGTCTTCCCCGTATGAATCAGTCTTCTTGACGTGAAGGAAGAAGAAGTCATAGTCCTTCCAGGTTGATGTGAGTGTGTCGATCTCATCGTCAATAGTCTGGCCAGTGCTGACAACGTTCATGCCGACCAGCTTGGCCAGCCCTCTGTACATAGGGTATACAGCAATAGCTGCAGCCTTCATCTTGAAGAGATCGCCGAACTGGGGAATATCCGGGTACTTGGAAAATCCCCTGAGCAGGGCAAAACTCATCTTTTCTTCATCTGAGAGGCATTTTTTGAGTTGTGCAAGTAATTCGTTGATGATGCGAGCTGTTTTCTCTGCCTCGGGAACCAAAGCCCTACATTCAAGGGGAGCTTTTCCTTCTTTCTGAGGGTCGGTATCCGTTATTCTTTCATCGAGGCCCTCTCCGGTGAGCTTGAGAACAAACCTGTGTTCTTTTCCGGGATA
>PWXG01000225.1 GCA_003561215.1 Thermotogales bacterium
ATAGAAGACTCCTCAGATGAGTATTCGCCCGAATTCCTTGCTGAAGAGCTCAAGTTACTCAAAGCAGTTGCCGATACCGTTGGCAGGATGGCGGAGCGCTACGAAGCAGAAGAGTTGCTTGAAGAAAGGGCAGAACGTCTTAGCAGGTTGACCAGGCAGTTGCAGGTTCTCAGTGATGCGAATCAGCTCATGGTTAGGGTTGACAGTGAACAAGAACTGCTCGATGGTGTTTGCAGAATTCTTGTAGAAGAAGGGCACTACAAGTTTGCATGGATCGGCTTTGCAGAGAAGAACCGCTCAAGAACCGTAAAACCCGTTGCCAAGCACGGAGAAGACAAGGGTTATCTTGACAAAATCAGGCTTAGTTGGGGCGATAACAAATACGGAAGTGGGCCCGTGGGAGTATCTCTTCGTACTCTGGAGCCCAAAGTGATAAGAAGTACTGAATATGATTCAGGATTTAAGCCATGGAAGAAAGAAGCCGTTGAAAGAGGGTTCCGTTCTGCTGCGTTTCTTCCATTTGGCTCTGCTGAAAAAGAGCTATTTGGATCGTTGAATATATACTCTTCAAAGGTTGATGCATTCGACGAAGCAGAGATGAGAGTGCTGACAGAGCTTGCGGATGACCTATCCTACGGGATTAAGGCCCTTCGAAACGCGCAGAAGCTTGAAGAAGCAAAAGCGAGCCTTGAGCATTACACTGGAGTGCTTTCCGCTGTCAGAGGCATAAACCAACTCCTTACCAGGGAAGAGGATCAATCTACCCTGCTTGATAAAATTTGCAAGGTATTGTCACATGCAAGAAACTACGAAAGAGCTTATGTTCTCCTTCTGGACGAAGAAGGAAAAGTGGCAGAATCTGCATCGTCGACCGTTACCGAGCATTACCGGAAAGTCCTGGAATACACTCAGAAGTGTGGCTTCCCAGAGTGCCTTGAAAGAGCCGTTAAGAGCGGTAGAGCACAAATGATTACAGACACAACACTATGTGTTGTTTGTGATCTTTCAAAAGAGGGGGCCCTGAATAATTCAGTAGCGGTTCCTCTGTATTACAGAAAAAAGTGCTACGGAGTAATAATGATAAACGCCAAGAAGACCTCTGTGTTTGATGACGAAGAAATCGAACTTCTCGAAGAGCTTGGAGGAGATATCGCTTTCGGATTACATAAGATCGAGCTGGAAAAAGCTGAAGAGCTTTCCCGAAAGCGCTTGCAAGAGGCGGAAGAACGCTTTGAGTTATTCATGGATAACCTTCCTGGTGCAGCCTTTATCTCAGAACCCAATGGAATATCTCTTTACATGAATAAGTATCAGATGGATCTCTTTGAAGCAGACAATAACTGGATAGGGAAGCCACTTTCAGAAAACCTTCCCAAGGAGCTTGCTGATAGCTTCATTGAGAAGAACAGAATAGTCCTTGAAAAAGGGTATCTTGAGTTCGAAGAGGGAATTCGCGACAAACAGGGAAAGATCAGACCTTTTCACACGAAAGTGTTTAAGATAACTCGGCCTGATCAGGAACCTTTGATTGGGGGTCTCTCCTTTGATGTAACTCATGAAAAGCAGATTCTGGAGAAGCTGAAAGAAAGCGAAGAGAAGTTCAGAACATTCACAACATCTGCCCCTGTAGCAATAATGATCCACAGGGATGAGAAGTGGCAGTATGCAAATCCTGCTGCGGAAAAGCTTACAGGGTACTCTTCTGAAGAATTGGCTGAAATGAGCATATGGGACCTCCTTCATCCTGATTACTACGAAACCATCAAGCGGTCAGTGGAAGCCACTCTGCAAGGGAAATCGGATGAACTTGAATACGAGCTCAAGGTAATCCTTAAAGACGGTTCAGTGAAGTGGGCATATGTTATCTCAGAGCCAATCACACTCGACAAGAAACCTGCTATCCTGGTTTCTGGCGTTGATGTTACGGCTCTGAAAGAAGCTGAAAGTGAGGCAAGCAGGGTTAGCAAACAGCTCGCAAAATCGCTTGAGACCCTCATAGAGTCCTTCAGCAGGATCGTCGAAATGAAAGATCCTTACACTGCAGGGCATCAGAAGAGAGTCAGCGAGCTGGCATCTGCCATAGCTTCCGAACTTGGCCTTGAAGAAGACAAGGTTGATGCGATAAGAAAGGCGTCCCTTCTTCACGATATGGGGAAGATATATACTCCTTCAGAAATACTGAACAAACCGGGCAAACTGTCTGATCTTGAGATGATGATAGTTCGTGAGCACCCTTCAAAAGGTTATGATCTCCTTAAGAATATAGATTTCTCCCTGCCAGTTGCGGAGTACATCTATCAACACCACGAACGGTTTAACGGAAGCGGTTACCCGAGAGGACTGACAGGAGACCAGATGCTTCCTGAATCCAAAATCCTTGCTGTTGCCGATGTTGTTGAGGCCATGTCATCTCACAGGCCGTACCGACCTTCGCTGGGAATAGACAAAGCACTCAGCGAGATCAGAGAGAACGCTGGTACGCTTTATGATAGTGATGTTGTCAAGGCCTGCATTCACCTTTTCGACCAGGGATTCAGGTTCACCGATTAACAATCAGATGAATTCTTGAGTAACTCTGTGTAAGATATCCCGTGACCGCTCGTCCATGCGGCGAAGCGCTCCCTCTTTCGAACGATCCATGATCAAGGTTCCCTTGTCTAAGATGTGACGGGGTTTCAAGGAGGTTAGCCCGATGCAGAAGATCAGGTTTGGAGTCCTGGGTGTATCGAACCATTTCATGAAAAGGATCCTCTTCCCGCTGAAAAGATCTGCTAAGGCAGAGGTTGTCGCTATAGCGAGTCGTAATGAAGAGAAGGCCAGCGCTTTCGCAAAACGCCATGCAGTGAAGAAATGGTATGGATCATACGACGCACTCCTGGAGGATCCAGAGATCGACGCGGTCTACATTCCTCTCCCAAACCATCTTCATGCAGAATACTCAGTAAAGGCTGCAAAGGCAGGAAAACACATTCTGTGTGAAAAACCTCTTGCAATGAATCACAAAGAAGTTAACATGATGGTATCGGCTGCAGAAGATGCTGGCGTACTGATCATGGAAGCGTTCATGTACAGGTTCCACCCACAATGGATAAAGTCCAGGGAAATAGTCCTTTCTGGCGAACTCGGCAGCATCGTCACCACGATCTGTCATTTCTCATACGACAACAGAGATCCTTCGAACATCAGAAATATCAGAGCATACGGTGGCGGGGCTTTGCTCGACCTCGGGGTCTATGCCGTATCGTCATCAAGATTCCTCATGGATTCAGAACCAGAAAGGGTCTTCTGTGAGATAGTCAGAGACGCAGATTCTGAAGTTGACATTCACACATCAGGCATCCTTGACTATGGTACAACCCGTTCCCTATTCGCAGTCTCAACAAGGACTTCTGCAGATCAAAGGTTCCATGTATTCGGTTCTTCAGGCAAACTCTCTGTGGAGGTTCCACTAAACATGTATCCAGACGTTCCCGGTCACCTTACTGTTGCTACGAGTATCGGAACGCGCGAGATTTACACTGAAGTGGCAGATCAGTACTTACTGCAATTCGAAGCCTTTGCAGAAGCGGTTACCTCGGGTGGTGAGTCACCCATTCCAGGAGAAGACTCGTTACTCAATATGAGAACAGTTGATGCCCTTTTTGGGTCTGCGAGACAGAGTAGATGGATTGAGCTTTGAAACAGGATAATCAAAGCCTCAGCGTATACTGAATGATTACCAACTTGTCACAGCTTTATGATATAGAATCAGTTCTCAAAGAAAAAGACCATCTGTTTTTCGCTGAATAACCCTCAAAAAATCTTACAAAAGGCCCCTCATGTTCATTGTCCTCACGCTTCAACTATGATTACCGCCCACACGACAGACCTTTCATCCTCTCGAGCAAGTTTTGGCCGCTTGAAGCCCTTTCTTGAGCACAAAAAGATCCCTTCGGGATCGGAAAGAAAGGAAGTGGTCAAGGTGATACTGCTGTTACTGGTTGTCAGATCACCGATCAGATCCTTTATCAAAAGGTATCTCTCAGCCTTGCTTGTCAGTTTTTGTCCAGGGATCACATGTTCGCAATTTGGGGCTATGAGCGTTCCTTCGGATCCCTTCTGGTCTGTCGATCTGTTATCAGCGATGCGTTGACGGTGTTGAATCATGGAGAAGCTTTGCTTTTATAAGAAATCCACTCGCTAGCCGACAGCTTCCTATCTTCAATCGTCTGCTCTTCCAAGAAGATGACCTGTATTTTCACTAGAGATACGAGCAACTTATGTAAACTCCGACAACTGCGACAGAATGTAGAGATCAAAAACACGAATGTTGCACGCGGCGTGTAGCAAAGACCAGTTTAGAAGAGACGATGTGTGTTTTGCTTCATGCGATGTTCGATAAAACCACTAATGATACGCTTTTTAGCCTTTCTGGCGTAGGGCATAACACCGTTATGCCCTATTTTTCAGAGCATTCTTAGAAACAGATCTGGATGATTGGTTGGATAAACTCTCGAATGCACTACAAAGGGCACAACAAGTACTGCTGTGCACCGTAGTTAATAGGTCAACTTATACTTATAGCAAAGAATGAGCTAATGTCATTCTTCCTTCTAGATATTTCTTCGTCTTTCTCACCAGATTTGCATATTTTTCTTTGGAGTGAAAGATGTGTTTTCTGTATTCCTTATGCTACAAGCCTTGTGAACATCACTTCCAGATTGTATCGTAAGTAGTAATTTGATTATTGAAGTCTCACTTTAGTTTTTATGAGGATAGAAAGATTTTTTATCTTAATGGTTGACTTTTTATATTTATATGTGGTATATTATCACTGAAGACGATAAAGATTCCATAAAGGAGGGATAGACATGAAGAAGAAAGTTGACTACAGGAAGATCGACAGAGACCTCG
>PWXG01000066.1 GCA_003561215.1 Thermotogales bacterium
ATTCTTCTCATAGCTTGACGCAAGTTCCTTCAGGTGGCCGTAATATTGGTCTAGAAGTCGTAGCGGTGTTTCCAAGAAACTTGTGAACTTGCCAGCATCATCTGCAAGCGCTGCTTCAAGCTTTCTGAGCGAATCTAGCCATTGCTCAACGGTCATCCCGGCATTCTTCTTAAAGTCTCTCAACATCCACTGTCTTTCAAAAAGAGAACGTTTCTTCCATCCTTCCGATTGCTCTAGCAATGTATTGTAGACTCTTCCACAAATTCGATGAGCATCAAGTATCTCTTCTTCTTTCAGATGCTCCAAAGAACAATCATCGCTCATGTCTCCAATCTTTACTCCTGCTGCTGAAAGCGCCTGCAGAGAGCTTATCTCCTTCCCGGCAAAGCGTTTGGCCTGGGCAACCGCTGCGGCGAAACCTGCTCCCGCGACCTCAACCGGGACGATATGCTCTTTGTTTGCTTCATAGAAGTCCTCTTCGCTCATGCCATATAGAAGAGCAAGCGAACTAACTCCATGTTTAGCACCCGGAGTAAGAACCAGTCCAGGACCTATGGAAAAGGCAAAGACTCCTGTTCCTTCCAACTCGGCGTCAAGCGTGCTGGCAAGATGGCTTTGAGCAGCCTTGAGCGTTTCGTAAGCACCCATATACTCCAGCCCGGAAGAAGTAACACAGACGAAAACTCCGTAACCTCTCTTGATCATATTGGACAGAAATGCTTGTGCGAGAAGAACAGGGCCTCTCAGGTTGACGCCATAGCTTCTGTCCCAATAGTCAATGCTTAACTTCTCAACAGATCCTATTGGCGCTATGGTTGCATTGTTTACAACAATATCGACTCTGCCAAAAGCTTTTACTGCTTTGGCTTTCAGTTTTCTTACGTCTGATCTGCTGCCCACATTCGTTTTTAGAAATAGCACCTGCTCCTGTCCAAACTCCCTGGCAAGATTTAGGGCAGCTTCTTGCCCTGCAGAAGTTTCAATATCAGCGATAATACAACGTGCTCCAAGCCTCATGAGTGAACGAACCGCTTCAAATCCTATTCCTCTTGCGGCCCCAGTCACTATTGCCACTTGTTGATCCAAAGCATCGGATTTCAAGTGCCCATTGTCAATAATCATCCATCCACTTCCTTAAAGGATTCACGCTGCAGCTATTATACTGGTTGACCTCGAAAACGGGTAGCAAGTGGTTTTGAAAAGACATGGTCTATGTCGAAACAACAGAATCTCAAGATCTCGAGAACCTGCACTTCGTGCTATGATCGTTATTAGAAGCGGAAAAACTGGAGGTAAGTTTTGAGTGCTACTGAAAAGGCAATAGTGGAGGTTCGTGACCTTTCCAAGGTCTTTGAAGATGTAAGAGCAGTAGATGGAGTAGACTTCGTTGTATACCAGGGTGAGCTTTTCGGCTTTCTCGGGCCAAATGGTGCGGGAAAGACCACTACGATCAATATGCTCACTGGGCTTGCCCGGCCAACTCACGGCTCAATAAGAATCTCCGGCATTGACTGCTCACGAAATCCAAAGGCTGCCCAGCGTCTCACCGGCATAGTCCCTGACGAAAGCAATCTCTATCCCGAACTCTCAGGATACGAGAATCTCTGTTTCTGTGCGGCTCTCTACGGAATACGAAAAGCAGAGCGTCAGAATAGGGCAAAGGATCTTCTCAAGATGTTCGGCCTCTCGGATGCTGCAACCAGAAAGTTTGGAACATATTCCAAAGGGATGAAACGCAAACTCACGATTGCAGCTGGCATAATCCATCGTCCAAAGATCCTGTTCCTTGATGAGCCGACAACCGGCATTGATGTGGCAAGCGCCAGACAGATCAGAAGGTTGATTTCTGAACTCCACCGAGAAGGAACTACCATCTTCTTAACTACTCATTACATTGAAGAAGCGGAAAGGCTTTGCGATCGAATAGCATTCATTGTTCAAGGTAGGATTGTTCATGTGAGCAAAGTGGAAGATCTTCTGCAGCCCATCAAAGATAAGCATTTGATGCAGTTCTCCTTTGAGGGAGACGAAAGAGATCTTTCCGATCAGCTGCAGCAAATCTTTCCGGAGATATTATTCCAGAAATCTCCGGGAAACGTTATTCGGGCAGAGTCAGACGGGCGAATTGCAGTAGGCCCGTTGGTCAGATTCTTCGAAGAAATGGGAGTAGAGATCACAGAAGCCAGGCGGATGCGCCCCTCACTCGAAGACGTGTTTGTCAAGATAACCGGAATAGAAGCAGACCTTATGAAAAGAGAGAAAGAGAGAAGGAATCAGAAGTCATGAACAGGTGGATAGCTTTCTGGAGCATTCTCGCAAAAGACATGAGGGCCTATTACCTGAAGCCACCAAACATCAGCTGGGGGCTGGTCTTTCCCATCGCCTGGACGGGAATGTTCTTCATTAGAACCGGTGAAGGACTTGGAAGTGTCCAGAGTCTTCTCCCTGGAGTGATATCTGTTTCGGTCCTATTTGGCACCACTTCGATGCTTGCAGTGACGATTACTTTTGAGAAGAAGAACCGCTCATTTGAAAGGCTTCTCCTATCGCCGATCTCACTAGAGCTATTGATGCTTGCTAAAACTTCTGGTGCTATTCTTTTCGGAATAGCGAATGCTTTTGTCCCGATCCTAATAGCATCGTTCCTGATTGACCTTTCTTCGGCAACGTGGGGTCTCATTGTTCCAAGCATTGCTCTGATAGCTGTATCCTCAACATTCCTGGGATTGTTTATTGCCGTATCTGTCAGTGAAGTATTCGAAGCACAGACTTTCTCAAACTTTTTCAGGTTCCCAATGCTGTTTCTGTCAGGACTATTTTTTCCAATTGATAGACTGCCTGCCTTTTTGAGGCCAATTTCGTACGCGCTTCCTCTCACCTATGGTGCAGACATACTCAAGGCGGGATTCAACGAGGCCAGCGCGATTCCTAGATACATCAGCTTCATTGCGCTTGCTCTTTTCTGCGCGGCCCTTTATGCTCTTAGTCTGCGTAATATAAGGAAGAAATGGATTTTCTAATCCTCAACCGAGCGAAAAATAACGCTGTATACTATAGTTTCTTCTGCTACCGTAGTTCCTTATCCCTCATCCATTCTTCGATTTGATCCATTATCTCCTTATTGCTGGCGCGACTCTGGCTTTCAGAAGAGGTGGTGATTGGAGCAAAGTAAAAGTTAAGGTTATACGATCCGCCTGATTCGAGAGGTACTGTTGTCGGAGTGCCAGATGTAGGGTCTCCTCCACCATAGCCATAGTACCCGAAAAGGTCGCCTACATTATCATCCAGTCCGCCGCCCAGTCTAATGGCATACAACAACACTCGTCTTGCATAGATCTTATCAAAACTAAATCTTCCGTAATCATCGGTTACAGTTTCAGCAACAAAGTTTCTCAGATCAACGTCATAAACAAGAATGTAGAATGGTTCACCCGGACCGGCAAATGTCAAAGCCTCATAAGAGTTCACGATCCCATAGCCGTAATAATCATCCCGCCAAACATATGGGTATGGATGATCTGCTGTTTTCGAAAGGATTTCCCTGATACTCTCAACGCCTGAAATACCTCTGGTCATAAGGAGTGCAACCAGACCAGCAACATGGGGAGCTGCCATTGATGTTCCTACATCATAGTCGTACTCGTTAGCAGTGATCACGGTGCTTAAGACGCCATTACCGGAGGCTCTTGAGGTTCCTCCAGGAGCAACCACATCAACCTGGGTACCAAAGCAGGAGTATTGCGTTATTTGCCCTGCAGGTCCAACTGCTCCTACCGCTATTGTTTCAAAATAAGCAGCAGGGAACATCACAGCAGTTGATTCTCCTTGCTTGTAGTTCCCAGAGGCAGCTATTATAACCACATCGTTCTTGTATGCATATTTAACAGCATTCGTTATTATCGAACTATCTCCGCGGCTTCCCAAGCTGAGGTTGATGATACGTGCTCCATGTTCAACGGCGTAGATGATTCCATTAGCAACATTTTCTGCTGTTCCATTTCCTGCTCCATCAAGAACTCTTATTGGAAGAATCTTCACCCCATTTTCCCCGCCCCAGGTAACCCCGGCGACGCCTTTTCCGTTGTTTGTGAGTGCCGCAACTGTTCCAGCTACGTGAGTACCGTGGCCGTGAACATCTTGAGGGAAAGCATTCTTGTCGACAAAATCCCACCCAGTGTCATAGAACACACCCTGAAGATCTGGATGGCTAAAATCCACTCCAGAATCAATTACAGCAACAACTACTAGCTGTGAACCTGTTGTTATCGACCACGTCTTGGGAAGGTTAATCATTTCATAATGCCACTTCTGGTCGTTATAACGAGGATCATTCGGTGTCTTTGTACCAACATCCTGAAAATCTGACAGTACTCTAAAAATGTCGTTGCGCTCAACAGATACAACACCCGGTATGCTTTTTAGCCTTTCATAGTCTTCATCTTCAGCTCGAACAACCATGTATTTAAGTGATCCGTCAGCAGTTTCAACTACTCTAGTTACCTGAACACTATTAGAACGAATGCTCGATAAAGAACGTTTCACGAAATCGCTGCTGAACGAGGAATCTATTATGAGTATGAACTCGCCGGGAACGAATTCTCCAGCAACTGACTTTTGAGTTTCAGACTCATAGATGGGCAATGAAGCACCTGTCCATGAGCGGGACGAAGCTACTACACTTCCTGTGTAAGGACTTATCTGACCAGTAATTGAGGCTGGCATAATGCTAGGAAGAGGACAACCAGCAAGAACCATTATCATTAACAGAGACAATAGACCAAGAATAGTTAGTTTGTAAGAACGCTTCATCAGATCGATGCTCCTCTCTTGAATATGTTTAACCGATTATAGCATTG
>PWXG01000002.1 GCA_003561215.1 Thermotogales bacterium
AGCCAGTAGTCCCAACCGTGCTTTTGGAAAATGCTCTTCACCTGCCATGAGTAATTCAGCGGATCAAGAGTGACGTGGTTGGTCACTGCTGCAATCTCTCCAACTACTCGCTCATGGTTCATGGGAAGCACAGGCCCAACAAACGCACCTACCTCAATGCCCGCTTCTTTCAGTATTTTCAGCGTGTTAATCCGTTCTTCGAATGAAATCCCGCCTGGCTCGAGAATCTTCAGAACATCATTCCTGTCCGTAGTGATACTTATCATGACGTATAGATCTTCAGCTCTTTGCAGCAGATCGATGTCTCTTGTTATCAGCGAAGATTTAGTCATCAAGAATATTGGAAACGACCTTGATATTAGCAATTCAAGAATTCTGCGCGAGAGCATCGTTTTTCTCTCTATGTGCTGATATGGATCACACACTGTCGACACAAAAAACGTGCCTCTGGGAAGCTTGCCGATTTCTTTCCGCAGGAGTTCGGCTATGTTCTCCTTGACGAATATGTCTTTGCCCCAGTCTGTGCCTCGACTCTTGAAAGGTCCAATGAAACGCGCGAAGCAGTATTTGCATCCTATGCTGCATCCAATATACGGGTTCACAGTGAAATCCCCCACCGGGATCTTCGTTTTGGAAACCGCCGTCTTTGCTCTGATCATATTGACCATGACACCATTTTACATTGCCTCATAACGCCATGAACAGATCATTCCGTACCACCAGGGTCAAATAGTTCCGGCTTCCGGTGATATAATTGTCCAAACGGAGGTGATCACGTGTTGAGGACAATTCGCACACAAGGTGCACCGGCTGCTGTCGGACCTTATTCCCAGGCGATCGAGGTTAACGGGTTTGTTTACGTGTCTGGTCAGCTGCCCCTCGACCCATCGACCGGCGAGCTTATCACGGATTTCGAGAAGGCAGTCAAACAAACCATTGAGAACGTAATTCACGTGGTCACTGCTTCCGGTTCCAGCATCGACAGGGTCGTCAAGATAAATGTCTATCTGACTGATATGAGCAGATTCGGCACATTCAACGAGATCTACTCAACGTACTTTGAGGATCACAGACCTGCCAGGGCTGTCGTGGAGGTCAGAAGACTGCCCAAAGACGCACCGCTGGAGATCGAAGCCGTTGCAGTGACATTAGACTAGGAGGATAGTTATGGGAATAAAGGTGCAGTTGCCGGATAATTCAGTCGTTGAGCATCCGGCGGGAATAAGACCGATTGATATTGCTGAGGAAATTTCCAAAGCTCTTGCGAAAAGAGCAATAGGCGCGAAGGTTGACGGAAAATTGTGGGACCTTACGAGACCTCTGGATTCGAACTGCGAACTCCGTTTGATCCTTGAGAAAGATCCTGAAGCTCCGCACTTTTTCAGACATACTTTTTCTCACATTTTGGCACAGGCTGTGAAGCGCCTCTTTGGTGACTCAAAGGTCAAGCTCGGTATAGGTCCGGTAATCGAAAATGGCTTCTACTACGATTTTGACATAGGATCGACAAGGTTTTCCGAAGATGATCTTGCCAGGATCGAAGAAAAGATGCGCAAGATAATTGAGGAAGACCTTCCCGTAGAGCGCTTCGAGCTGCCCAGAGAAGAAGCTGTTGAGCTCATGAAAGAGAAAGGCGAGGATTACAAGGTCGAACTCATACAGGAACTGGAATCGGATACGGCCACTTTCTACAAGCAAGGAGATTTCGTAGACCTTTGTAGAGGTCCCCACGCTTCCTCGACCGGAGCAGTGAAATACTTCAAGCTCATATCGGTCTCAGGCGCTTATTGGCGCGGTGACGAAAGAAACGCCATGCTTCAGCGTATCTATGGTACGGCGTTTTCAAAGAAAGCCGAGCTCGAGGAACACCTGAAGATGATCGAAGAAGCGAAGAAACGCGATCACAGGAAACTTGGGCCTCAACTTGGACTGTTCGGCTTCAGTTCCGCCTATGCTCCAGGCATGGCAATCTACCATCCTAAGGGAACCGTGGTACTAAACGAGCTAATGAGATTTGCAAGGGAGTTGCATCAAGCGCACGGTTACGAGGAAATCGACACCCCCCTCGTGATGAATGAAGCATTGTGGCATAAATCGGGTCATTGGGATCATTACAGGGAGAACATGTACTTCATCGAAAAGGACGAGCAGAAGTACGCCATCAAGCCGATGAACTGCCCCGGTCACATGCTGGTTTACAAGGCAGATACAGTGAGTTATCGGGATCTACCTCTGAAGCTCTTCGAATTCGGAAGAGTCCACAGGTACGAGAGAAGTGGTGTTCTCCATGGGTTATTCCGAGTCCGGGGTTTTATCCAGGACGACGCCCATGTATTCTGTACACGTGACCAGATGGAAGCAGAGATAGAAAAGGTGATAGAGTTCGTTAGTCTGACATACGAGCCTTTTGGCTTCAATTACAGGGCAGAACTCAGCACGAGGCCCGAGAACTTCATGGGAAACATAGAGTCCTGGGAACTCGCGACACAGGCTCTCAAGAATGCTCTTGACAGCTCCGGCCTGGAATATCGAGTCAACGAAGGGGATGGAGCATTCTACGGGCCAAAGATAGATTTCCATATCAAGGATTCCCTGGGCAGAGAATGGCAATGCGCAACGATTCAACTAGATTTCCTCATGCCTGTGCGCTTTGAGTTGACCTACATAGATCCTGACAATCGTGAAGTGCAACCTGTAATGATACACCGGGCCATATACGGTTCAATTGACAGGTTCTTTGGAATCATCGTGGAACACTTCGGAGGAGCTTTCCCCACATGGCTTGCACCTGTACAGGCAAAGATCATAGCGATTGCAGACCGCCACGCGGATTATGCATGGAGTGTTGCTTCGATTCTCAAGAAGAAGGGGTTGCGTGTCGAGGTCGATGACCGCCAGAGGTCTACGAACTACAAAATCAGAGAAGCGCAGATGAACAAGATCCCTTATATGCTGATAGTTGGCGACATGGAGCAAAGCTCAGGAACTATTGCTGTAAGACTTCGAAGCGAGACCGATCTTGGTTCGACGCCGCTAGAGGAGTTTCTGGATAACGTGCTTTCGGAAATACGGAATCGCTCTCTGGAATCTCCATTTGAATGATTTCAGCCCCTGCGAAAGCAGGGGCTTTACCAAGGGGTGGGTTCATGGAGATTATTGATATCGTGCCAGTTGCGCGGGGAAAAGTGCCGGCAGACATTGTGCTGAAGAACTGCAAGGTAGTTAATGTCTTTAGTGGTGATATCGAAGAAGGTGATATTGCGCTTTTTGGAAAGCGCATTGCTGGAATAGGCAACTACGATAATGCGCACAGGATAATCGATATCAACGGAGCATACGTTGTCCCCGGTCTCATTGATGCGCATATGCACATAGAATCTTCCATGGTTTCGCCTGTCGAATTCGCCAAGACTGTTCTTCCAAGAGGAACTACAACTGCAATTGCAGACCCACACGAAATAGCAAATGTCCTGGGATTACGAGGAATCGAATACATGCTCCTGTCTACAGAAGGCGTTCCCCTAAATCTGTATATCATGCTCCCTTCAGCCGTGCCTGCAACGAAGATGGAGACAAACGGCGCGACGCTTGGTGTCATAAACATGATAGGTTTCCTGGAGAAGCATCCTCGCGTACTGGGACTTGGTGAAGTGATGAACTATCCCGACATAATCAATGGTGACAGTGAGTCAATAGCGAAAATCGAACTACTCAGGCATAAATATAAGAAAATCGACGGACATTATCCAGGGGGCTTCGGAAAAGACCTGAACGCTTATGTAGCCGCCTTCGTAAGATCAGATCATGAGTGTTCAACTCCACAGGAAGCTCAGGAGAAGCTTGCTCGAGGGATGCAGATTCTCGTCAGAGAAGGTAGTGTGGCAAAGAATCTCAAGGCGCTGATTCCTATTATCAATGAAAAGACTTATCCGTCGATTTCTTTCTGCACGGATGACAAACACCCTGGCGATATTCTTACAGAGGGACACATTGACTACATGATTAGAACAGCTATTCGCGCAGGTATAGACCCAATAATGGCTATCCGTTGTGCAACAATCAACACTGCGCGCCATTACAATCTCAGGTCGATGGGTGCAATTGCTCCTGGATATAAGGCAGATCTTGTTATTGTCGATGATCTCAATAGCTTCATTCCCAGGATAGTAATAAAAGACTCGCAGGTTGTTGCAGAGGAAGGTCAGCTAACCTGCAAGATAAAACCGAATGATAGATCGCTGGAAAATGTCAACACTTTCAGATGTCCATACGTTGAGGAGTCGGATTTCAAAGTCATCGCTATCAGTTCAAAAATAAGGGTTATAGAGCTTTTCGGCGAGGAAGTTCTTACCAAGGAGCGGATCATGCAGCCGCTCTTGCTGAACAGCTCAACTGTCTCTGACACAAGAAGAGACATTCTCAAGGCCGCTTCTGTATGCAGGTATACTGAAGAGAAGTCCATCTCTGTGGGTTTTGTTACAGGCACAGGGCTGAAACGTGGAGCTGTCGCGACATCGGTCGGCCATGATGCTCACAACATGGGAGTGCTCGGAACAAACGATCGAGATATGGTGGTTGCTGCCAACAGGGTAATCGAGCTTGGAGGAGGTCTGGTAGCAGCAGAAGACGGAAGAGTCGTTGCAGAACTGCCTTTACAAATTGCCGGCCTCATGTCTAGCGGGCCCAGCGCAGAAGTAGCTGATGGAATAAGAATGATGAAATCACAGGCTATCAAAATGGGATCAGTACTCACCGATCTGTTCATGTCTCTTTCGTTTGTTCAGTTATCGGTGATACCGGAACTGAAACTGACCAACATGGGTCTGGTAGATGCCAGGAGTTTCGA
>PWXG01000127.1 GCA_003561215.1 Thermotogales bacterium
ACGATTTTTTCAAACGGCGCTTGCTGTGCAACCACATTCCTCATCTTTTCTGACAGTTCTGATTACTATTTTCTCGGGCATTACAGAAAGAGTCTTATCTCATATCTTGTATAGCATTTACTATGTACGCTATGATAGTGTTATGTCAAACAAGAGTATTGAAGAGCTAATATCCAGAAGAGCAATACTGCTCAAGGAATTGAGCAACCTTTCTCATCTTGTTCACGGATCATGGTTTGAGAGATATTCAACCTGTTCACGCCCAAACTGTTCCTGTCACACAGGCAATCGTCATGGTCCTCGGCATTACCTTGTGGTTCAGGAAGAAGGACGTCAACGCCAGAAGTATGTTCCAAAGTCACAGGTATCTGCTGCTTTGAAGGGGATTGAACAGTATCACAGACTACAGGAGATCGTGGAAGAAATCACACAGATCAACCTGACACTTATGAAGGAGAGAGCTTATGAAGGGTCATGATCACTTACCTGATGAACTGGCGGGATTGAGAGATGCAAGAGTATACAACCACTGGTTCCTTCCTATTGCTGCAGCATACTGCAAAAAACTCAGACTGTAAGCAGCGTCGCGCGTCTAATCTTTGGATACTTTCTGCGCAAGAGCAGCAACAGTAAGAATTGTGCCTCTTGAGATCCCATTATACAAATAGGCTTAGCTGTGGTACCAGTAAGGCAAAAAGCGAAGTCCCTTTTCTTGAGACTTGACAAGGAGTATCATAAAGTATAAACTATTTATATTATGTGATAATCAATGTCAACTACTTGAGGAGATCAAGTGAGACTAGAACTCTTTTTTGAGGAATTTCCTGTCTTCACAACGGATGAACTGAAGAGGTTTTTGAGTAAGAGTGGATCGAAGAGCCTTGAAAACTACAGCGTTCTTTTGAGTTACCATGTCAAGAGAGGCCGGATTCTCAAGATATGTCGTGGTCTTTATGCCGTCGTTCCCCTAAACCAGAACGCAGAAGAATACAACCCTGACTCATTTCTCATTGCAGGAAAGAGAACAAGCGATGCGATTCTTGCGTATCATACTGCTCAGGAGTTTAAGGGAAATGCCTACTCACTTCTCAACACCAGGACATTCCTGACTAAGAAGAGTGTGCGTCCTTTCATATTCAGGGGAATCCAATACATACCAACTCGCCCCTCTAAGAGCCTGCTCCGATCAAGTAACTACTACATACTCACGGATCAGGTAGATATAAGAGGCAGAACAGTTTTCATAACAAGCAGGGAGAGAACCTTTGTAGATATGCTTGACAGGCCCAAGCTATGTGGAGGATTTGAAGAAGTCTGGCGCTCTCTACAAACGGTCGAGTATCTCGACAGTGGGAACTTGCTGAAGTATCTGAAAGCGCTCTGCAATTCCACCACGAATGCCAAGGTTGGTTTCTTCCTACAAAAGCACCCGAATATCATAGGCAACGACCAGACCTTCTTGAACGAACTGAAAGAAATGATTCCTGCTTCGGTCCATTACTTCGATCGGTCACGGGTCGACAGAGTCAAACTAGCAAAAGAATGGAACCTGGCGGTTCCCGAATACATGTGGGATGAAGGATGGGATGAGCAGTGAGATTATCCAGAGAAACTCTATCCAGACTATCTGGTCAGACAGGCTATCGACAAGAAATACTCGAGAAGGTCTCTATACTGCTATCGTGGCTCGATCGCGCATCAAATACTGAGAAGCTTTCAGAGAGTTTCACTCTGAAGGGCGGAAGAGCCATCTGGTGGTGGCAGGAGTATGCCACGCCAGTATGCAGTTTACTGCGTGCCAGTACCGAAGAAGTTCGCTTCGGTGCACCGTACACCTTCGGTGTGCCCGTACCACTCCGTGCCAGAAGAAACCGCGAAATAGATATCTGACTTTTCCAAATGAGAACGAAAAACCAGGAACTGGGAACAGGTGTTTCACGCTTCTCGAGCGTTCTCTGTTCGACATCGCTTCTTGTAGCGGCTTTCTGCAACAATGCTTCTCTGCAGTTCCTGCAGACAACGCCGTGTTATGCATTAACTTTCATTAACCGCAGTTAGCTTAACGTATGCTATAGAAAAATGGGGCCTCCATTTTTGCGAATGAAGAAGAAACAGGCCGAGTTGATGTTCTGGTTTTCAAAGACGCGTCATGAAAAGTGTCTGCAAGAGTTCAGGTGCAAGTGAGGCACATATAGTATGCAGCTCCTACTAAGGAGACAGACAGTTCATCGGCGACCGAGTCTATGGGGCAGTTTAGGGTTTAAGGTTGAAGCAAAAAGACAAGACACCAGAGTGCCGACTTGCGAAAACTCCGACGTCCGACGTACGACAAAACCAAATGATAGAGCAATATACGAGAGTTCCGCTGTGCGAGAAAGCCGGCATTTCGACAAAAACAGACCGGGATGAGATTCTCTATAGGAGTGGTTTTAGGATTTTGCGAGAGTGGGACGCTTCACAAGAGCGGGTTACAGGTCACTGAATAAGTTTCACTGAAGGTGTACTGGTTCACAAGTCTTCAGTGACTCCGCGAAGTCATTAACTCCTCGCCGAGGCGTAGAATAGGCCTCATGGATCTACTGAATCCCTGACTTTCTGATTCAAAAGACAGAACCCCGCCTATAAGTGGGGTTCTGTCTTGTATTAATCATAGAAAGCAACTCGTGCTTCTCCCTCCATCTCAAACAACAATGTAGCCAACGCATTCACTTGTCAGCCTTCTTCGTGGTCTTGTCTAAACCAAGCATCGGAGTAATCAGTAGTCACTATCTTGGAGAGCTTTCGCTGCCTAACCATCGGCGTCTATGCTTACGTGACTATCCAAAGCTTCTGTTCTTAATGGAACTGGGTAAACGTGCAATGGGCTTCTGAGTGATTATCCTGTACAGCAGAGTTTATCGTCTACTCATCAGGCTCTATCTCGTCAAAGTATGCAAAGACTTCGGAGGAGTGGTAGACCGTAAAGAATTGAGGGTTGTCCGAACCTGATAGGTGTGCACCCCATTCCGTGAATTCCCACCCTGGTTCTGGAATCGCTGTAAGTTCCACTATATCTCCATATGTATATGGGGGTTCCGGGTCCTTTTCCACTCTTCCCTCTCCGTATATGACCACAGATATGGCGTATGTTTCCGCTGCGAAGACAGCCGTAACTTCCTTGTCTCCATCCATCGTTATGTCTACAGTGGTGTCCCAAGCTGTCAAGTCTCCACTCCATTCAATGAAGTCCCACCCTGACTCGGGAATCGCTGTAAGTTCGACTATCTCACCATCTGAGTAAAGGGCTTTATCCGGGTCTTTTTCTACATCACCCTGTCCTTCTATGTTTATTGTTAGAGTGTGTACACCAGGTTCTTCTTCTTCAAAGACAGCCTTGATCGTCATATCTCCAACTACAGTCAACTCCAGAACTGGATCCTTGTACTCCTGCTTTTCACCATCAACTGTCACAATCCATTTGACAAACTCCCAACCTTCTTCTGGTTCTGCTTCAAGTTCTAGTATTTCACCTTCTTGATGCGTATATGTATCAGGACCTGGTGTAACTGTTCCTTCTCCCTCAGGCTTTAATACCTCAACTGTGTATTCCGTACAAGGTTCCTCGTCGTCGATGATCTTTTTGTCCGGACAGGCTACTAGCAGTAGTATCATGACTAATGAGAGAATTGCCAGAAGTGCTTTCCTCTTCATGAGTCTTCCCCCTCTCCAGCATTAGATAATGGACGCTGACGCGTTCCCAAAACACACACGCGGGAGAAACGGTTTTGAATTTATACTTAAACACTTATTAACAGTATATCATCAACCATACTCAGTCAGAAGCTTCTCTTGCTGCGAGAGTTGATCAGTTTCTATGAGCAAGCAGTTGAAGGTTCGAGCTTGAAGCACGAGACGACCTAAGACATTATGGGGCAAGTATGGCGAGACGAAGCAAAACACAAAAAGGTCGCCGTGCGTGCGACAGATACATCAGAACAAAGGCGGGTGAATAGATCGGTTGGAAAGGGGCGGTTGAGTAAGTGCGGGTGATCAAGGGCGGGGTTCAAGATCAGGTTGAGAAGCAGGTAGAGGGTATAGTGAAGATCAAGAAACGACTTACGAGAAACCGGACTTGCGACGTGCGATAAAACCAACTGATAGAGCAAGATACAAGAGTTCCGTCGCGCTTGCAATGACCTCGAAAGTTCTAAATCACTTCGCCACTGTTCTTGTGGTTCCGCTTCAGACCTGGTTTTGGTCTTAAGCTTCGCGTGATGTTCTTTCACGCTTCGCTTCTTGAGCGTTCTTTGCTCAATCCGCTTCTCAGGGTGATTCTGCTGACTCGCTTCTGACTTTCGGATTAGTGTCGACAGAATCAACTTGCACAAAGACAATGAGATATGAGTAAGAGACTTCAAGTTGCGCACACACGATATCCAAGGAAAATATCGAAAGACTGCTGTATATAAGTGATCATGATTTCAGCTCTTTTGAAATATGAATACATATTATATAATTACTTGTAGGAGGTGTTCACATGGCAAAGAAACTCCTGAGACCCACTGAGCGAGGACAGATAACAATACCCAAAGAAGCGAGAGAAAAGCTGAGAATTACTCCTGAAAGTCGGTTCAAAGTGTCGGTTAGCGGCAACAAGATAGTGTACGAGTTGATCTCGCCGCTTGAGCTTGCAGTAAGGGAGATTCAGGCAGAAGCGAAGGCCAAAGGCTATTCCAAAAAGGATCTTGAAAACGAACTCGAGCAAGTAAGAAAGAAGCTATTCGAAGAGCTATACAATGATGAGAATAATGGTTGACTCGAATACGCTGATCTCTGGGAT
>PWXG01000004.1 GCA_003561215.1 Thermotogales bacterium
GCAACGCCAACGTAGCACCTGGTTTGGTACGCGGCCTGCCGATCGCGCTGCAGCCGCCCCCGCGGCCGGGAATACTGGAGCTTCACGTGAGCTGGCCTGAAGGGCGCGTGGCGCAGCCGGCAATCTCGGCGCGGTTGATAGGTTCCGACGGGGCTGAGACTGAGCTGCCGTTCAGCATGATACAGCAGAACCGTGGGGAGTTTGCGGGCGGGCAGTTTGATGCAGGTACCTACACGCTCGCACTGCAGCTGTATGACGATGAAACCGTTGTGGCCGCCGTGGCGGTGGACGTTCGCATCGAAGATAACGCGCGGACACGAGGCGTCTTTGAGTTTCACAACCTCAACAAGCCTGCCGGCGGTGTAAACGTGGCAATTACGCCCGAGCTCGACCCGCCGTTGAGCGTGTCTATTGCCGGCGGGCGCGAGACCGTTGCGCCCGGCGAAACCGTCGCGCTCGCGGCTTCGGCTGATAACGCCTTCGGAAAACAGGTGTTCTACCGCTGGTATCTTAACGGCGTAAACGCCGGAAGCGGCGAGACGCTCGAGGTTGGTCCCGAGCTTGCCGAAGGGCTATATCGGCTGGATGCGGTCGGCTTCACTTCCGGCGGGAGGCGCTCGGGCTCGGCCTCCTACAGCTTTCAGGTGGTGGGTGACGACACCGGCCCGCCGCCGGCTTTGTAGAAGGCGAGGCGCGCGCTCAGTTGGCGGCAATGCGGGTGAATCTGATCTACATCCTGGAGCGCCAATGACATATACGTAACGACAGCGCAAATATAGTCATGTTTTGTGCACACTAGCCGCTTCAGCCACAAGATGGTAACCGCGAACACACGGCGCTATTTCTCCCCTCAGCATGAAGATAACCAGGTGTACACATTTCGCGATAGCTTGGCGCGCATTTTGCTGTAACTTGGTAGAGATTCATCAAGGTGATTACTGGGGGGGGACTGTGAAATACGTTGGTTCTATAGGTGAACAGGTGCGTGCCGCCGCTGTTCACAGCAGCTCGCGCAGCCGGGTGCGCGGAGGTGTCGCCCTGGCTGCGCTGCTGTTTGCGGGGGCGAGCCTCGCGGCGTGCGATGTTCCGCTCACCGAGCTTTCCAAAGACCGCGGCGCGATGCGGGTTACCATCGACCCGTCGCACATCGAGGCCTCCGCTGCCCTCGGCGCACTGTCGTCGCAATCGAACCTTGACATGCAGCCGGCTGAGTATCGTATCACCGGCACCGGCCCGTCAGGGGCAAGCTTCACCGAGTCCAGCTCAGGCGGGGAAAGCGACATCACCGACATACGCATCGGCGAGTGGCGGGTAGAAGTGTCGGCGTTCAACGCCGCAGAACAGGAAATTGGATACGGCAGCGCGACGGTAGAGGTCAAATCAGGCGAGCTGGCGCCGGTACACATCACCGTGCGGCCGCTCAGCGGAACCGGCTCGCTGTCGCTGCTGGTAACCTGGCCGCAAGAGGAGTTGGCTGATCCTGAGTTAACCGCCGCATTAGCCGACGCCCAAGGCCGATCTGAGAAGCTCGGTTTTGAGATGCCGGAGCCCGGTAAGGCTGAGTTCTGGAGTGACGAAATAGAAGCGGGCTACTACACGCTCACGCTGCAGCTCATCGACGGTGATCAAGTTCTCGCCGGAGCGGTGGACGCGGTGCGCGTGGTGAAAGGAGGCCGCACCAGGGGCGAGTTCAGTTTTGACGATCTCAATCATCCTACCGGTGAAATAGACATCAGTGTAGTCTCGGAGATGGATGACCCGCTTGAGGTTTCAATTACACAGGCGCCTTCCGCCATAGCGTACCGCTCGAGTGTCACGGCGCAGGCGGAGGTTGCCAACGCCGGCGGCAGCGAGATTGCCTACCGGTGGTACCTCAACGCTGAAAGCGCCGGAACCGGTCCAACGCTGGATATAGGCGAAAACCTGTCGCCTGGAACCTATCGGCTGGATGTTGTGGCGGTCACCGCAGACGGACGGCGCTCCGGCTCGGCAACGCACCAGCTGACCGTGGAGCAGCCTTAAGTTATGTGTACTGCAATTAAACGAAAGCGCGGCGCGGTTTGCTCGGCGCCGCGGCGGCGCGCACGGCCGGTGACTGCGGTGACCGCGCACCGGTTTAGACCTCTGCGACGTGTGCTTGCGGCGCTGCTTTGTGCCGCAGTGGCGGCAGCGGCGGTTTCCTGCAGCCAAGCGCTCGGTCCCGGCGGGCAGAGCGGCGGCGGAGGCTCGCTGTCGCTTGGGGTCACCGCGGCGGCTAAGAGCGCCGAAAACACGCAGCAGCTGAGCCCGGAGAGTTACCTCTTCAGCGGAAGCGGGCCGCGCGGGGCGAGCTTTTCAGTGTTCTCCGGCGACGGCGGCCGAACGGTTACCGGGCTGGTCGCCGGCGAGTGGACGGTACGGGGGGAGGGGCTGAACGAAAATGATGAGGTTATCCTGGAAGGTGAAGCCGCCGTTGAGGTGCAGGCTAACGGTACAACACCGCTTGAGTTGGCGCTTCAGCCGGCCGAGGGAGCCGGCGGTATTCGCGCCACCGCGCAGTGGAATACCGAGCACACCGTCGACCCCTCGGCGAACGTCAAGATCACCGGCCCCGACGGCGAGACAACGGCCGCCTCGCTGCCCATAGTCTCCGGCGGCTTCGCCGAGCGCGAGCTCACCGAGCTTGCCGCCGGCAGCTACCACGTTGCGGTCAAGCTCTACGACGGCGAGGTACGGGTAGCCGGCAGCGTGTACACAGCGCGGGTGCTCAAAGGCTCAACGGCGGAGATCAGCGCAGAGTTCAACGTGCTCAACAAGGTCGGCGAACCGCTTGAGGCGCGGGGCGACAGCTTCACGCTTGGGTGGGACCCGCCGGGCAACGCTTCAGCTGAGCACTATCGCGTTTACTACCGCGCGCGCAATGAATACGAGTGGAGCTTTCTCGGAGAGGCGGAGGCCGGGGCGCAGCCGCGGTTCACGGTAACACAGGAGCTTCTGGATTACGGCACATACGAGTTTGCCGTCAGGTCGGTGAATGCCGAAGGACAGTCGAAGCTGCACACCTCAATGTGTGACGACGCTCAGCCCGGCAGCGGCTGGTACGTGAAATGGTCGCTACACTAGAAATGCAACGGCTGAATCGGCAATCGGCGGCGGGCACTACCGGAGGAGGGAGAGTTTTGGAACGGACGAAGATTGGTACAATAGCCGCAGCGGCTTGGATACTCGCGCTTGCGGCGGTGGTGGTGCTCGCCGCCTGCGACCAGGCGTTTCACAGTGTAAGCGACCAGAGCCCCAGCGAGCAGAGCGCGGAGGCAACCACCGGGTCGCTGCGCATATCGCTGGGGTCTCTCCAAGGCCTCAGCCTGCTGCCCGACATCAGCATGGATCCGGCGCGTTACCAGATCAGCGGCAGCGGACCCGGCGATGAGAGCTTCTCGCTGAGTTTTGACGACGGCTCTTTCGGCGCCAGGTTGGTAGAGAATCTTACGGTCGGCAGCTGGGCGGTGAGAGTGGATGCTTTCAACGACAGCGGCGACCACATTGGATCAGGCAGCGGCAATGCGGATGTCCGGGCGGGCTTGGTGCAGAGCTTGTCTATTGAAGTGAAGGCGCTTCCGGGGCCGGGTACGCTGGAGCTTGAGGTCAACTGGGAGGACGGGGGCTTGGCTGAGCCCAAGATCTCGGCCAAGCTCATAGGCTCCGACCGGTCGGAAATTGAGATTGACTTTGCGCTTACCGGCAGCAGCCCGGCTGTGTTCAAGACCGATGACATCAATGCCGGCTACTACACCCTGGCGCTGCAGTTGCTCGACGGCGAGACGGTTGTAGGCGGGGTGGTTGAGGCGGTTCGCATTGCGCAGGATGCGCGCACCTCCGGCAGTTTCGAGTTCGGCGAAATCAGCGTCCCCAGCGGTGATGTTGATATTGTAATAACGCCTGAGCTCGACGATCCGCTTCGTGTGAGTATTGCCGGCGTGCCCGAGAGCGTGGAGCCCGGTGAAAAGTTCTCGGTTTCGGCCTCCACCGACAACGCCGGCGGCGAGGATGTGTTCTACAGCTGGTTTATCAACGGAGCGCCCGCAGGAAGCGGTGAAACAACTGAGGTGGGCGGGGGACTAACGGCGGGAACCTACCGGCTTGATGTGGTCGGCTTCACCTCCGGCGGCCGGCGCGCGGGGGCGGCCTCGCGCACCTTCATCGTGCAGGCCGAGCCGGAGTCCGAGATCGGAGGTGACGGCTTTCCGCCGTTCATCGCCGCGTCGCTGTGGGACGCGTTTGAGGTCCGCGACGAGGCGCCCGAGGGGCGGCGGCGGGTAAGCATCGATCCGGCGGTGATAGTGCCCGACGGCTTTGAGCTGCGCTACTATTCCGGTCCGGCCGAGGGTGGTGCAACAGAACTCTACAACCGCATCTTGGAGCCCGGCGAGGTCTTCACCACAGTCGGCAGCATGGCGGTTGGATCTACATGCTACAACCTGCTGTTCTGGCGGCGTACGGCCGACGGCGCGTGGCGGCAGGCATCGGAGAACCAGATCACCTTCCAGATTCAGGGGCTGGAATCGGTATCCATGCCGCCCGCCGGAGAAGCGCCTCTTGCTCCCACTGGGGCGATGCTCTCGCAGGCGGCCGCGATGCCGCACCCCATCTACGAAGAGACCGACCGCGGGACCAGGAACAACGGCTGGAACGGTGCCCATCCGCTTACGCTGGCGCTCGGTGAGGCGGCCGGCGACACGACCTACCGCACAACACTGATCAACCGGCTGAAGTATGTTGTGAAC
>PWXG01000109.1 GCA_003561215.1 Thermotogales bacterium
ACCATTGGTGTATCTATTGTTGCAGGACAAACAGCGTTGATTCTTATACCTCTTGAAGAGTACTCTACCGATGCGGCTTTTGTCAGACCGATTATTGCGTGCTTGGTAGCGACATAGGCAGGGAAATTCTCAACGGCCACACAACCTAGAACTGAAGACATGTTCACTATGGCACCACTACCACGGGCGAGCATTAGTACAATCTGGTGCCTCATTCCAAGAAAAATGCCCGTCAGATTCACATCGAGTACCCTTTGCCACTCACTTAGAGGATAATCAGCCGTCTTAGCTACCGCTCCCTCTATTCCGGCATTGTTAACAGCGAGATCAAGTCCACCAAAGTGTTCGAGCACTTCATCATAGAGGTGTTCCTGTTCCTTCTCACTTGATACATCACAAACATATGAGATTGATGTGGCCGAGAGGTCCTTGACAATACCCAGAGTTTCATCACATTTTCGAGGATCGATATCCACAAGAACGACATGTGCCCCTTCAGCTGCCAATGCAACTGCTGTCGCTCTACCTATGCCCGATCCCGCTCCTGTAACTACTGCAACTCTTTCTGCGAACCTGCCCATAACGGCACCTCCGAATGATGTTGGAAAGCTTCACGGAATACCAGGAAACAGATACAACAATGATAGCTCAATGTGGTTATGTGTTGATTAAGAGCTATTACGCTAACGAAACTGTGTTTTTGTACTAAACATAAGGATTATTCTTAAGGGGTGATATAGTGCGCGAATTACTGATGATACCTGGACCAGTGGAGATTGCAGAGGATGTATTGAGAGAATTTTCAGGACAGCCTTCCGTACACTACGGTCCAGAATGGACAAATATTTACAAGACTGCCCAGAAGATGTTGAATAAGCTGTTGCGGAACACCGGGCTAACTTTCATAATGCCGGGATCTGGATCCCTTGCAGTTGAGGCGATTTGCGCTACTTTCTGTCGAGATCGACGACTACTGGTGGCTAGCAACGGTTGGTTCGGGGACAGGGTGTATGCCATATGCAGTTCCTATAATGACGAAGCGAAGAAGCTTGGACTTCCCACTGTAATCCCTGCAGATCCTAATATCATAAGTCGGGAACTGAAGAATCAAAAATTTGACGCACTCTTCATGGTACATGTTGAAACCACAACAGCAACACTGAATCCCCTTAAGGAAATAGGAGCTGTGGCTAAAGAACAGAATGTTGACTTTTTTGTTGACGGTGTTTCAAGCGTAGGTATCGAGGAAATAGACATGGATAACTGGGGAATCGGTGCTTTGGCAGCGGCTTCTCAGAAGGGTCTGGAATGCCTCCCAGGCTTAGGAATAGTAGCTGTAAGTCAGCGGCTTCTCGAAAGAGCTCGAAATCGGAAGGGATACTGGTTCACGAACCTGGGTGTTTGGCTTGAATACTATGATAAGTGGAATGATTGGCATCCTTTCCCTGTGACAGTTCCTACAAACACGATTAAATCCTTGAAAAGAAGCCTTCAGAACATCCTCGATATCCATGGCACAGAGGCAAGAACGAAGATGTTCGAAAACACAGTACAGGTTTTACGCAACGAACTATCTGAGCTGGGAGTAAAACCACTGGGCAGCTTTTCTGATCAGTGTAACGGTCTTACTGCTTGTAACACTGAAGGAGATTATCGCCCGAGCAAACTAATCCGCTACCTGCTTTCTAAACATGGAATTAGAGTAGCGGGAACACTTGGAACGATATCAGAGAGTGTTTTTAGGATTGGTCACATGAGTTCTGTTCAGTGCAGCAGAGAAAGCGTTACACGAACAATCGCCGGAATCGACGATTTTCTCAAGAATCAGGTTAGAAAATTATAGCGTGGCAAATAGCACGTCTACGGCACGCCGAAAAGATTACCTTAAGAGCATAATTACCAGATTCTCCGTTAAACATTTGTTTCCGGGATTGGGCAAAAATAGTTACTCGAATAATCACTGTGTGAAGCAGAGTGTGCAGAAGCATTAGATAACTCTTCTCATATTGTAGACTCGTTTAACCAGCTTTTTCTCAGAGTTTGAAGGCGCTATGAATCCTTCGGTAACTCTATCCTTTGCTCGCCCACTTGCCGATAATGTTTCCAGCTGGCTTTCAAGTGTCTTTCTTTGAAGAGTCTGTAATGTCAATTGATCGCGCCCATTACTCCTGCTGTGAATTCTTGATTTTGAAAGATTTCATAGGAGAATGTCTTCGGGCGAAAGTGCTTCAAGTGATCATGGTAGCATAGAAATGCAGTCAGCCTATGAGGCCGCATAGAAAGCTATACATAGCAACATGGCAACGGTAGACCTGCGAATGGTTGTTTGATCATATGAGCGTATATCAGAGTAAAACTGATGAATCGCATATATAAAGGGTAGAACATAACCGTGCTTTGTTCTTAAGTGTCGGTCTTGAAGCAGAATCAGAAATGCGAGGTTTTGATTGGACAAGTGACTACTCTTATGGCGATGCATTGAGACCGGAGACGGTCTTATGGAGTTCTATAATGGATTTCTCGAGGCAAGAACGAGGATCGTATAAGCTGCAATAGACTAGGGAGGGACCAGATGAAGATACTTGTCTACGGCGCAGGACCTTTCGGAAGTCTTTTTTCTCAAAGGCTTACTGAAGCAGGTCACGATGTTTACCTGCTAGCAAGAGGTAAACGCCTTGATGACCTGAAAGAACACGGAGTGGTGATTGAAGACCAGACCACCGGCGTGAAGACAGAAACAAGAGTTCCGGTAGTCGATGAGTTAAACGAATCGGATCACTACGATCTTGTCATAGTGACAATGAGGAAGAACCAGGCTATCAAGATTCTCCCTGTGCTTGCTGCCAACAAGAAGGTACCCACGTTCCTTTTCATGATGAACAATGCCGAAGGCCAGAAGAGGCTTGTTGAAGCAGTCGGGAAAAGCAGGGTGTTGATCGGCTTTCCGCTTCCCGGTGGAGGGCGCGATGGGCATGTAATGCGCATGATCTCCGTTAACAAGAGAAAGAAATGGACAATGCCAATTGGTGAGGTAGACGGCAGGATTACCGAGCGCACCAGGGAAATTGCGAGAGTGCTTGGTTCCATGAGAGGGTACAAGATTCAGATCCGAAGGGACATGGATGACTGGCTGAAATGCCATGTAGGGTTGCTCATACCTGCACTGGTTCCAATGATGTATGCAACAAAGCTTGATCTCGAAAGAACTGCACGAACAAGAGATGCTCTGGTGCTGGGAACTCGCGGTCTGAAGGAGTCGCTGCGGGCGCTGAGACGCGCTGGAGTGAAGCTGAGACCGTCGGCGATTAAGCTCTTCCTCTACATTCCCGAACCGCTCATGTTCGTTATACTGCGTAAGATTGTTAGATGGGATGCTATGGAAGGTGCAGTCGATCATCTGCGCGCTGCTCAGGACGAGATGGTTCACCTCAGGGAGGAGTTCTTTAGTCTGATCAAGACTGGAGGTGAGCGAACACCCGTTTTGGGAAAGCTCCAGCAGTATTTCAATCCGGAAACGCCACCGATTCCTGATGGAAGCAGCAAAATACCACTCAACTGGAAGGGAGTCTGGTTGCCCCTTCTTCTAGTTATTGCTCTTGTAGTTCTGATTATCTTGTTGGTATGAAGACGTCTGAATAGTTTAGAAGCTCACTCTGCATTGTGAAAGACTGCTATAATTGCCAAGAATGGAGAATTACCTCTTTCTTCGGAGTTGCGGGTCTCTGGAATCGCAAGAAAGAGGTTCTCGTTGTTAGCTCAATGATCTTCAGTTGAAGGGGAACAACCAATGAAAAGGATATGTCTTTTTACGGGGATTTCTGCTCCATTGTTGTATGCATTCACGGTCATCTTGGGCGGAATCTTGTGGTCTGATTACAACCACTTCTCCGATGCAATAAGCGAGCTGACTGCTACAGAGGCTCCGTACAGACTCCCGCTCAACATCTTGTTCAGCATCTCGCTGGTTCTAGCTACGCTGTTCGCTGTAACTGCGTTTCTTTTTGTAGGGCGCTTCGGGAACAGACTCCTAAAAGCAGGTATGACTATCCTTATAGCTATAACGGTTCTGAGTTTTCTTTGGGCTTTCTTTCCGATGGATCCACGAGGTGAAGAGATTACTGTGCGGGGGATGGTACATCTTATACTTGCTGGAATCGTCTCTCCGATGACGATAATCAGTCCGATACTCGTTGGACTTGGCTTTCGGAAGATTCAAGTTTTCAGGGGATATGCTGTCTACTCTCTTATCTCTGCAACTCTGATTCTAGTCACAGGCTTAATGGCTGTACTGAGTGTACAGAGCAATGTGGCGTATCTTGGATTATTCGAGAGATTGACTATCGGTTCTTACCAGCAGTGGATGGGAATCAGTGCTCTTGTCTTCTACCGTCAATGGGGAAAGAATTTGGAGAGCATTTGATAGAGACTGACAGAGTGTTTTCGACAGAACAGCCCGGAGGCATCTGTAAAGATTACTACAAGAAACAGCACAGAGGTGAGGCGACATGTTTTATGAAAGTGATGCTGGGCCGATTTACTATGAGGTCCAAGGTCTTGAGAATGGTCCTGCCATAGTTTTCACCCATGGCGCTGGATTAAACCATGGGATGTTCGATCCACAGGTCATGGCACTTAGAGAGATGTATAGGGTAATAACCTGGGATATGCAGGGACATGGGAAATCAGCCAAATTGGACGGGAACCTGGATATCTCCAAAATGGTCGAGTATATGATTGGCAT
>PWXG01000019.1 GCA_003561215.1 Thermotogales bacterium
GCATTACATTCAGACAGAACATGATTCTCTGTCAGAACAGAAAGCCCCCTGCCACCGCTCCGATCATTATGCTGTACATAAACGTTTCGAGGTAGAGTTTCCAGAATGATCCTGTCTTCATGTATTTCGGTTTCATATACACGAAGCCCTCGATGTTGTTGTTGAAAGGAACGGCACTTGCGAAATCCGTGTAGAAGAACAGAAGAGTTGATAAGAACAGAAATCGAATCCCAAATGATAGATCTCCAAGCAAGCTGATTATCGGCCACAGGACGATGGAGAGGATCAGACCACGGACAAGTTGCGCCGGAAGAAACCATTTCTGCACGTGCTTGCTCTCTTTCTCATCAGACATATTTCTGAGGTAATCAATCAAGGAGTCTTTCCTTTTCTCTGCAGAGATCCTTGCTGAGCTTCAAAGCAATTGCTCCTGCCAGAGTATAAGCAAGCGTATGGATCAGCGTAAACCACAGGCTGAATGTAATGTACTGCATTCCGCACCTCCTTCGCCTATCGACGAAAAGCTAGTTCTTCCTTGAAGCCTACTTGATCAGGCCTTTGGACGGAATTGTCTTCTCCAGAATCACTCTACCAAAATGCAATGGCATTATCCATCCTACGTTTCTTCATCCGTCTGACCCGCTTCGAGTCGCTTGTGGCTCTACCCTGGTAGGCGGCTTTGCAATACCCCGAAGCAAACGTCCGAGAATATCCGTTCCCGTGATAATCCGACGTTGCTCACTCCACAGAAGAATCACGTCATCGTCCACGATGTCTTCTTCTGCCTTGCCCGATCGCACACGGAATCGTTGAACGAGTTCTCCCAGTTTCTTCTTTGGGACCCGGGCAACTACGGGTCTGTGGCAGTGTTGGTACGGGTTGAAGCGATCGGGAGAGAACATCGCATCACGTATAAACTCGTCAGCGTTAAGCACAAGCCTCGGAGTCCCATCCTGATCAACGATAACTATCCAGCTCTTGCCTGAGCTGTTGACAGCACTGAGAAACCTGTCTTCTGGTGTGGGATCTATGTGGGGAAAGACAGGACGATCTCCCTCGAACTGTAGCTTCAGAATACTCTCCGGATCAACTGATTCCCCCTCTTCATCCATGGACACGTCGTCGAGTTCAAGGAAGTTCAGTGCTCCTTGTCCTTCCATAGCACTTATCTCGGTGTCTGCAGCTTCCATATGAAGATGGATAAGCCTTCTCATGTCTCGTTCGCGGAAGAATCTTATTTCCTCTCCGCCAAGCCAAATATCCAGCAGCCATGCTGTCGGTCGTGCCACAGGAAAGAAGATAACCTGGTAGAGCCTTAATAGAGGCATCAGGACTGCTGAGGCTTTCAGGGCGTGACGAGTGAAGTATGCCTGAGGAATGATTTCAGCAAAAACAGTAATGACTACTGTTGAGAAGGAGAACGCTGCAACTCCGCTTAGCAAAGAACCTGACAATAGCGCAAGAATCACGTTTACACCGACATTCCCCCACAGAATGGTCACTAGTGAAAAATTTGCATCATCCCGAAGCTGCAAGACTTTCCTTGCGAGCGGGTTACCCTTCTTTGCTTCGACTTTGAGCTCCAGCTTGCTTAGCGAGAAAAGACCAAGATTCAGGCCGGACAACAGAGCTGATTGTGAAAGACATATCAGTATGCCTATCCAGGATATGACGGTCATGATTTTCGTTTCTCACTGCGCCAGAAGCCCCTGACACAGGGTTCCTCGAAACTGAGTTGAGACAAGCGGCAATTGTTCATCATCTTACCACCTTCCGTAGAACTGGTTTTCGCACATAATCTGCTGGTTATGGTTCTTTGATCGATTATAACCCTGGACGAAGAAAAGAAGACGAAAGAATCGCCAGTGCGACGCCACGTTTCGTGCCCGTGCCGTCGCATCCCTCACGGAATTTCGACTCTTGCTTGTCTCTGCACATTTTCCCCATCAATCTGGTACACTGAATTCTAGAACCAATGCAAAACAAAAGTATCTGGTCTCGCTTTATGAATTAGGGGGTGTGCTTGTGTCAAAGATCAAGGTCGGACTAATGACTTTTTCTGACGGAAGGAGCTTCGTCCATAACGACCTTCTCAAAGTCAACAGGGATTTTGAAGGGCGTCTGAGGTCGTCGTTGGAGGCAACCGGAGAGATCGAAGTGATGACTGCGGAGGAGGTTGTCTGGAAACCTTCTATTGCAAAGAGAGAGGCTATTCGCCTGAACGCTCTTGGCGCAGAAATAACAATCTTCAACTACGCTGTCTGGTCGTTTCCTCATTTCAGTGTAATTGCTAGTAGGTTCGCGCCTGGTCCTTTCTTGCTTTTCGGAAACATTAACCCAAGGTTCCCTGGTATGGTAGGAATGTTGGCTTCAGCAGGCAGTCTCGATCATGATGGGACAACAAACAAGAGAATCTGGGGAGATGTCGCTCAACCTGCAGTTTTGAAGGATATGATGGCCTACATAAGGGCAGCTTCTGCAAGGAAACGATTGACGGGGATGAGATACGGTCTTTTCGGAGGAAGACCGATGGGCATGTATACTGCTGTTCCCAATGTTGATCTATGGAACAGCCTATTTGGCGTAGATATCGAGCACATTGATCAGTATGAGATCGTTAGACGAAGCGAAGAGGTTCCCGAGGACAAGGTCATAAGAGCTAGAAAATGGCTTGAATCAAGGGTAAAGAAGATTCACTATGACGGCAAGCAATTGACTCCCGAGAAACTCGAAAAACAGATCAGGAGTTACTACGTTGTGAAAGCTATCATCCATGATGAAGAACTGGACTTCATCGGCATCAAAGCGCAGCCTGAACTGACAAACAATTTTGTTACCATGGATGTCACAGAAGCCTTCATGAACGATCCCTACGACTGGGATGGAAATCATGAGCCTGTTGTCTGCGCTACGGAAGCAGATTCTGATGCTGCACTGACGATGCAGACACTGAAGATGATATCCCGTTCCCCGGTGCTGTTTGCCGACGTAAGGCACTACGACGAGGAGTTCGATGTTCTGGATCTCTGTAATTCCGGCTCACATGCAACTTATTTTGCCGGAAAGTCTTACGTTCCTGAGGAGAACCTGGACAAAGTAGAGTTCTATCCAGAGAGTTTCTACTTCCCTGCAGGAGGAGCATCCGTAAGGCACATTGCTGCTCCGGGCGATGTTACAATTGCTCGGCTGATGAGGAAGAACGGCAGGTACTGGATGGCCATCATTCCCGCCCAATTCGTAGATCTTGGCAGCAAGGCGGAGGAAAAAGCCAGGGAATCTCAGGTCGAATGGCCTCACGCTTTTGCCAGGTTGAAGGTTCCCATCGGTGAGTTCCTATCGACCTATGGATCAAATCACTGTCATGCTGTTTACGGTGACTACGTGAAAGAGTTGATCAATTTCTGCAACATCTCAGGCATTGATTATCTTGTATATGAGTGAGATGCAGACCAATCAAACAACCAGATGTCTTTGTTGAGAAATCAACCCAATTACAGCTTGTATCGGGATGATCTGCTCAAGATTGTGCATCCTTCGAAAGTGAGGCTGTCCGCTAATGCTCGGAATGCTCTCCAATAGTTCTGTAACCGTTTGTCACTACTGTCCTGGAATACTCTAGAGATCAAAAGAACCCGTTTCAGAAGCGGGGGGATCGATATGCGAGATTTCCTGTATGCTTTCGGAGTAATACCGCAGGACCTCTTGAAGACCCTGGAGGAGACCGTTTGACTGGATAATTTGTTTCCAACATCGGTTTCGCTTTTCTGCATTCCAGTATCCCTGAACTCTAGAGCGGCTTCACTGGTCCTGCGAAGGCGGACAAAGCCCCTTATCCCAATGCCGGTCAAAGTGTAAATTTCTTTGTACAGTAGAAAAGAGCAGCGAATGGGTAGAAGAACAAGAGCGGGTTTTGTGACAGGTTATGTTATACGGCTAACGGTGTGTGTTATAGAACAAGTGCAGTTTCAGAAGAGCGGATGGACAGAATCGGTTGCAGCTCGCAGAGGAGCTAGAGAACTGAACTGCGTCCAACAAGAGTATTCGAGTACGGAAGGCTTTCTCTAAGCATGTGTCTGCAGAAGTTGTTTTCATTTCGCTTCTGCGTCTGCATTTCTGATGCTTAAGGAACGGCTCTCGTTTTCTCATTTCTTGAAAACCCAGTCAGACTACCAGGTCCGTCAGGACGCTTCACTTTGGACCCATTAGTATTGACACAAACACCCGGGGTCCTGTGCTCTTCCCCGGGTGTCTTGATCTAGGAATAATCAGATTTTCTGCTTCTTGCTCATTAGAGAGCTGTTACGAATTACCAGCCCGGATCCGTCCCAGGTGGCGGCATATCGTTAACTGGTGGTTCCTCGATAGGTTCAGGCTCAGGAGGAGTAAGGATTTCCTTTGCTTCTTCTATTAGCTCCTTTACCCGATCTCTGGTTTCCTCGAGCTCTCTCTTCAGTTCCTCTAGCTCCTCATCATCTGCAGTGATTGCAGCCATCAGAATCTGCTGGTTCTGCTCGAGCTCAGATATTGCTTCCATTGCGGTATCAAGAGCATCGTTAACCCGGTTTGTTCTGGCGAAAGCTGTCCATCCTACCACAATGATAACAACGAGCAGAACTATGAAAAGGAACATCCCCAATTTGGTTGACATGTCGAACACCTCCCTCCAAGCACACATTGTGCTACGTGAATATTCTATAATGTAACTTAAGCAATGTCAACTAAAACCA
>PWXG01000134.1 GCA_003561215.1 Thermotogales bacterium
GGTGGCGGGAGCTGGAAACGGAGGAGATGGCCCGCTTGAGGGGGACACTCACCCGAAAGGGGAGTAAACGGTCTGGCCTCACAAGGTCTGCACTCCCACCGCGCCAGTTCTCGACCCTACTGCTGTGCCCTTCATTTCACATCATTGATAAGATGATGCTAATTCCTGCTGAATCGCAATTCGAATGCTTTGAAACCCAGGGCAGAACGGTGTTATGCATCTACACTACCGATGGAACGTTAATCGGAACTCACCCTTTCGAAGGGCAGAACGGTGTTCTGCCCCTACGCCACTATTGGGTGTGCAGCGAGCTAAGAGCCGTATCTATTAACTGTTCTAAGCGCTTTATCATATCCACTCACAAAGCTCTGATTACTCCAAAGGTATCTCCACTCGGCATATCTGCCTATAAGGTTTATGCCAAGGCTTTCCAGGTAGTCAGATACAACCTTTCTTGCTTTAGCAGTTGGATGAGTGAAAGTCACATTTGCATAGTCCAGGATTCTCACATCAACAAACATGATCGAATCAACTGGAAAACCAAGCTTCTTCATAGAATAGAAAGCGTTTTCCTTCACTAAGTCTTGCGTGATATCCGGATCGCTTTCTTTGGAGAAATAGCACTCCATCTGCAGTGAGCTCTTGTTGACGGGAGCATTGCTGGCTGCCTGAATACTGGGAGAGTAGATTCTCGAAAACAGGATGTCTTCATCATATACGTAGAACCAAAGATATTCGGATACGTCAGGCAGATCAAAGCCAACAGATACCAGACAAACAGAAGTGCAGGCAAAAGCCTCGGCTGCACTTCTCACTTTCTCAGGTGTTCCTTCGATCATCCCGACTATTTCCGGCATCGGAACGCTGCAGAATAGTTGATCATACCCAACTTTGTCGCCATCAGAGAAGGCCAATAGCTTTCTCATGGGATCTATCTGGACGGCCTTTTTCTCCAAATGGATGTCGGTCAAGTCCTTTAGTGGCTCGAGGAAAGCAGCAAATCCGCCACTTTTTGGATATCGCATCTCGTTTATGTAGTATTCATGCTCCTTCTTTTCAGCGAGAGCTCCTGACAGGATTTCCTCAAGGTCAACTTGCTTCATTCTATTTCCGATCCAGTCTGTCGTCATCTCGCAGGGGTCTTTTCGCCAGTATTTTCTCGTATACACATCGTGAAAGGTTCGCGTCAAATACTCACCGTACTGGAATAGTAGCCAGTCCGCATAGCTGTTAATTGCAATATCGGAGGGCCTCTGCACGAAATCCTTAATTGCTGCGATCTTCATTTCTAGCGGGAGAGGATAGAGGTTACTTTGCACCGGATGCTTTATCCATATACCGCTGAAATAGTTATATGGCATTGGCACATGGGTTGAGTAAGGCGTTTGATCGAAGATGGATCTCAAGACTTTATTGTCGCCAAAGGAGAGGTGAATGCCCGTGTCGAAAGTGAAACCACCGATCTTGAAGCTACTACAGGTACCGCCTATGTGATTCTTTCTCTCGAAGACGGTTGCTCGTTCTTTCCCCGCAGCTAAAGCTGCACCAAGCCCTGCTACACCTGCACCCAATATGACAACATCTTTCAAGGAAAAGCCCCCTATCTCTTTATTGTGCCACAAAGACTAATCAGTTTACACAGTAGCTCTTGCTGAAACAGCGGTCAACTAGTTAATGATGGCCGAGAATATCCGTTAAAGCATCTCAAACACAACAATCTGCGGCAACCGCTGTCCCGATAACAACATCGAAACTCCAGCCTGCAACTCAATCATGATACATTCAAGATCGTATTTCAACGGCTCTTCTGACCTTCGATCTGGAGAAGCGTACTCCTCCAACGATACTCCCTATAAGAGTGGCAAGGATTACGGAAAACATCATGTATCTAGCGGACCCTGCCAGCAATGAGATATCAAAGGGTCCTACTCTTACAACCAGATATGCCGATAAAGCGAACATTACTAAGGATATGCCTGTCCAGAGGGATCTGTAGTTCCCTAAAAGTCTGCTAATGAAAAGAGAAACAGCAAGACCAGCTAGGAATAGCAAGATATACAAGACTATAAGAAGGCCTGCAAAGCCAATGCTACGTTTAAGAAAGAAGAACACTCTTTGAAATCCATTTCTGAAGGGACCGGGAACAAAGCGTCTTAAGTTGTATTCAAGCAAGAACACCCTCGTTGTAGCTGAACGAAACCTGTCGAGCAAATCCTGGTCGTCTGCCAGTTGAGAAAATGTTGTTCCTTGAAGATTCTTGCTTGATGCAACGAAAGAGACTATTCGCTCATAGTCATCAAGAGAAATAACCGCTCGACTATCATTACTCTCAAAGAAGTCGTATTCATGCAAGAGAACCACGATGGGAGGAAAGCTGTTACTCTTCTCTGCTTCCTGCAGGAGTAAATTAAGATCCATCGGATAGAGCAAAACCCAATAAGGTATAGAGATCAGGTGCGTTGGTTCTGGACCCGTATACATTCCAGCGGAGATAATCCTGAAACCCACTTCGTTGAGTATTTCGAGAGTAGTATCATCATAGGTGTTGAATGGAGGAATGAATACGTCTACCTCTATGCCTAGCCAAGATTCCAAAGCTTCCTTTCCCAAGGAAATCCGTCTTCTCTGTTCATCTAATGGAAGACCACTAAACTCGCCTGATTGGCCTTCTTGAGCGAGTCTTGCATGATTGTATCCATGCAAAGCGACCTCTACAAAGCCCTCTGCCATGCTTTCTTTTAGCAGTGCCATTCGTTTCTCATCTTCAATCAGCGGAGCTGTCGGATTTTCGCAGTCAGGATTCTTCATAGGGATGACACCAAGAACAACTGGAACGCTGTGTCTGTTATGTATTTCAAGAATTCTGCTGTCTACAAGCATCCTTTGCTGATCATCACTGGCGCAGTAGTCGTCGTAACGAAAAATGACTGGAACGTAGGCGTTTATGGAAGACGCTACAAGGAATAACACAACCATTATCAAGAGAGCGTGGCGAAGAACTCGGTAAAGATGCTGCTGCTCAATCACAAAAAAGCCCCTCCTCAATAACGCTAAACCATTTTCGGTGACTCAACTACCCGATTATCATAACACACGATCTAAGCTCTGGGAGCAAAAAACATGAAGTGTGGTTCGCACTATTCTAGCCGCGGGTCTTCAGAACTAAATCGAGCACTCTTTTTGTTCTGGAGAAGACCTTTAACCACCAGACTCCCTTTTGATCTCTTGCAGGAACCTGGCGAGTGCGTCTTTCCAGTGGGGAAGCTCGTAGCCGATGGTCTCCTTCAACGGAAAAGAATCCATGGCTGAGAACTCAGGTCTTTGTGCTGCAGACTCAAACTCCGAGCTCTTGACAGGAGTGATTGTTCCTTTCCAGTTGACAAGCTTCAGCGTTTCTTGTGCAAGTTCATACTTGCTGGCGTAACCAGAACTCGTTAAGTGATAAAGCCCGTAGGCGCCAGTATTGAGCAAGTCGAGAATCGCCCTGGCGAGGTCAACTGTGTACGATGGGCAAGAAGTCTGGTCATATGCTCCCTTGAGCTCTGCAGTTTCTTTTGACCACTGGAGGACTTTTTTGACGAAGTTGATGTTTCCCATGCCGAAGACCCAGCTGAGTCGAAGAATAAAAGAGCGAGTGCAGTGCTGAGACACTAACCTCTCTCCGAATAGTTTGCTTTGCCCGTATTTGGACAAGGGATTTGGCTCGTCCCATATCATATACGGGCTTCCTTTTGTACCATCGAATACTGCATCAGTGCTGAAGTGTATAAGAGGAATTCTGAGTTCTTCAGAAATGATGGCGAGGTTTCTAGGCCCGAAACTGTTCACCATAAAAGCAGTTTTCCAGTCTTCTTCTGCTTTATCAACAGCGTTGTAGGCAGCGCAGTTAATTATTGCGTCGGGTTTGGTTTCAGCAAGAATCTTAGGAACAGCGTGAAGGTCAGTAATGTCCAGAGAACAAGTGCGGTTCCCAGTTCCCGGTTCCTGGTTACTCGCAAACCCAGAAGACCGCGTGCTGCATGCTGCACGCTGCGAGCTGTTCTTTAGTACGTCTGTTGCTACAAAGTCTATACCTCTTCGTTTGCACTCTTTCTGAAGGTCTTGACCGAGTTGGCCATTTGCCCCCGTAATGAAGATTTTCATAGACATTTCACCTCTGCGCAGAACAGTGTGTTTGTTCCCGGTTCCTGGTTATCAGAAGAGAGGTTGTTAGTTGTTGGTTGCTTTTAATACCAGAAGACTGCGTGCCGCCAGCAAAGAAACTTCAGTACCTATAAGAAACGTAAGAATCTTAGACAACTGATAACACCTATCATCCTTTTCTGTAGGGGCAGAACAGTGTTCTGCCCCTACACTATTTTGTATGATGACCTATACCCTTTTGGTGTAGGGGCACAGCATGCTGTGCCCTTCATTTCACAGCATCCACGCAGGGCATAACGGTGTTATGCCCTACACTACGAATGGAACGTTCATCTAATGAAACGTTCATCGGAACGCACCCTTTCAGAGGGCAGAACAGTGTTCTGCCCCTACAGTATGCTGGGTGCACGAAGCGCAGCTTCGTACTGGCGAGCCTCTCCTGGCTCCCTGCTCACCATTCTCTAAGCTCCGGAATTGCTGTGACAAACTTCCCTCCCCAGTCTCTTATGTAGCTCAACTGGTTCATGATCTCTTCTTTTATGTTCCAGGGCAGAATAATGACATAA
>PWXG01000112.1 GCA_003561215.1 Thermotogales bacterium
ACGATCCCATATAAGCACAGTGCCGCCACCGTACTCGCCTTTGGGAATCGTGCCTTCGAAATCAGCATATTCCAGGGGATGGTCTTCAGTGGGCATGGCAAGACGTTTATTGCTCGGATTAACTGAGGGACCTTTCGGTACTGCCCATGACTTCAACACACCATCGACTTCTATACGAAAATCATAGTGAAGCCTTGAGGCATCATGTTTCTGGATAACAAAGATAGGACGATTCGAAGCCCAGTCGAGTGAAGATTCTTCATCCACAGGTTCCGGGGTCTTGTTGAAATCGCGTCTGTAAATGTATTCGTTCAACTTATCATCTGGTTCAGACATTAAGTCGTCCGTCCCCTCTTCTTTTGAAGATCATTCATGTGTCGCTAGATGCTCCCCGTTCCACTATACATTATCCGCTCGCAGAGGTCGTTGATCTGCCGCAGACCACATGCAATAGCCTTTTCAGTCGTACTGTACACAGAACTGGTAACTGATCAACAAGGACTCAGGTCTCTTGTCATTCCTTTGGCTCTTTCGTTAAAATGGTCTCTTGCAGTTCAGGTTCCTTGTCAAGGTATTGGTTTTAGGAAACTCCAACCAGAAGAAATAACCGCCGTCGGGGAGTCCGTACTTCACAAACGTCGGTAAGAGTTGATTGCAGGCTTTCTCCATGATGCTTCTTCTAGTCTTGTATAGTTGTATTAAGCTATCTACGTGAGTATCGTAATCGCCACTTGACAGAAGCCTTGCCGCAAAAAGCTGTGTAATTCCAGGTACACACATCGTCTGGGCATCTATTAACACGACGAGTTTTTCGACCAAAGGGCGCAGACAAATAATCCACCCTATTCGAAGCCCAGGGGCGAATGTTTTTGAAAGACTTCCGATTTCCACAACACATCCTCTGCTGTCAAAACACCTGAGGGTTCTCGGGGAGAAACCGATATATTGAAGCTCTGAGAAGACTGTATCGTCAACAATTGTTATGCCATGGGTCTCACAGAAGTTAACAAGAGCTTCTTTCTTCCGCTCAGGCATGTTTGTCCCTGTGGGGTTATGTGAACAACTCATCGTGTATATCAACCTCACCTGAACGCGCTTCAACAGTGATTCCAGTTCGTCAATACTGAAGCCTTCTTTTGTTCTCCTCAAAGGAATTACCTTGAGCCTCATCATCTTAGCGAGACAAACAACATGGCAATGAGTTGGTTCTTCAATAACAACTCTGTCTTCTGCAGAAAGGAGTCCATAAAACAGCAGCTGAATAGCCTGTTGCGCCCCGCCAGTAACGATTATGTTTGAAGCTGATACTTCCTGGCCTGATTGTCTTAACCGGATAGCAAGTATCTTTCTCAACTCCGTGTGTCCTTTAGAATGAAGGTAGTTCAGGGCTTCTTTGAGTTCATTGTCACTCATATTCTTAAGTATCTTATTGTACTATACTCACCGGAAGATACGTTGCAGAGGTGCCCGAGAATTCGAAATTGATGATCCCGTCATCGGATGGTGGAGAATGCATTTTGAAACGAGCACTGGTGATGTTTCTTCTTTCATTTGCTGTAGCGAGCCTTATGCTCCAGGGAAAAGTAGTCTTGAGTTTCACGATACCTGATTGTTCTCTGGACACAAATGTGCCACTACCGCCAACAGAATCAATGAAATCATCTATGAGAAGCTGATTGTAAGCACGACAACAACACTCCTGCTTACACCAAGCATCATGGCAAGTTGTCTGTGCGATGGCAGTTTAGCTCCGGGCTGAAGATCACCATGGATAATCACTCTCGCAGTTGATCTGCCAGTTGCTTAGACTGGGGACGGACGAGCTGCTGTCGATGTGAAGCTTCACACCCAACACCCTAACCACCCCTATTGATATCTTACTTTTGAGACTCAACATTCATATGACACTCACACAGTCAATCGACCAGTCCACTTATGCACATCGCCAAATCGCTCTCCGGAAGACAATATTTGAAGCTTACAGAAGACACTGAAACGCATTATTGGACTCTTTGGAATTGTTGCAAGTGTCAGTTCAAACAGCAGAAGACTGAATATCATTGAAACAGGAGGGATAATCATGCTTCATTTTGAGACCGAACTTGGTAAACAGAAACACCTTGAAATGCTGAAAGAAGCTGAGCTTTATGAACTTGGCAGAGAATGCGTGAGACTTAACAAAATCACCAAAGAATCTGACGAGACACCTGGTAGAAAGAGCTTGAAGCAGTACATCCATGATTTCATGTGGCGCATGATTCCAAAGAGGCTTCACGCAAAAAAGCTACATTGATTCAGTTATGTTTTGCTGAAAAGTCTACTGTGGAGAGAAACACTGTGCTTCTTTGATGTCAACATTTGCCGATGCAATGCTATAGTACTTACTGAAGCGATAACACAACCTCCTTGCTATGCGAATTTGGATTACACCTGTGTCAGTAATTTGATGTTCCCGTGATTTCACATTTCGGGCGGCTTCTAAAAGGGCATTTTGCCCTTTTTTTATGAGTCTTCTACCAAGTTCTGTTGATCTGTTAGAGTTAGTCCTGCAATGACTGCCTCCGAATTACTGGATTGGGAATCGATAGGAGTCTGACCATTATCTTTCCCGTTTCCTGAGTACGGGAAGCCCCGATTCCTTCAGATAACCATCAACCACTTCTTCTTAGCAGTCTGCCCGCGAAGAAGACGATAAGGAACTGCACAAAGAGGGTTAGCACTATCGTCGGTCCCGGTGGAATATCCAACCAATAACCAGAAACCATCCCCATGGTGGTAGCTACAAGACCAAAAGTCACCGAAAGCAGGACCATTGACCTGAATCGACCTGCGATCAGCTTGGATGTAACAGCCGGAGTTACAAGAAACGCAGTGACCAGAATCACACCCGCGATCTTGACTGAAGCAACAACGCTCATGCTTATCCCGACAAGGACCGCATAGTGTAAAAATCTCGTAGGCACGCCATAGTGTCTTGCCATTCTTTCATCAAAGGCGTAGTACTGCAGTTCTCTGAAGAAGAGCGTGAAGAAAGCTACAGCTCCGATGTTCATGAACAGTAGCATCCAAATATCTTCTCTTGTAACCAGTAAGATGTTCCCGAACAAGAAACCAGTTATGTCAGGTGTGAAGCCTCGTATGAAAGACAACATGATCACACCAAGTGCCATCGAAAGAGGCAACAGCATCCCTATGACGCTACTCTCACTGATCTTGCGTCTCTTGGTGAAGTAACCTATGGATACCGCAAAAATTGCTGCAGTTATCAGCGCAGTTAACTGATAACTGACACCAAATAACAGCGCAAATGCTATCCCACCAAATGCTGCGTGGGCCGCGCCATCACCGATAAACTCAACCTTTCTTAGAACAACAACATTTGAGAACATTCCGGTAAGGGTACTTACCATTAGAGCTGCAATAAAGGCATTTCTCAGGAACTCATACCTCAAGAGGTCAGCTATGAACTCAGTCATTGGGAGTGCTCTCTCTCAAAGTGATCTTTACTGCGGATCAGAAAATCGAAGTCGGTCGAGAAGATCTTCTTCAAGTCTTCAGCAGACACTGACCTCACCTCTTTGTGACAGTGAAGTGTCTTGTTCAGGCAGATGATCCTGTCGCAAGCATCAAAAACCATCCCAATGTCGTGACTGATCAAGAGAATGGTCATGTTCCTGCTTTTCTTAAGATCATTCACAAGCCTGTAGAAAGAAGCCTTACCCATCTCATCAATTCCCGCTTCGGGTTCGTCAAGAATCAGGAGATCTGGTTCTGCCGCCAACGCTCTTACCAGCATTAGCCTCTGATATTCTCCTCCCGAAAGAGTACCAACCCTTCTCTCACTGAGCTCGCATATTCCTACTTGCTTCATCAGGGCATTGATTTTCTCGTGATCATCAGCGGTGAGCTTTCTGAGAAAACCCTTTCTTCTGTATATGCCCATAGCTGCAACTTCTCGCACAGTGATCGGGAAATCCCTGCTGAACTCTGAATACTGCGGAAGATAGCCAATTCTTCCATTGACCCGTACGGTTCCCTCGTGCTCTTCGAGTTCGCCAATGATCGCCCTGACAAGTGTGGTTTTTCCTGCCCCGTTGGGTCCAATCAGACCGGCGAATTCTCCTCTTTCCATCTCAAGGGTGATTCCCTCAAGTATTCTGTGAGAATTCACCCTGAAGCTCAGGTTGTTGATCTCGAGGACGTTTTTTGGATCATTCTTTGCCATGGAATACTCTTAACATCTCCTCCAAATTCCACTCAAATAGCTCGACGATATTGCTCCTGCCAAACCCGAGCCCGTCGAGTTCTCCATGCTTGAGTCCGGTTTCTCTAACAAGGATATCTATCGGTCTCTTGCTCTGCTGATACTCTGCAAAGATTCCAATGACTTCGTTTGCTCTAACGAAATCTATGAGCTTTCTCATCTCGGCAATTGTCGGTTCGTCTCCGACACCTTCGAAGACGGGTTCGAGCGTTATATGATGGCGAGCAAAAAAGTAGGAGAAACTCGGATGAGCAACAACCACTATTCCGCCCCGAAAAGACCTCAGGGCTTCTGAAGCGTCAAACTGGAAATCATTGAGCCTGGCAGCCAGAGACTCTGCATTAGACCTGTAGTAGTCTGCGTTCTCAGGATCAGCTTCAGCGAGCTTATCTGCAAGAAGAGGAACAACATGACTGGCCAGAAA
>PWXG01000006.1 GCA_003561215.1 Thermotogales bacterium
GAAGTGATATTATGGCCAGTCTGAATAGCGTAAAAAACGAAAATAAGTACACTCTCCTCGATCTTATTAGAAAGAACCGAGAGATCTCAAGGGCAGAGCTTTCGAGATTATCCGGCTTGACCCGTGCTACGGTGTCCGCTCTTGTGAGCGAACTAATCAACGAAGGCTTTGTGAAAGAGCTAGGAATCGCAGAGTCTGGGAAGAACAAGGTAGGGAGAAAACCTCTGATGCTAACTCTTGACGAGAGTAGGCGACTATTCCTGGGACTCGACCTTCACTGGGACTACTTTCAATATGCAGTATCAAATATCAACGGTGATGTTCTATATGAGAACTCCCTGGATCTCAACAAGAGACTAAAACCATCGGAGTATTTTTCTGTCTTTACAGATGCCTTGAAGAAAGACCTTTACAGCAGTGGTTTTCAGAACAAGATATCGGCTACTGGAGTCAGCCTGTTTGGCGTTGTCAATACCTCATCGGGAATAATGGAATTTCCCGAGTACATGCCTTGGCCAACCATTGTGCTTATGGAGTATCTTGAGTGGCTTCCTAGACCGATATACCTGGAGACTCGTTCTGCAGCTTCCCTTGTCGCAGAGACGTTTTTCCATGGCGACAAGATTCCGGAAGACCAGCTTGTTGTCTTCATAAACGTTATTGAAGGCATAGGTGGAGCTGTTATGGTGAATGGCGAAATCCTGAAGAATAACCGGATTAGCACTGGAGAGATCGGTCATACGACGATAGACATAAACGGCAGTATCTGCAACTGCGGTAAGAGGGGCTGCCTGGAAGCTTATGTATCTGACAAGAAACTCGTCGAGTACTATGTATCATATTCTGACAGCTTGTCCTTCTCGACCGGGAGTATCAGAAAACTCGCAAAGACGATTTCGAGACTTTCAACTTCTGGAGACAAACCTGCACTGAAAGCAATCACACAGATATCTGATAATCTCAGTACTGGTATAGCCAATGTGATCAATTTCCTAAGCCCTCGATTCTTGATTGTCGGGGGTTTCATTACAGAAGCCTGGTCTCTTGTGGAACCAATGCTCCTTAAGAATGTCTCTGAACGCGCGCTCCCGGGACTGTCAGTTTCGACCCAGATAGTGAAGAATCACTATGGAGATAGATCAGGGCTTATAGGAGCAATCGCTGTCTCAATAAAGGGTTCAATGAGATCCATCTTGAGTGAGGAAAGCTGCTGGCTGTGCTGATCTTCAAGGATTCTTGGGATGACCATTTCAAACCAGCCTGGAAAAAAGCAAGCATACACTAGACGTCTCGAAAGATGAATCTCCTGGGGCTTAGCGAATCGCGCTGTCTCGATGGCTCCGGAAAACAGGGAGGCAAATGTGAAACAAGACTACGAAAGACAAGGAAGATTGAGAGCTGTTGTGGTTGCTGACGTTCACATGGGCATGAATACGAATACGAGGCCAGGAGAAGAAGCGCCGGAATTGCTCGGAAAGCTAATCGAAAGGACAGACTCCGAGTTCGTACCAGACTTGTTTATCGATCTCGGTGACCGCGTGAACAATAAGGACCATGATTGTGACCTCGAGAATGCTGCCGAGTTTTCTTCGATCGTAAGAAAGCTGGATGTTCAGAGTAGTTTCGTGCTAGGTAATCATGATGTTCATTACCTGGGCAAGGATGAAAACAGCTCGATACTGAGCAAGCCTCTTGGTCCGAGGGCGGAAGTCATAAAAGGTCACAAGCTCATCTACTTAGATACATCTCAGCCCGCAATCGATGGAATCGGCGGAAATCTTTCTGATAAGCAGTTGGCCTGGTTAGAAGAACAGCTGACGGAGGACGATCTACCAAAGATTCTGTTTGGTCATCATCCAATCGACGATCAAGATATTGAGGGTAATCCTCATTTCGCCCCCTTCCCGCATTTGGCCTATATAAAAAACAGGAAAGCTGCCCAGGACATTCTTCAAAAAGGTAACAATGTTGTGGCTTACATAAATGGTCACGTTCATTGGCTCAGCGTCAACTACGTTGGTATGATTCCCTGTGTTTCAATACCTTCATTCACCGAGGCTCACCCCCAGAAAACAGGTGCGCCTGGCTTATTCGCTGAGATCAATATCGTCCGTGAGAGGAAGATTGAAATCGTTGTCCACTCGCTTAAGCCTTGTCGAAGCTTGGGAAGACTTGTCCTCAAGTGGTTTAACTCTTCGACAAGAGAATCTGTGCAAGACTAGAAAGAGGAGGATTTGGCATGAAGAGAGTTCTTTTGGTGCTGCTACTGGTAGTAGGTGTTATGATTTCCGTTGTATCTGCTGCAGATCCCATCATCCTGAGATTCTACTTTCCTGTAGGTGTTGCAGGACCTCATGCAAGGTACATGGGAGAATTTGCGGAGGACTTCAATCGGGCACATCCAAACATCATTGTTGAGCCGATCTACTCTGGCAGTTATGTAGAAACCATACAGAGAGCATTAACGGCTTCCAGAGCAGGAAATCCACCTGATGTGGCAATGATAACAACCGCAGACATGTGGACTGCTAGAGATGAGGGAATCATCATTCCCTTGACATCTTTCGCAGAAGCAGAAGGCGGGGAGGAATTCCTGGCATCATTCTTCGAAAGCTTCATTAGCGACTGTACAATTGGAGATGATCTCTACGCACTTCCTTTCCAGAAAAGTACGCCAATCTTCTACTACAACAAGGATATGTTCCGAGAAGCAGGACTGGATCCGGAAAAACCTCCGACAAACTGGGATGAGCTCTTGGAGTATTCAAGAAAACTCGTCGTGAAAGACAACGCAACGACAGTTCGCTGGGGAGTTCAAATCCCTGTAGACGGTTGGTTATTGGCTGCTTTCATTTTCCAGAACGGAGGTCTCGTAAATAATCCTGAAGGTACGGTAACCTACTTTGACAGTGAAGAGTCTATCGGAGCTCTTGAGTTCATGAGACAGCTGGTTGCCGAAGGTCTCATGCCTTCCCGAAGGCTGTTTGGAGATTCCTCAGCTGACTTTGTTGCAGGGAATACAGCAATGATGTACAACTCAACGGGCAGTCTGGCTTTTGTTAGAGATAGCGCAACATTCGATTGGGGTGCTGCATTCCTTCCTGAGAATGTTAAAAGAGCAGTTCCAACAGGCGGTGCTCAGTTCGTCATCATGTCCGGCATCCCTGAAGCTAGACAGGAAGCTGCATGGACGTTCGTGAAGTGGATGACTGAAGCCGAACAAGTAGCAAGATGGAGTCAACTTACGGGCTTTGTTGCTCCAAGAATCGATGCCTTCGATCTTCCAGAGATGAAAGAGTACACCGAGCAATTCCCGCTTGCCCTGCTTGCGAGAGATCAACTGGAATATGCTGCTGGCGATGTCCCACAGACGCACAGTGCAAGACATATATTCCAGTTGATGACTGACGCGATGGAAGCGGCCCTCGCTGGACGCATGTCTCCTAGCGCAGCTTTGAGTGACGCTCAGCAAGAAGCTGAACGCATCCTGAGAAGATTCAGATAATACCGTGGGGGCTCTGCCCCTGCGGTTCCTTGATCTTCTTAAGTGCGCAATATCGATACGAATGAGATTAACAGCACTGATTATCGAAAATGGAGAACAGAAGGTAAGTGAACCCAGGTGAAAGAGCGGTGAGTGTATCTTGAGATCGCGGAAATGGCGAACTGCATTAGTTGGTTATTTGCTGATACTTCCTAGCTTCACTTTTCTGATTATCTTCACCTACTATCCGGTGATCCGATCAATATGGCTAAGCATGTTTCAGAGAGTTGCAGGAGGAGTGACCGCCTTTGTCGGTTTAGAGAACTACTCTTATCTGTTCGGAAGCAGCCTGTTCAGACGAGTCTTGACTAATAATCTCATCTACACTCTCGGTAGTACGGTCCCCGCGGTTGTTCTGGGACTGACTTTGGCTGTGCTATTAAACAACAGGTTGAAGGCCCGAGGGTTGTTTAGATTCGCAATGTTCTACCCCACAATGGTACCGATTGCAGCCGCTTCTATGGTATGGATCTTTCTGTTCAGTCAGTCTCTGGGACTAGTTAATTATGTTCTCAGATTCTTCGGACTGTCCGGAAACATCGATTGGCTAAATACTAGCCCCTATGCAATGATCGCGATAATTTTGGTGGCAATATGGAAGTTTGCCGGTTTCTACATGATTCTTTTCCTTGCCGGGTTACAATCCATTGATGAATCATTGTACGAAGCTGCTCTAATTGAAGGAGCAAGTTCATGGCATCAGTTCCGCAGAATCACGTTTCCTCTCCTTTCGCCGACAACGTTCTTTGTATCTTTGGTTGCGATAATCAACTCATTCCAGGCAGTCGATCAGATATACGTTATGACTCGTGGAGGTCCTTACAACACCACCAATGTCCTGCTTTACTACATATACCAAACAGGTTTTGTTTACTGGGATACTGGCGTGGCAAGCAGCGCTTCTGTTGTGCTTTTCTCAATACTGCTTGGCTTTACAGTCATCTACTACTTCGGCCTACAGCATTTCGTCCATTATGAGAGGTGAGAGTCGTGCGATCAGGTAGAGTTTATTCGCGCATAGTGATATACGGGATCCTTGGATTTGTTTCTCTGATAATGGTTACACCACTCTTTTGGATGGGTACAACAGCTTTTAA
>PWXG01000085.1 GCA_003561215.1 Thermotogales bacterium
GAAGAACTCACAGCGGCGCTTTGATGAACACCACTCAACCTGAGGCCAGGTTTTTGTCTGCTCACAACACCATGCAAGCTGAGAAGAGAAAAATCGCAAGGAAAGCACTGAAGCTTATCAAGGATGGAGATTTTGTCGCTTTCAGCGGAGGGACGACGTCCTTCATGCTTGCCATAGAGGTAATCAACTCGAAGCTCTCAGATCTTACTGTGTTGACTAACTCCATTAACATCTCTCTACTGATTTTGGAGAGCAGGAAGGACTTCAGGCTGATCGTCGCGGGAGGGCTCCATGTAAAGGGGTCCTACGAGTGCGTCGGCGAGATGACACATAAGATGGTGAGGGGCTTCAACATTGATCGCTTTTTCATGGGGGCCAACGGAGTGTCCGAACTCGGGGGAATATCCTTCGTGAGCTTTGAAGAAGCGGAAGTCTCGAGAGAGATTCTTGGAAGAAGCAGAGAAGCTTATGTGATAGTTGACCACAGCAAACTGGAAGTCACAAAGAGTGCGCGGGTTGCTGCTCTCAAGGATGTAGCGGCAATAATAACAGACGAAATACCGGAAGAACTGAAGACGCGATATCAACGAGCCGGAGCAACGGTAATTGACTGAGCTGATGCGATTCCTGAGAGCGCACCTGTGCCCTATACAAAAAGGAGGTATACGGATGAGGAGAGGTTTTCTGGTACTGCTAGCAGTGTTGTTACTTGTTGGTTCTGTAGTAACCGGTGAGACAGTGATCAAGATGGTCTTCTGGCCAGGTCCTGAAGCCGAGGCTATGCAAGAGGTGGTTAGCTACTACAACGAATACATCTCACCGAGGTCCGGGATCAAGGTAGAAATGGTACTGTTTGGAAGAGAGGGGTTCTTCGAGAAACAGGCAACAATTCTGGCCGGAAGATCCCCTGAAGTCGACCTTATCTTTACCACAAGCTACATAATCCACCAGCATGCTCCATACTTTGAGCCTCTGGATCCTTACTTTGACAACCCGAGGTTGGTAGGCACAGGAGAAATGGAGACTTTCATACCAAGCGTGAGAGAGTCTTTCACTATTGACGGCAAGCTCTACGGTGTTCCAACCGATGCCAGTATAACTACGCTGCTATACAGAAAAGATCTGGTAGAAAGGATAATGAATGATCCAGCATGGACAGCTAAGTATAAGGAGCTTGCCCAGTCAGTACTTGGAAAGGAACTTGAACCCAAACCAGCAGACGAATGGAACTGGGATGATTTCTATGTGACAACTCTGTTCCTGAGCAAGGAGCATAATCCCGAGTCGCCGACGACCTACGGAACGGCTTTGCAGGCAAAGGCAATGTGGCCAAACGGTAAGGTCTGGAGTGCCATAATGAGATCCATGGGTGGAAGTTGGTTCGATGAGATGGGTAATCCTACCTTCAACACTCCCGAAGCGCTCGCGGCTCTCCAGCTCTATGCTGACATAATGAGAGCAGAGGCTGCACCGCCTGGATCGGTCATGTACGAGTACACCGAACCGAACGAGGCTATGAAAACGGAAAGTGCCGCAATGATTTTCCAGTGGGGAGTTGCTTACACTGAGCTCTCCAATCCTGATGCATCTCCAGCCATCTGGGACAAAGTTGCCATTGCGCCATATCCTGCGGGAGAAGGTGGACACAGGGTCTGGCTGACTTCCATGGGAGTGGGATTGTCCAGGTGGTCCAGAAACAAGGAAGCAGCTTTTGAGTGGCTTGCATTCCTTTCCACACCCAAGGCTATGAGAATCTACGGTTCTTATGGCGGCGTGCCACCTGTGACGGCAGTTCTTGAAGATCTAGGAGAGGTTTCCCCGATTTTCGCTCATGTGAAGGAGTATCTTGAGAAGTATGCGTTTAACTATGTGGCCGGCACAGAAACTGTTGATGTTCTTAGAGTTCTGGCAACAGCGATTTCGGAAGTAACAGCCCTGACAATCTCTCCGGAAGCAGCACTAAGGAATGTACAGAGAGAACTCTATTATCTTGGCTTCTAGAATCTTTGGGAAGGGCGATAGTTGTCGCCCTTCCCTTTTTCCCGCTATAATTTGAGTACATTAAGTAATCGGTAGCTTGCAACCCCTAGGAGGAAAGTAGTCATGATATCCCGCACCAAAGAGAAGCTCTTGCTACTGTCACCCATACTGATCTTCTTCTTCGGACTTATGATATTTCCGACAATCTATGGTTGGTACCTTAGCCTTAACCGTGTCTTCTTGCACACGTTTGAATTCCCGGTCTTTATAGGTTTGACCAACTTCATGAGCGTTATCCGGGATCCGCGGTTCCATTCAGCTCTTGCGTTTACTGCCAGGTTCGCGATAATTACCACTATTGCGCAATTGGCTATCGGCATGGGATTAGCTGTCTTGTTCAACAGGGACATTCCGGGGAAGAGGATCTTTACGAGCTTACTTCTTTTACCGATGATGGTTTCACCTGCCCTTATCGGAGTAATGTACAGGTTGCTCCTTAACGAGTTTATTGGTCCTTTGAGTTACTACACAGGTCTAAACCTTCTCGGAATGAGATACGTAGTGGGCACAATCATGGTAATCGACATTCTCCAGTGGAGTCCGTTCGCCTTTCTTATACTGTACGCTGCTCTTCAGACCATACCAAAATCCTACTATGAAGCAGCATCGATTGAAGGTGCTAGCAGGTGGCAGAGCTTTCTGTACGTTACTTTGCCAAGTATAAGGGCCTTTATCATCATGGTTTTGGTCTTAAGAGGCATCGATGCTTTCAAGACATTCGATATGATCAACGTCCTTACTGCCGGAGGTCCTGGAACCGCTACTACAACTGTCAGTATATATATCTACAAAATGGCCTTTCAGACGGGGAATATCGGCAGGGCTACCGCAGCTTCTCTTCTTCTGCTGATTATATTCTCTGTTCCACTCGCATTTGCTCTGAAACGGGCTCGCAAAGAGGAGGCGGAGTGAGATGAGAAGAAGATCGATAAAAAGGACAGTCTTGTTGTATGTTGTTATAATCGCGATAGTTGCGGTCTTCAACCTTCCCATCATAAACGCTGTGCTCACTTCATTCAAGTCAAATATAGACATTTCGAGCTCTCCACCCAAGTGGATCTTCAGACCTACGCTCACTCAGTACAACAATGTCCTTTTTGCTTACGGGTATAATTTCAGGCTGTACTTCATGAATAGCGTGATAATCTCCTCTATGACCAGTCTAGTTGTCCTTGCTCTCGGGATTCCCGCAGCATACGGGATTGCCAGATACAGATCAAGGGTTAACCCTTTGGGTTTACTTCTTGGTTTGAGACTTGTTCCAATCTTTGTCTTCATCATCCCGGTCTTCATACTTTTCACAAGAATGGGATTGGTGGATACACGTACGTCGCTGGTAATGATGAATACGGTGATAAGTGTACCGCTAGGGATATTCCTGTTGGTAGGATTCATTCAAGAGATACCAAGTTCGATTGATGAAGCGGCAAGAATAGACGGTGCATCCGTCTTCACAATACTTACGAGAATAATTCTCCCACTGTCACTTCCGGGCATAGCGGCTGTTGTGTGTCTTACGTTCATCTTCACATGGAGTGAGTACCTGATGTCACTGATTCTTTCATTCACTAGAGCGGTGCCTATTACAGTTGGAGCATCGTTCTTCATCACCGCGTGGGAAGTAAGATGGGGCGAAATATCCGCCGCAATAACGCTTTCCGTTGTTCCGGTATTCATATTCGTTTTCTTCGTGCAGGATTATCTGGTGAGGGCCTTCACAGGAGGTGCACTAAAAGGATGACCGACCCGGCGAGCTTTATAGGTGTGGATATTGGAGGAACCAAAACAAAATTCGGAATCGTAGATAGTTCGGGGGTAATGATAGACAGCGGCCAAGAACCCACGTCACGTATCAGCGCGAATACTGTTCTGAAAAGAGTCTCAGAGTGCATTACACGACTTCTAGGTATTGCAGAAAAGAGTGACATTAGAATCAAAGGAATCGGTGTAGCAGTAACAGGTCAGGTTGATGTTTCAAGAGGCGAAGTGGTGGGAGGAATACGTGGCAAGATCAGAGGCTGGATAGGAACACCTGTGAAGAGTTTCTTTTCGGAGAAATTCAGGCTCCCCGTCCAGGTGGATAATGACGGAAATACTGCTGCACTGGGCGAATACGTGTTTCACAGAAGGAATGAATGTAAGGACATGATAATGCTGACTATGGGAACCGGTGTCGGAACCGGCATAATACTGAACGGTAAACTCTTCAGAGGCGGGTTTGGCAACATCGGAAGTGAGCTCGGACACATGGTCATAAACCCTGACGGCCCGATCTGCCGGTGTGGAAACCGAGGATGCCTTGAAGCCTTTGTTTCCAGCTGCGCCATTTCGGAGAGGTACATGAACCTTGTCTGCAGAAGCCAGGATGCTCCTGACAGAACCGATCCCGATTCGATTGGGGAGTCATATTCAAAGGGGAATACAGAGGCAGCTATTGTTGTCAGGGAGGTTGCCAGGTATATTGGAACAGCGATCGGCAACGCATGCAACTTGCTGGGACCAGAAATGGTAGTTATTGGTGGTGGAGTCTCCGGTATTGGTAAACCACTGATTGAGTTGATTACCGAAAAGGTAAGCACAATTGCTTTCGGATTAAGCA
>PWXG01000267.1 GCA_003561215.1 Thermotogales bacterium
TCTCGTGGATCATCCTGATCGTTGTGTAGGAGACAAGAGCAGAAGAATTGCGGTGCATGAAGTGATTGAACAACAGCTTAATTATTCATGTCATAGGGGTGTTGAAGCGGTCCAAAAGGGGGGCAAATCAGTATGAGAAGATTCATGGTCTTTGCGCTATTCATGATAGTCATAGTATTCCTGAATATCTCGGGGGTTGAAGGTTCTCAGTTTGATCCAGATGAGATTCTTGAACGTGCAGCCAGGCTCTACATTTCCGGAGACATTGCAGCCAGTATCGATGAATATCTGAAAATCGTGAATTCGCAGCTGACGAGTTGGGATCCGGATATCATTGAGGCGAGGAAGAATCTCGCCACGATCTACGAAGAGCAAGGAGACTATATCGAGGCTGCAAGGCAATACGAGACGTTGCTTATCTTCCAAGACGATCTTTTTTCCAGGCTTTCACTTGGGGTGGCTTACTATAATCTTGGGCTCCTCGAATTGGCCGAGTCTCAATTCAGGTATGTTGTTAATAGCAAGAAAGCAGTTCCGGCATTTCTTATGAGAGACGCTTTCTTCTTTCTGGGTAAGACCAGTCTGGATCTGCTACGCTACAGCCAGGCGATTTCACACTTCAGACAAGCTGCCGAGGTAGATCCCCACTTTGCTCTCGGGTTCTTTTATATCGGTGAAACCTACTTCAAGATGGGGGAGTTTGCCGAGGCCATAAACCACTACTTCAGAGCAACAAACATCGAAAGGTCACTCATAGGAATAAGATCAAGACTGGGCATTGCCTATTTCAAGCTGGGTAGTGTTGATCAAGCCCTTACTTACCTGAGGGGAGCGATTGATGAACACCCTGACGATGTCGAAGTAACGAAACTGCTCGAGCAGATTAAGAAAGACTATCCCGAGAAGTACATAGAGAGCGAAATAGCTTATGAACCTCCTCCAATCAAGGAGGTTGTTTCTTTTGATGATGTATCTATCCCGGAGAACACGGGGCCAGAGATCCGTTCTGGCATTTTGCCGAACATCGACGAAGTGTTTTTCAGGATTGGAAGTAGCTTCTCCGTGGAATTGGACGGAAAGGTTGTATATTCAGGAAAAGCTGCAGAGCTTTGTCGAGTATATGCGAACAACTCAGAACACGTGCTTGAAGTTGGAGGGAAAGTAATCCCCTTCTCCACAAATCTAGAAGTGACCCCCGACCAGTACGTTACTATCTATATTCATAATATGGAGCGATATCCGGGACTACCCTGGCTTGGATATGAAGATAGACAATACAGAGGAGCTCTGGACATCATTCCTCGTGATGGCGGTATCACCGTTGTGAATGTTGTTGGCCTTGAAGAACTGCTGCTTTCTGCAGTTCCTTCAGAGATGCCTGCAAGCTGGCCCATGGGGGCACTCAAGACCCAGGCAGTAGCTGCAAGGAGCTACGTTATTGCCAACAAGGGTCGTTATGCATCTCAGGGATTTGACATCAGGGCAGATCACTTCAGCATAGTGTATCGTGGAGTAGTTTCTGAGCATCCCAGAACTACCACAGCTGTGCAGGAGACAACAGGAGAAGTTCTCATGTACGGCGGGCGCGTAGTAGAAGCTGTTTTCACTGCTAATGCTGGCGGTCATACGGAAAACAGCGTAGATATCTGGGGTGGTGATTTCCCATATCTTAGTGCTATTTCGACTGAACGGACTCCATCAGCGCCTCCTCAGTCTCCATATGAGTTGAAGACCTGGCTGATGGACAGGCCGCCTTCGTATTCATTCAATCCAGACTTCGGTTCGGTTACAGGCTACAGGTGGCAGCTTATCGTGCCGGTAGCCGTCATAGAAGAAAGGCTTTCTATGACTGGAATAAAGGCGATCATACCTGCCTCGCGAACGGCCGCAGGCACCGTGAAAAGCGTTCGAGTCGTCAGCGACGAAGAAGTAAGAATAGTAGAGAGGGCGATGAGAACGAATCTGGGCGGGCTCAAGAGCAGTAGGTTTTGGGTCCATCCCGTGTATGAAAGAGGGGAGCTTACGGCCTTTCTTTTCTATGGTTCTGGATGGGGCCACGGTGTAGGAATGGACCAGATTTCTGTAGCTACTATGGCGTCGGAGAATTATCTCTATAAAGAAATTCTAAGCCACTTCTACACTGGAGTTAGCATAGAGAAAGCATACTGATCTTTGTTTCAGTAGCAGTGCTCCTCGATGAGTTGAATCTGCAACTTGCTGCACGATTGCAATAACTTGCATGCAAAGTATTGCATAATCTTTGCTCAGATAAGAGCTGGAACTTCTGTACGGGCTTTTGTATCAGCCTTAGTGTGAGTTTTAGAAACTGAGCTCATATTGGCATGACCTTGCTCGTTATCATGCAGGAAGAACGGACTAACAAATCGCTCGTCAAGGGCGTGGAGGTGAAATTCATGTCGAATTTCAAGTTTTCTACTCTTGCCATGAAGATGAAGTCATCAATTATCCGAGAACTCCTGAAGTCGACTAACTTGCCAAACGTAATATCTTTTGGTGGGGGCGTGCCTGATCCCGGTACATTTCCTCGCGAAATCCTCGCGAAGATAGCCAGCGAAGTGATTTCGGATGAATACCAGGTATCGCTTCAGTACGGGCAGACCGAGGGCGATCCATTACTAAGAGAAGCTTACCTTGACATGATGAAAAATGGGGAAGGAATATCAGGACTGACACTTGACAATATCATGATCACAGTTGGCTCTCAAAGTGCGTTAGACTTGGTATCAAAAGTTCTGCTTGATTCTGACAGCATTTACTTCATATCCAAGCCCGCGTATCTTGGTGCCGCAAGTGCCTTTTCAGTTAGATCAGATCATCACGAATATATGGAGTTGACCGAAACAGGCATAGATACTGACGCGCTTGAGAAGAGACTGGTTGAACTGAAAGACGAAGGCGTCATCCACAAGGTGAAGTTTGTTTACGTGGTTCCAAACTTCCACAATCCTGCCGGAGTAACGCTCTCGCTTGAAAAACGCGAGAAGCTTCTTGAGCTCGCCGAGGAATACGACTTTGGGATAATCGAAGACGACCCTTACGGCGATCTCAGGTTTGAGGGCGAGCCAATAGAACCGATCTTCAAGTTGGGTGATAAGGAAAGGGTGCTGCTCTTGAGGACTTTCAGCAAGATCCTATCTCCAGGGATGAGGCTCGGTTTTGTTATCGGAAATGAGCGCCTATTACAGAAACTGACACTCGCAAAGCAGTCGGCAGACCTGTGCTCTCCGACATTGACACAGAGAATCGCAGCACGTTTTATCATGAAACATGACTTCTCTGATCATCTGAAGCCAACCATTGCGCTCTATAAAGAGAAGAAAGATCTTATGCTCTCTGAACTCAAAAAGCGATTTGCAGACTTGCCCGGAGTGAGCTGGACCAAGCCGACTGGGGGACTGTTCGTTTGGCTGACGCTCCCCGAAGGATTTGACACGCTTGAGATGATGGATCTTGCCAAGGAGAAGGGAGTGCTCTTCATACCGGGCGAGTCGTTTAGCATTGACGGATGCTGCAACAGCAGCATGAGGCTCTCATTTTGTCTTCCTCCTCATGACAAGATAATTGAAGGCGTAAGAAGACTCAGAGAGACTGTTCAGGAATACGGAAAGAGAAGAGGTCTACTCTAAGGGGTGAGAATGTGCCTACTGTGCTGGCAATAAACCCCGGTTCGACTTCCACGAAGCTGGGACTCTTTCGCGATAGGAAGGCTGTAGTAAGCGCAAGTATTGATCATAAGATTGGATCAGATCACAAACACATGTCCAGGGAACAAGAAGTTGACATGAGACGCAAGGCCATTCTCGAGTTCATGAAAGAGAACGGAATCGAGCCCGATTCTCTTGATGCCATAGCATGCAGGGGCGGGATTCTACCAAGTCTGAAGAGCGGAACATATGCAGTCGATCAGGAGATGGTCGACTACTTGTTGTACCGTTCTACCGTCGATCATCCGTCAAATCTTGCCGCCCCGATAGGTACGGAACTCTCGAAGGGTGACATACCTGTCTTCATAACAGATCCTGTGTCTGTCGACGAGTTCTGGGAGTGGTCCAGACTCTCTGGAATACCGCAAATCGAAAGAAGAAGTCTTCTCCATGCCTTGAACATGAAAGCTTCGGCCAGGCGAGTTGCAGAAGAAATGGCGAAAGACATAGACGACCTCAACTTCGTGATCGTTCATCTTGGTGGGGGCATTTCGGTGGGACTCCAGATTAAGGGAAAGATGGTTGATGTGAACAATGCCAACGACGAAGGCCCCTTCAGTCCGACCCGATCTGGGGAACTCCCTGTCGGTGATGTACTGGAGAAGGCCTTCAGCAAAGAATACTCAGAAAAAGAGCTTGTTTCCAGATACACCAAGAGAGGTGGAATGCTCGCCTATCTCGGGACCGAGGATCTCAGAAGAGCACTCGCACTGTCCAGGACTGACACTTATGCCAGAAGAGTCGTGTCTGCTATGGCATATCAGGTCGCCAAGGAAATCGGAGGAATGTGCGCTGTTGCGGGAGGCGACATAGACGCGGTTGTCCTGACCGGAGGCATGGCTTTCAGCGAGTCTTTTGTCGGAATGATAAGGTCATATGTCAGTAGGTTCGCTCTCGTTATTGTTGAGCCGGGTGAGAATGAACTCCTCGCGCTGGTCGAGGGAGCAGAACGCGTGTTGAATGGTGATGAAGAAGTGAAGACGTTGAGAGAGGGGGTACTCAGGAAATGATATCCAGACTCTCAGAATTGCTTGTTGGTGCAAGAGCTGCAGGAGCGAGAATCGCTGTTGCAGGTGCAGCAGATGAAGTGGTGCTTCGTGCAGTGAAGGATGCAGTAGAAGCCGAGATCGCCGAATTCGCACTCTATGGAGACCGTGAGGAAGTTCATAGACTGCTGGACGAGATCGATCTGAGAGAAGGTTTTGAGATAATTCACGCCAGCGGAGCTGATCAGGCAGTACAGTCTGCAGTAGCTTCGGTTGCTGACGGTTCTTCCGCTCTTCTCATGAAGGGAAATGTCAAGACTGGCCAACTGATGAGCGTTTACCTCGAAGAGAGGTTCGGGCTTAAAACGGGCTTCACAATGAACCTGGTAAGCGTTTTCGAAATCCCCACCATCGACAGACTGCTGGTTGTGTCTGATGCAGGCATGGTCCCTGCCCCCACGCTGGAGCAGAAAGTGCACTCAATAATCAACAGCATAAAGGTTTCAAAGGCATTGGACCAAGAAGAAACAAGAGTAGCGATAATAGCCGCTGTTGAGACCGTCAGTGCGAAGATGATTGCAACAACTGATGCAGCCGTGATATCAAAAATGGCTGACAGAGAACAGGTTAAGGGGGCATTGATCGACGGTCCTCTTGCTTTGGACAACGCGATTTCGGTCGACGCTGCCAAGCAGAAAGGAATAGAAAGCCCAGTCGCAGGAAAGGCAGACGTTTTGATAATGCCGGATATTGAGGCGGGCAACGTGTTCTATAAAGCTATGGTCTTTCTTTCAGGTGCCGAAGTCGCCAGCACGATCATTGGAGGGCGAGTTCCGATCATTCTTACTTCAAGGGCAGATTCCGAAAAGGCGAGACTTTACTCGATCGCGCTGAACGTACTCCTTGCAAAGGAGAAGGCTCATGAAAATACTGGTGATTAATCCTGGTTCTACGTCAACAAAGCTGGCTGTCTTTGAAGACTATGAACTCATTCAGGAAGAAACGATAAGGCATTCAGTGGAGGAGCTCAGTGTCTCTGAAACCCTTTACGATCAACGTCACTTCAGGGAGAAGCTCATAAGAGGTTTTCTGAGTTCTTTGGGACTTGATATAAGCAGTTTTGACGCCATAATCGGTAGAGGCGGTCTGCTAAGACCGCTTCAGGGAGGAACTTACAGAGTAAGCGACGCAATGATTGACGACCTCAGGAATTGCCGGTATGGAGAGCATGCCTCGAATCTTGGTGCGATACTCGCAAGAGAGCTTGTGAATGATTCTGGGAAAGAGATTCCGGCGTTCATTGCAGATCCAGTTGTGGTCGACGAGATGGAAGACCTTGCACGCTTCTCAGGGCATCCAGACTTCACCAGGAAATCGATTTTGCACGCGCTTAACCACAAGAGCGTCGGGAGACAGGTTGGAGCTGCACACGGAAAAAGATATGAGGAGATGAACCTGATTGTTGCTCACATGGGCGGAGGGATATCGGTAGGCGCTCACAGGAAAGGGAGGATTGTTGATGTGAACAACGCCCTGAATGGTGACGGTCCATATACTCCGGAACGAGCTGGAACTCTGCCGCTTACCGAGCTTATAAGGCTTTGCTACAGTGGGAAGTTCAGCAAGAAGGAGATCAAGGAACTGGTTAAAGGCCGTGGAGGAATGGTCGCATATACGGGCACTAGCGACTGCATAGAGATTCAGAAAGCAATCAGTGAAGGAAATGATGAATGGGAGATTTATTACAGGGGAATGGCCTACCAGATCGTGAAATGGATTGGAAAGATGGCTGCTGCCCTCAGGGGCGATGTCGATTTTGTGGTGCTGACAGGCGGTCTTGCCTATGACACAAAACACATGGTGAAATGGATTAGCGAAAAGGTATCCTTTATTGCTCCTGTTGAAGTCATCCCTGGAGGAAGTGAGGAACAAGCACTCGCTTCCGCTGCCCTGAGAGTTCTTAAGGGACAGGAAAAGGCGAAGAGCTATGAGGAAATTGCAAATGCTTGAGAAGCATGTTCACGTCCTGATGGGGATGTTCGGTAGCGGCAAAACGGAGATATCGCTGAATCTTGCTGCTTGTATCAGGCAGGAACGGAACCCAGTCGCTATTGTCGACGCAGACATTGTAAGTCCATATTTTCGTTCCAGAGATCTTACAGAAGTATTCGCAGAGGATAACGTAGAGATCATCGCGCCGAAAGGTGCCTTCAGAATTGCGGATCTTCCGACTATCCCTGCCAGGGTAAGAGGTGTTCTGCAGTCATATGATTACAGCATAGTGGTGGATGCTGGCGGAAATGACTACGGAGCTGTTGTCCTCAGTTCAATAAGCGGCGACATAAACGTGCGACAATCCGCAGTATACTTCGTGATCAACCCTTTCAGGCCTTTCACCGATACTGTCAACAAAACAGTTGAGCACCTCTCAAGGCTTTCACGCAGAGCGAGGTTAAGGGTTGATTATCTCATCAACAACGCAAACCTTGGCAACGAAACAGCAGAAAGTGACATACTGACCGGAGAGCGTTTCGTCGAAGCAGTATCTGAAGCTAGCGGGATTCCTGTTGCTATGACATGTGTCATGAATGGAACAGAAGTCAGCGGCAACTCCTTTCCGCTCTTCAGGATGAAAAAGTATCTGAAAACTCCGTGGGAGGTTTGATAATGGCTGTAAACTACGTAGAAATCGACGCAGACAGATGCAAAGGTTGTGGCCTGTGCATCAGTGTTTGCCCAAAGAAGGTCCTGAGGTTTTCCAGTTCGTTCAACAGTAAGGGATACCATCCGGCAGAGCAACACGATCCTGATAACTGCATCGGTTGTGGTTTCTGCTACCTGGTTTGTCCCGATACTTCGGTGACTGTACTGAAAGAAACCTCAAAAGCTGGCACATAGGAGGCGTTCATATGACAGAGAAAACCATGGTAAAGGGCAACGAAGCTATGGCCGAGGCGGCAATTAGAGCCGGTTGTAGGCTGTATTTCGGATACCCGATAACGCCCCAGTCGGAATTCACGGAATACATGGCAAAACGATTACCTGAAGTTGGGGGATCTTTCCTGCAGTCTGAAAGTGAGGTTTCGGCGGTGAACATGATATACGGAGCCGCATGCACCGGAAGACGCGTTCTCACCTCAACATCCGGACCCGGTTTCAGCCTGATGCAGGAAGGGATGTCTTATATAGCGGGCGCAGAGCTGCCAAGTGTCTTCGTTAACGTCGTACGTGGTGGTCCCGGACTCGGCGACATCCAGCCTGCCCAGAGCGACTACTTCCAGGCGACGAAAGGCGGCGGTCACGGTGATTATCATGCGGTAGTGCTGGGCCCTGGGACTATCCAGGAAGCAGTTGAACTGATCTCCGATGCATTTGATATTGCCGACAGGTACAGGACACCGGTGATTGTTCTGGCTGATGGAATGCTTGGCCAGATGATGGAGCCAGTGATTTTTGGCAAGTATAGAGATCCCGATTCCCTTCCGGACCACTCCGAATGGTCCCTGACAGGTGCAGGGAAGCGAGAACCACACAAGGTAACTTCGTTCAACATTGATCCTTATGAGCTTGAGAAAATGAATATGAGATATCAGGCGAAGTACAAAGAGATCATCAAGAATGAGACCCGTTACGAGACAATCAGAACTGAAGATGCCGATTATCTTCTTGTTGGATTTGGAACAATGGGAAGAATACTAGGGAGTGTCATTCGTCAAGCTCGAGAGCAAGGAATCAAAGTAGGGCTGTTCAGACCTATCACGCTGTGGCCTTTTCCCTATGATCAACTGAAGAAGTCTGCAAAAGGGAAAAAATATGTCCTTGATGTTGAGATGTCAACAGGCCAGATGGTTGAAGATGTACGATTGGCGGTGGGCGACAGCCTTCCGGTGCACTTCTACGGAAGAACCGGCGGTGTTGTTCCCAATCCTGAAGAAGTGCTTCAAGCACTGAGGAAGCATACTGAGGAGGCTGAATGATATGTCTGTTTTGACGACGTTCAAACCGCCAAAAGCATTATCTGGTAAGGAGTTTACCTATTGTCCGGGGTGCCAGCACGGAACCGTTCATAGGCTTATTGCCGAAGTGATCGACGAACTGCAGATACAGGGAAGAACAATCATGGTTGCACCGGTTGGTTGTTCCGTATTCGCCTACGAGTTCTTCGATGTAGATGGTACGGTGGCTGCCCACGGACGTGCACCGGCTGTTGCAACAGGAATGAAGCGAGCGCTAAAGGACTCCGTCGTGTTCACGTATCAGGGAGACGGAGACCTTGCAGCAATAGGAACCGCGGAGATTGTTCATGCTGCCAACCGGGGTGAAAAGATCACGACCATCTTCATCAATAACGCCATATACGGTATGACCGGGGGACAGATGGCTCCCACCACGCTTCTCGGGATGAAAACAAGCACGTGCCCGTATGGCAGAACGGTTGAAAATGACGGTTATCCTGTACACGTTTGTGAACTGCTGAAAGAAACCGGTGGAATAGCGTATCTCGAAAGAACCACGGTCAACACGCCCCAGGATATTCGAAAGACAAGAAAGGCTTTGAGAAAGGCCTTCACGGCACAGCTCAAAGGTCTCGGCTTCTCCCTGGTAGAGGTTCTGTCTACTTGTCCGACAAACTGGGGAATGAACCCGATAGAAGCAACAGAATGGCTTGAAGAAAACCTTAAAAGGGAGTTTAAAGTAGGACTTTTCGTCGACAAGGTCGGTGATGATCAATGAAAGAGCATGTCCTCGTAGCATCGGGATTTGGCGGACAGGGGATAATGCTTCTGGGGCAAATCCTGGCCACTGCTGCCATGGTCGAGGACAAGTACAGTACCTGGTTGCCGTCCTACGGACCCGAAATGCGCGGTGGAACTGCCAACTGCACAGTAGTAATTAGCGAAGAACCGATCGGTTCACCAGTTACCGATTCTCCGAGACAGGTCATAGCAATGAATATACCTTCTTTGATCAAGTTCGAAAAGGTGATACAGCAAGAAGGATTGCTCGTGCTGAACAGTTCAGTAATCGACCGAGATCCGGAAAGAGATGATGTCGAGATCGTGAGAGTTGAAGCAAACGAAATTGCCGAGAAGCTTGGTAACACTCGGGTAGCTAACATGGTAATACTTGGGGCTTTTCTGGCGAAGACAGGCGCCGTTTCTGAAGAGAGCATAAGCAAGGCGCTCGAGATGAAGTTTGGAAGCAAGAAAGACTCACTTGCTGAACTAAACATGAAAGCAATAAGAGCAGGTGCAGAATCTGTCAGGAAGTAGGGGGCGGTAGCCCCCTTCTTCTTTCAATCTCTTCCTGGAGGTCCATGAGCACCGTCGGTTCTTCAAAGAAGGTCCATTCATCTTCCTTTGTTCTTATTACCAAGAAGTAGTCTCTGAGCAACGGTTTTCCGATGGTTCTCATCTTCTTTGGTGGCAGGAAAAGGTCCCTGAGGCTGGGGTAGTGCACAGGATTCTTTGAAGTGTTCTGACGCATGTAAGTTTCCTCTACAGTTGCTGAGTCAATTTCCATCAGGACTCTTTCGCCTGTTCGGATTTTCACCGTGAAGAAGATCTTGTTGCCCTTAAATGTGATGTAGCTTGCACCGAGCTCAAGCTTCTCTAGTTTGTCCACCTGACCATAAGTGAAGAAGACGGACCTGACTTTCTTTCGATCTTTCGCAGAGTGAAGTCCCAATCGATTGATCAATGCCTGTTTCGGCTTTTCATCTCCCAAGACAAGCAATGCGGTAATTGTTGCTGAGGCACTACCTACAATGTGACCGGCGTGTCCAATGCCGGAAAACAGAAGCAATACCTCCGCCAGAGGAATAATGACAGGGGCCCACTTTATCACGGAGAATTCGAAACGCCTTCTCATTATTGCAAAGACGATCATCGCGGCAGTCGCAAGAAAGAAATAAACCAATGCGCCAAAAGAAACCCTGACAACCACAACTGCTCCGATTAACAGAAAACCAAGCATACTATACACCTACTTGCCGACGCAGAAGTCGCTGAACATCTTGTTCAGCAAGTCTTCAGTTGCTCTCCTGCCGGTCAGGTCATCCAGAGCCGAAACAGACTGGTTTAGCAGGCTGCTTGAGATGTCTATACTCTCGCCCTGCTCAAGGGAGGAGATTGCCTCAGACAGAAGATCCTTGCACTTGTGGAGTAGATGCTTCTGTCTCTCAGATACGATTACTTCTCCATCATGCAGGTCTGTAATCTCAGAGGTCCTTTCAATCATGGCTTCTTCGAGGTCCTCCAGCCCTTCACTGGAACGAGCACTGATCTTCACGTCGCATTCTTCACAGGCTGTTATGTCCTTCTGGATGTCTTTCTTGTTACCTACCACCAGGTGTCTTCTCATGGTCTTCGCAGTCTCCTGCAGCAGGTAAAGATCTTCTTCATAGTCTGAAAGATCGACAATAAATAGACATAGATCTGCTTGTTCTATGGCTTCGTAACTTCTCCTGACACCGAGATACTCAATTCCGTCTGCATCCTTTCGGATGCCTGCAGTGTCAACGATTCTGAAATAGACCCCTTGAATACTGAGAGCTTCTTCGATCGTATCACGAGTCGTACCGGGCGTGTCTGTGACAATGGCCCGATCTTTCTTGAGTAGAGCGTTAAGCAAAGTCGATTTGCCGACATTAGGTCTTCCAACTATAACTGTCTTCACACCGTGCGTCAGGACAATCCCGTTTTCTCCCTTTGAGATGAGTTCGGATATTCTGGAAAGAAGAAGCCCCAGGTTCGAATTCAGAAGCTGACGATCGGAAACATGGTCTTCCGGGTAGTTCAGTTCGACTTCGATTTCCGCGAGTACTGATATGATTTCGCCGCGAAGTCCTTCGACTTCCCTCGAGAGCCCTCCCTTGTAAGCAGAAACCGCCGCTTCAAGAGATCTGGACGTAGGAGCCGTGACCAGTGCATTTATTGACTCGGCCTTGATGAGATCCATCTTATTGTTGAGTACAGCCCTCTTTGTGAATTCGCCGGGAAAAGCCTGTCTGAACCCGTTTTTGAGAAGGCATTGTAGGGCGGTACGCAGAATGAGAGGGCTGCCGTGAAAAGTGATTTCAACCATGTCTTCACCTGTGTAAGAAGCTGGAGATGAGTAGAAAACTGCTACCACCTCGTCGATAACACCTCGATCGCTAACAAACCTTGCTGTGTGAGCCGTGCGAGGCCTGATCGCGGCAATTCCTTGTAAGGACGTTCTGACAGCGTCGTGTGTTCCATTCCCACTGCACCTAATCATACCAAGTGCAGAAACACCCGGCGGTGTTGCAATCGCACAAATCCTGTCAAAGATCATCCTTCATCAGCCCCGCCGATGATCTCCTTCAGAGTGATAATCGCCTTTGAATGAGGGATTCCGTAGATGGTAACCGTTTTACTCCTGGCGTTAACAATACTGGCAAAGCGTTTGATGGATTTCATCGGGAAGTCTTCAGTGTATATGATCTTGATAGATTCGCTCTGATCATCAAATTCGACTGACCTTACTTTGAGTCTAAATGCATTCAACCTCAGACTCGCAAATTCAAACAGCGAGTCGGCCTGGGGAGGAAGCTCTCCAAAACGATCCCGCATCTCGTTTCTTATATCGGTAAGTACTTCATGGGAAGATGACATGGCTATTCTCCTGTAGATCTTGAGCCTTTCGATGGAGTCGCTGACGTATTCCTCAGGAATGATTATGTCAAGCGGCAGGTTCTTCAACTCAGTGTCGACGATTCGAGCTTGTTCTTCAGCAGCTGGTTTGCCTGATACTTCTGCGACCGCCTGGTCGACCATCTGTCGGTACATATAAAGCCCGACCGATGTTATGTTACCGTGTTGTTCATCACCAAGCAAAGTACCGAATCCTCTGATCTCCATATCCCTCATTGCCAGCTTGAGACCACTGCCTGATCCAGACAGGTCCTTGAGTGCCCTGAGCCGAGCGCCTGCTTCAGGCGAAAGCCTGTTGTTTCTTCTTAAGAAATATGCAAAAGCCCTCCGGTTGCTCCTGCCAACTCTACCTCTCAGCTGGTAGAGCTGAGAGAGTCCGTAACGGTAGGAGTCGTCTACTATCAGGGTATTCGCGTTGGGAATATCTACGCCACTTTCGATTATCGTGGAACATAGAAGAACATCCAGCTCACCTGAGTAAAAAGCACTGACATTCTTCTCAAAAGAGCTCTTTTTCATCTGGCCATGAGCGACACCTATCTTAACTTCCGGAACAGTTTCTTTCAGCTCTCTTTCGAGGTCTGGGATTTCTCTAACGCGGTTCCTGACATATATGACCTGACCACCACGGTTCACCTCTCTGAGTATGGCAGTTCTCACGAGCCTGTCACTGTGTTCTGTTACATAGGTTTCTGGGACGTTTCTGCCTAATGGTGGCGTTGATATGACCGAGAATTCTCTGAGCCCCGAAATGGCCATATAGAGAGTCCTCGGAATCGGTGTTGCGCTCATCGAAAGGACATTCACCTGCAGGCGCGCCTTCTTGAGATAGTCTTTCTGAGAAACACCAAAGAGTTGTTCCTCATCGATTATCACCAGCCCCAGGTCTGCGAATCTCACTCTTTCGGATAGTAGTCCGTGCGTTCCGATTATCACATCCATGGATCCCGACGAGATTTTTGTCCAGATGCTTTCTTTCTCTTTTGGTGTCCTGTAGCGATCAATAATGTCAACGCTTATCGCAAATCCCGAAAGCCTTTTCTTGAAGGTTCTGTAGTGCTGCCTTGCCAATACCACGGTTGGAACGAGTATTGCGACTTGCTTGCCGGACGTTACCGCCCTAAAAGCGGCTCTTAGTGCTACCTCGGTCTTCCCGTATCCCGAGTCTCCGGCGACGAGTCTGTCCATTGGTTTTGAAGAAGCCAGATCGTTCATGACATCTTCTATTGCACGTCCCTGGTCTTCGGTTTCTACATAAGGAAAGGTCTTTTCAAAGGCTTCCTCCAGTTCATGATCACCGGTAAGACTCAGACCTGTTATTCTCTCGCGGCTTCCGTAGAGAAGTGCAAGCTCTCTGATTTTGTTTCGAATATCTTCCTGGACTTTCTTCTTGACGCGTTTCCACTGGCTCCCTCTCAAGGAACTGAGAGTAACCGTATCGGAAGGTCCCACATATTTATGGACCCTGTCTACCCTTTCAGCAGGGACATATATCTTGCCGCCGTCTGCATATTCAATTGCGAGGTATTCCCTTGTTCCCAGAGGATTCGTTATTGTTTTCGCACCGAGGTATTTGCCTACGCCGAATTCCCTGTGAACTACAAAATCTCCTGGTTCCAATTCCGTCCAATCGATCAATGGTGTCTTCTGAACGACTTGTTCCTTCTGACGGAGTCGTCGTTTCGAAATGCTTTCAACGTGTTCGATTTCATCAACCTGCATGGAAGCAGGTTCGTTAGTGCTTATAACGGTATATCGTGGAAGTTCTCGGACAATCTCTGGAGAAAGTGCGCCGTAACGAGTGTAGAGGAACTTCCTCACAGGGTTGCTTTCGAGGAGCTCCAGAGTCTCTCTTTCCCTACGGGCCGTCTCTTCAAAGCCCTCATCCGGATCGATGAGAATGTAGTCTGCTTCATTGCCCACATAGTCAAGAATGTGGACCTGTTTGGTGTAGTACAGCCCTGCCACAGTATCGAGCCCATCCAGCTGATCCCTGATTTCGGGATCGGCAAGCCCGAGTGTTCTCTCAGCTCTGCGGATTCTCTCCAGCGCCAGCCGGGTGTCTTCTTCGAATCTTGAGCATTCGGCAACGACAGTTATAACCGCTTCCTTGAAGCTGGTGATGCTCCGTTGATCCTGGGGATCGAATGATCTTATTCTTTCGACACAGTCATCAAACAGTTCGATTCTGTATGGATAATCGGTATCCGACGGATATATGTCGACAATTGATCCCTTCACGGAGAACTCTCCCTTCTCTCTTACCGTGAAAACACGTTCGTATCCCATCTGGTGAAGCGACGAAGGGGTGAGATCAGTTTTCATGCCCGCGGATAGCTTCTTAAGATATCTACCGAAATAGTCTGGAGGGATTGTTTTCCTCAGCAAGCCGTGAAATGTCGTGAAAACCCAGTTCGTTTCTCTAAAAAAGAGTCGGGACAGGGCAGAGATCCTCGAATTTCTGATTCCCCTTGAGGGTCTAACTTCTTCGAAGGGAAAGACATCGTGAGAAAAGCAGTAAGATGCTCCTGGAACGCTTCCGATTACATCAATTGCTTTCTGAAGCATGCGCTCAGAAGGCATGACAACGACGCGCAGCCCCTCCGAATTCTCACTCTTGTCGAGTTTTTCCAGCAGCCAGCCAAGCGGGTCGTCGGTCAGGTAAGCGTACTTCATTGCCTGAAAAGCATCCTCCATAGCTTCTTTAGCAAGCCATAAGAAGCTTTTGTCATTATGTTATGCCGAGTTCCTGTATATACGCTTTCATATATTTCTTGTCGAATTCTGCTGTGAATGGCGCTGTATACAAGGCCAAGTGGCTTATTGCTGGTAGCTCCAGTAGGTCCGGCAATACCTGTAATCGCCAGACCAACGTCAGCACTGAATACCCCTGATACGTTCTCGGCCATGACTGCTGCACACTCCTTGCTCACAGCACCGTGTTTGTCGATTAAGTCCTTCGAAATGCCGAGTACGGAGAGCTTCGAAGTGTTGCTATAGGTAGTTACGCCCCCCAGGAACGTATCCGAGACCCCGGGCACAGACACCAAGGCAGAAGACAACATACCACCGGTGCATGATTCGGCTGTGGAGAGGGTTAACCCCCTGCCTCGAAGTCTGTCAACCAGCAGGCCGAGGAAGTCTTCTCCTCTTGTTGTAAACGCGAAGCCTCTAAACCTTTCTGAAAGTTCTTTAGCGACACGTTGAATATCTTTTGAATGCTCTTCTCTCGCTATGAGAAATACTGTGGGTCCGATTGCATAGTCAGCTCGGGTAATCATTCTTACATGAGGGAATCGGCGTCTCAAGCTCTCAAGAATCGGACTTATCTCAGCCTCGGTTACCTCAACAAACCCAATCGTTCGCCTCACCAGAATATGCTCCGGTTTTCGTATCACCTGCAGTGCGTTTGCAAGGACCTCTCTTAGTTCATGAGGAGGACCGGGCATGACAAGATAATCGGCGTGATGTTCGTTTGTGAAGAATAGTCCTCGTGCCGATCCTGAAGGATTTTCTATCGGAATAGAGCCCCGAAGGGTTCTGGCCTGATGTCTTAACTGCTCGGGGATTTCCCGACCGTATCTCGATGAGAAACGTTTAGTCAATTCCTCCAAGTACGACACGTCATCTTCTAACGGGATGCCCGTCACGATGCTCAGTGCTTCAAGGGTAACATCATCAAAGGTCGGACCTAATCCTCCGGTGATAACCACAAGTCTGCACGACTCTCTTAACCTCTCTACTGCCTTGACGATAAGCTCGATTTCGTCCCTGATGACGACAGCTTCAATGACTCTGTAGCCCAATGGAGCAAGTTCCTTCGCTATATAGTAAAGGTTCTGTTCCTGCACTAGTCCTTCAGTAATCTCGTCGCCTGTACAGATGATACCGATGTTCAAGTTTGCACCTCCAGGACAATTGTAGCACCGATCGAGTAGTGATATAATCTTGTTGCCGGGGGAGCCGATCGGCTGAGAGTGCGCAAGGCGCAGACCCTGAGTACCTGATCCAGATAATGCTGGCGTAGGGAGGCATCAAAAA
>PWXG01000064.1 GCA_003561215.1 Thermotogales bacterium
GAACGTCGTGCTCAGCCTCGGCAAGGACGGAGCCATTGTGTCTGATGGCACCAGGACGAAGCATATTCCGACGAAGGCACGCTTCGTGATTGATACAACCGGTGCTGGGGACGGTTTCTGGTCTGGCATGTACTATGCTCTTTCTCAGAACCTGGATATCTTCACTGCAGTGGAATTTGGAAGTGCAATAGCTGCGCACAGGGTAGAAAGCAGCGCCAAGAACGATCCATTGCCGCCCATAAAGGAAATTCTGTACCGATACGGACTGGGGTGATTATTTTGAGAGTAGCATTCTTCAATCCTCAAGCGAATTTCGATCCAAAAGACAGATACTGGACGACGCATCCGGATTTTGGAGGGCAACTGGTATACATCAAGGAGCTGGCCATGGCCATGGCCTCTATGGGTGTAAAGACAGACATTGTTACCAGGCGAATAGAAGACGAGAATTGGCCGGAGTTCTCCGAAGAAGTCGACTTTTATCCAGGTGTGGAGAACCTCCGCATAGTCCGGGTGGAATTTGGAGGCAAGGAGTTTCTAAGGAAGGAGCTCCTTTGGCCGCGCCTCAGGGAGTATTCCGAGAAAATACTCCGGTTCTATGACAAAGAAAAAGCAAGGCCGAATTTTGTCACCACTCATTATGGTGACGGAGGTATCTCTGGCGCGTTTTTTGCAAAATGGACGGGTATTCCCTTTTCGTTTACAGCTCACTCTCTTGGTGCTCAGAAGATGCACAAGCTGGGTGTTAACAGCGACAATATTCAGGAATTCGAAAAGGAGTTCAGCTTCACTGCAAGGATTGTAGCAGAACGTACCGCTATGAAATACTCCGCAGTAAACGTCGTCAGTACTTCAATGGAGAGATTCGAGCAATACGGACACAGGCTCTACAGCAAGTACATCGATGTCGAAGACGACAACAAATTCAGTGTGATTCCACCGGGTGTCAATACAGAAGTCTTCAACACCAGAGATTCTTCTGAAGACAAAACTGTTGAAGACAAGATCGAAAAGTTATTCGAAAGGTTCTCAAGAAGAGAAAGGCTTGGTCTACCCATGATAGTCTCATCGAGCAGGCTTGATGAGAAGAAAAACCATATGGGACTGCTCAGGGCTTATTCAAGCAGTAAATATCTCAGAAACAACACAAACCTGATAATCGTTACAAGCGGTGTGACTGATCCATATGGCAAAATTCCATCTGATTCAGGATCTGAGCACAGAGTACTGAAGAATCTTGTTGGCGTTGTGCTCAGAGAGAATCTGAAAGACAGAGTTCTCTTTGCCGATATTCGTAACCAGAAAGAGCTTTCGTCGCTATACAGGGTTGCTGCCAGAAGAAACTCTGTCTTTTGTCTTACAACCCTTTATGAGCCTTTCGGATTGGCGCCCCTTGAAGCTATAGCCTGTGGGTTACCTGCAGTAGTGACAAAAAACGGCGGTCCTTCGGAATCACTGAAAGACTCGGAAAATGAATATGCTGTGCTCGTTGACCCGACTGAAACTGACTCAATAAGAGACGGACTCCTTTCAGTTGTGGGACCGGGTAAGAAGGATCGACATGCCGAACTCAAGTTGTTGGGCAAGCGAAGAGTCTTTTCTAGGTTCACATGGCAGGCTTCCGCAGAAGAATATCTGAAGCAAATCGAAGAAAGGCTATGCAAAGACTTTGAGGAACCCGTAATACCGAGCTGGTTTACTGGGGACGGAAATCTCCCCCCACTAGACCTGTGAGCATGGGCCATAACAACCCTTTTCTTGATGTCAATTGGCAGAGGATTGCGCTGTGTAACTTCGATCCGTTTGCAACAGCTTTCGAGTAGTTGCAGATAGTCAGTCTTATAGGTCTTTCGAAGGAGAATTCAGGCTCATCCTGAACTTCTTCTTTACATGCTTCTGGTATTGAAGAGAAACCTGGTAGTATCAACTTATGGCAATTCGAGGTTACTTGTGACATACTAGTCGAACTAAAATATTGCTTTCTCCAGTTTACTTCTATTGGCTAACCATTTATGACAAGTCAACTAAACTGAGAAACGCTTATCCAGATTGACGCCTTTTTGAGAACTTCACTATGTATCAATTCTCGAGAACCGAACAACAGCAATGACGAAAAGATTGCCGAATTCTTTCTAATAAGAGGAAACCCTTTCAGTATGTCTTTCAGCCTTGTGTTATTTCGGAATTTTGCAGATGGATTCTTCTGATTTCGTTTTGCATGCATGCTTTCTGCAAAACGGTGCTGTACCAGATCATTATTTGGAAAGAGATGAAACCCTTGACATCAGACACTTACAGGTCGATTAAGTAGATCAGCAAACACAAAGAAACAGAAGAATAATCAAAAATATTCAGAGAACAAACGAATGCATTCAAAAGAGCTACGAGAAGAATTGGAAAAATAATCGCAGATAATCCGTGTGCGTTGCTTCTGTTCCGGTTAGGATCTGGAAGAGTTGAAGTGCTAATGTCTTCAGCAAGGAGGGGGACGTAATACTTGTTGAGGAAAGGCGCAGGCACATACTGGAAAGACTAAGGACACATGGAAAAGTCCATTCTGTTAGTGTTGCCAAAGAGCTAGGTGTCTCTGAAGTCACAGTTAGGAGCGATCTCACCGAACTCGAAAAGGAAGGTGTTTTGAAAAGAGTCCATGGTGGCGCTATACGGATTCGAGTTCAAAGATACGATCCGGAGTTTCAAGAACAGATAGCCATAGATGTAGAAGAAAAGAGAGAAATTGCCTTAAAAGCCGTTAATTTTGTAGGTAAGAACGATGTGATCTTCATTGATGCAGGAAGCACCACGCTCTTCTTTCTTGAAGAACTAAGCAGGAATCCTCCGAACACACTTACTGTGGTTACAAACTCCCTCTACATAATCAATGCTGTTGCTCAGTCTTCCAGGATCAACCTGGTGGTAATAGGCGGAACATTTCAGCATAACACGATGAATTTCCTAGATTTTGAGATTAACCCTTTCTTGAACAGATATAACGTCAACAAAGCGTTTCTCGGGGTGAACGGTATTGACGAAACGGGTTATTACGCTTCAAACATTCTCGAAGCTGAGACGAAGAAACTCATTTGCAATGCTTGTGATGAGATCTACATCTTGGCGAGCAGCTCCAAGCATTTCAAAAGGTCGCTGGTGATGATTCAGGAGTGGACCGGAAGAGAGAGAATTGTCACCGCAGACTTGTCAGAGGAAAAGCAACGGAGATTTCGTGAGCTGAGTAATGGGAAACAGGTAGTGGTTTACTGATCAGTGGTAAGCTGCGACCATATCACTATTATAGGAGGGAAATCAAATGTCGTTGAAGAGGATTTTACTTATCTCCATCGTAATACTCGCACTTTTCGCTGCTTTGGGAGCCAAAACAGTTGTCACGATGTGGGTTTACGACGAAATGGCGGCAAGCGAAGAAATGGAGCTTGTCCAAGCGCAAAAGGAGTTCATGAGGCTCAATCCAGACATTGAACTCAGAATCGAAAACATGCCTCACCGTGGACTGATGGAGAAGTTCATCACTGCGAGCCTCGCGGGCGTTGCCCCGGACATCATTCACGTTGCCACGACCTGGGCTGTTGAGTTGGGTGCAATCGGTACCTTATTGCCGCTAAATGATTATATTCACGAGAGCGGCAAGGACGAAGTAATAATCCCTGGTGCGCTAGAATCAAGCACGTTTGGTGGAAACATCTATGCACTTCCGTGGATTTCAGATGCTACTGCCCTGATCATCAACAAGACAGCTTTTGAAGAAGTAGGCATCGAGTACTCGCGGGAAGAAGCGTTAACTTGGGATGAGTTCCTGGAAGTTGCAGAGAAGCTAACACATGGTGATCAGTACGGGTTTGGAATAAGAAGCGGTCGCGGGGCTTCCTACGGCTGGTTTCCATGGCTCGTGGCGAATGAAGGAAGGATTTTCAGTGAGGATGGAACTCAAGTCTTGTTCAACTCTCCTGAAGGAAAGGAAGCTTTCCGATTCTACGCAGAGCTCTATACCGAACACGATGTGATACCTCCCGGAGCTATTGCTTACGATACCTGGGGCGATCTTAGAAATTCATTCCTTGGCGGAAGAGTAGCTATGTACATCGCTGGCGACTGGGAAATCCTGCCGCTGAGAGAAGCCAACCCCGACTTCGAGATAGACGTCATCCCTCATCCCATGCAGGTTAGAAGAGCAAGTTCACTCGGAGGTAGCAGTCTGGGAGTCTGGAGTGGTTCTGAAGTTCAGGAAGCAGCATGGGCCTGGCTGGATTTCCTGACAGATGCAGAAAGAATGGGAGTGGCTTTCTCCTATGGAAGATTCCCCGCAAGAGTGGATGCCGCAGATAGCGGATATATCGATGATCCTTTGATACTGCAGTTCTTGAAAGAGCTTCCCTACGGCATCAATCACGCTGGTCTGGTAGGAGACTACTCCAGGACGGTTCTCGGAGATGCGTTTACTGCAGTCATGGTATATGGCGAAGACCCAGACAGAGCTCTTGATAGAGCGGCAGAAACGGTTCAGGAAGCTCTGGACGAGGTTCTCGATCAATAGCGAAAGTTGAAAGAAGGTAACGGAGGTTGATGGCAACCTCCGTTACTTTATGTTCGAAATTGCTCTGGAGATCTCTAGCATGGAAGTGTGATGAATAGATGAGCATGAGAAGATTCTTGAACAAACACATGGGTTTCTTCCTGGTAAGCCCAACCATCGCCGTGATGATTCTGGTGATAGTTGTGCCTTTAGTGATCGGTTTTGTAATGAGTTTTTTCAACTACAACTTGTTGACACTTCACAGAGGCACCCCTTTCATAGGATTGAGCAATTATACAAGAGCTCTCAGAGACAGCAATTTCTGGATGGCTTTCTGGAATACGTTATGGTGGACGCTCTCAAATGTCGGCGGACAGGTTTTGCTGGGTCTTGGGATAGCACTACTCGTAAACCAGCGCGTGAAGGGAGTAGGGATTTACAAAGCTTTGATTCTCATTCCGTGGGCAGTGCCGTCAGCAGTAGCCGCTCTGGCATGGATGTGGTTGTTGCATCCTGAGTTCGGTTTTGTCAACGACGTTGCAGTTAGACTCGGCTTGATAGGTGAGCCTTTTCCTTGGTTGGGAAGGCCTCTTTCTGCACAGGTCTGGGTTGTGATTGCCAGAGTCTGGAAAGAGTTCCCACTGAGTGCACTAATCTTCCACGCTGCCCTTCAGACAATTCCTTATGATCTTTACGAAGCAGCAGAAGTGGATGGAGCGGGATCCTGGAAAAGGTTCTGGAATATCACGATTCCTTACCTGAGGGCTTCAATAGTTGTTGCAATAACACTGATAACCATATGGACCTTTAACAGTTTTAACATGATCTGGGTAATGACCAGAGGAGGTCCAAGGGGGGCAACTGAGATCCTGGCAACCAGCATCTACAAGACCGCCTTCCAGAGGTATAACTTCGGCTTTGCTTCGTCTCAGTCAATCCTGATGGTTGCCTTTCTTGCTGTGGTGGTTTTCTTGTATCTGTACAAGGTAGAAGGTAAGAGAATAGACTAAAGGGAGTGAAGCGCAGTGTTTTCAAGCAGAAAAAAGAGGATCAAAAGAGCTGTGTTCGTTCATACCTCCCTTATCATACTGGCTTTTGTGATTCTGCTTCCAGTAATCTGGATGGTTCTCACTTCGCTCAAGCCAACGGTGGAGACTCTGAGATTCCCACCGAGGTTTATGCCTGAAAACCCTTCTTTTCAGAACTACCTGGCGGCCTGGAGAAACATGAGACTGGGCACTTACTTCATAAACAGCCTTTATGTGGCACTTATGACCACCCTGGTTGCAGTCTTCTTCGGTTGTATGGGCGGATATGCACTTGCCAGATTCAGGATGAAGGGTGAGAAGCTATACCTTATGTTCATCCTGGCAACAAGGATGTTTCCCGCTGTGGTTTTCCTTATACCGTTTTTCATTGTGATGCGAAACTTGCGGCTGATAGATACCTTTTCGGGTCTTATTGTTTCTTATACTGTTTTCTCCCTACCCTTCTCAATATGGCTCTTGAGGGGGTTTTTCAGAAACATCCCGACTGAACTGGAAGAGGCAGCCAGGATTGATGGATGCACCAGACTCAGGGCTTTTACGAAGATCATCTTGCCGCTTTCAGCTCCGGGAATAGCAGCTACAGCAGTGTTTTGCTTTATCATGGCATGGAACGAATTCATGTTCGCGAATACCCTGATCATGTCTGATGCAAAGAGGATGCTCACGGTAGCACTTGTTGCTTCCATAGATGATTTCGTGGTGAGGTGGAACGAGTTAATGGCAGGAGGCATGATCACGACGGTTCCAGTGATCGTCTTCTACATCTTCATGCAGAAATACATAACAGGCGGCCTGACTGAAGGTAGCGTAAAAGGATAGTATGTTCATGTTCAGTTTCCTTCAGAGAAAACGCCCTTTTCTTCATTCTGGCTGCTCCTGATCCTTGCTAAGCCTGTTCGCTGCTAACGCGTGAGGTGCAAGAGGGAGCTTGCTGTAAACGTTGCCGGGTTCCCTGCCATAGTCTCCAGTCTCTGGTTCTGTTGACCTCCTGCAATCAATGCCATATACTAAGCTTGAACTAGGAGGTGAGGCATGGTCTCGGTAAAGAATGTAAGCAAGACGTTTGTTTCACGAAAGAAGAAAGTAAAGGCACTTGATAAGGTCTTCTTCCACGCTGAGCCAGGAGAGATCTTTGGACTTCTTGGGCCTAACGGTGCTGGAAAGACTACTGCTCTCAGGATAGTATCTACTCTTCTCAGGCCAGATGAAGGAGAAGTTGTGGTGAACGGTTTTAACACGCTTAAGAAGCCGCAGCAGGTGAGGAAAAGGATCGGGTTCCTTACGAGCGACATGAGATTATCAGGGAATCTTTCTGCGAAAGATCTGATATTCTTCTTTGCGGATCTCAGCAGGGTGCCAAGAGAAACCACAGAAAAGAGGATGAAAGAGCTGGCAGATTATCTCGACATGAACGATTTTCTTGACCGTTCTGTGGACAAGCTTTCGACAGGAATGAAGCAGAAAGCAGCAATCGCGGTCTCGTTGATCCATGATCCTGATGTTATTGTATTTGATGAACCGACAAACGGGCTTGATATCATAACCAGCAAAACTGTCACTGACTTTCTCAAGGACTTTCGCGAAAGGGGGAAGACAGTCATAATCTCTACGCATGTTATGTCTGTAGCAGAAAAACTCTGCGACAAGGTGGCAATAATACTTGAAGGCAAAATTGCTGAGAATGACAAGCTTAAGGATATGTATGCACGTTACTCAACAGATAACCTTGAGGACGTCTTCTTCACCGTTGCAGAAAAGGAAGGAGTGCTAGAAGATGCTTAAAGACTCGTTTGTCATATATAGGAAGGAACTCAAAAACATGATGAAAGACAGGCGAGCGATCTTCTCTGTATTCATACTTCCCATGATCATTCTGCCGATAATCTTTCTGACAATTGGGTTTGTAACAAGTGCTCAGCAAAGAACTGACGCTGAGACCCTGTATCTGGTGAATATAATCGGAGATGAGGACGGCAGGTTCACAGAGGTGCTTCAGGACTTCCTCGTTTTTGAGCGTGACGAAACCAGAGTGCCCGACTATACAAGAGCACTGGAGTCTGACAATTACATAATCGTTGAGCTTGAGGGAGCAGATAGCGACCTGACCCAGGTGGGCAAAAGGTTGGACGCAAAGATCTACTACAGATCAACTTCCAGGAGATCCAGCTTCGCTGCGCAGCAGGTTCGAAATGCGCTTAACCAGTACTCTTCGCTGATCATGTCTGAAAGACTGAAGGCTCTGGGATTGTCTTTGGATGATCTGAACCCTGTTCGGACAGAAATGCAGGATCTTGCCCCGGAAGAGGCAAGGGGAACAGAATTTCTCGCGATTATGCTGCCGTATTTTGTACTGATATTCATCTTTGCCGGGTCCATGAATATCGGCCTTGATACAACAGCAGGCGAAAAAGAGCGGGGTAGTCTTGCTCCAGTTCTGGTAAACCAGGTGTCCAGAAGTTCTATCGCTCTTGGGAAGGTCTTTTATGTGATGACTGTTGCCGTATTGAATAGCTTCTTCACATTTGTTGGTCTCATGGTGGCTTTCACACTGGGAGGTTCAGAGGCTTTTGGTGGTGAAATTCCAGTCAACCTGGCAGGTTTTGGTATAGGTTCTTTGATAGCGCTGCTTCTTGTATTACTCACACTCGCTGGTTTTGCTGCCTCACTGATAATACTTGTAGGCAGCTTTGCTCGAAACATGAAAGAAGGGGCAGGTTACGTCATGCCCTTCTACTTGCTTGCCATATTTGCAGGGATCGCGACGATGAATATGGAAGCGGTTCATCAGATACATTTCTATGCTCTGCCTGTTGTAAACAGTGTCTTTGTGATGAAGGATATCCTGACACTTCAGTTCTTCTGGAGCAGATTTGTCGTCATGTTTTTGAGCAATCTTCTTTACACAAGCCTTCTTGTGCTTGGAGTCGCACGGCTCTTCAACAGCGAGAAGGTACTCAATACTGGCAGCTGAAGAAAAGGGGTCCCTCTTCAGGAACCCCGTTTTCTCTCTGTTTCTTTCTACTCTGTCAAGGCGGTCTTAGAAAGTCGGACCGAATCCGAAGAAGAACTGACCATAAGGCTTGTCAGAAACGTTCTGAGTGTTTATCCCATAGCCAAGTCTGACAAGTCCTATCATAGGTATACCGATGTCAACACTGAGGCCTGCATCTGCAGCAACAAACCCACCAAAAGCGTCCCAACCTGTCTCGCCTATTCTCGTTGTTCCTCCCAGCACAAGATTCCCAAATATGACAAGATCAATTGGAATCTGAGCCATCTCAGTGATCGGGAGTCTCAACTGTAGGCTTGCAGCAGACATGGTCAGATAGGGTGGTGAGACAATGTATTTCGGACCGACTCGCAAGAACCTGCTAGGGGAAAGCCTGTATTTCTCGTAGACTTCGTGCTCATCGCTGAAAGCTACAACATGCTCAACGCCCACTCTGAGTCCGAGCACAGGACCGTCTAGAGGGATGAATAGTTTGTATTCTGTATTCAAGCCAAAGAATGGGCCAAATCTGTCGTCTCCATCATGAAAGAGTCCGCGTGTGGACAAACGCACAGAGAAATCCGTCCCCTGCGTGGGGCGCATAAGATCATCCCTTGTACTGTACCTGTAAGTCCCAACGAGAAACATACCAGTGAATAACTGCCCGTCGACCTGTTCGCCGTTCTCAGTTTTCGTCTTCTCGATGTATTCATAGCCAGGTCTCAGAGACATTCTCTGAGCAGGGGATATCCTGTACGCTGGGGCAATCGAAGCACTTACGTCGATTTCTCTGAAGCTACTCTCAACAGACTCGTCTGTATCGGTGTCAATGGACTCGAGGTCGTATCCTGACATGTTGAAGCCTACAGACGACTCAATATCAAATTGTGACCCCATGACTCGCGGAAGCAGGTACGAAAGCGATACATCATATGAAGGGTGCCGAGTGCGGATCCCCTCATCGGTTTCCTTGGTCTTGCCGGCACCCACAGGGATATTTATATCCAGCTTGGCGGAGATATCCTGTCCAAGGCCAAAGGGATTGAGGAAACCAAGCTCAAGATTCAGCATCAGCCCGTCTTGCCATCCTCCGCCACCAGAAATCCTCCCACGACTCGTGCTCTCCTTAAGTACAATGTCCACATTGAGCTGTTTGTCAGATATGGGGACCGGGTTTATGATTACGGATTCAAAGTAACCGGTTGCGTTCAGGAAGGAGTAGGTGTTCCTGAACTGTCTCAGGCTAAGCACTTCTCCACTTTCGATTACGATCTTGTCGTATATGAGATAATCTCTTGTCTTCTGCTCTCCGTCAAAACGGACACTGATGTCGTTCACCGTGAGCTCTGTAGCTTTGAATGTCAGGAACCCAAAGCGTGGTTCAGTGGAAATTGTCAGACGGGTAAAAGGGAAACCCTGTTTCGAATACTCTGCATACACTTTCTGAAGAGCAGTCGCTACTGATTCGGAGTTGAGAGTTGTTCCCTCTTGCAGTTCTGACGCATCCACCAGTCTGAGTCCCGGTACATTCTTGTTTCCTTCAATGAATATACTCTTCAGCGTGAAGGGTTCCTTCACATACTCGACAGGGCTGAAAGAAATAACCAGCTCGATTGCCTGCCCTTTTTCCCCTTCAGGCATCGGGACAATTCTTGGGTTTTGTAGTCCCCTGTCAACTGCGAGCATAAAGGCCCTGGAAACTGCCTGGTTCATTGCCATAGAGCCATTGGGATTAGCATAGTAAGTCGAAAAGACCGCCCGGTAAGCATTAACCAGTTTGTCGGACATTGGCACATAGCGATTCTTAGAGTAGATCCATCGATAGATCCTCGGAGTTTCGTAATAGTCTTTCATCAAGTGAAGCTCTGTGAGTTCTTTTAACTCCTGCTTGACTTCTTCTGACAGGTCAGCATCGATGACAATGTCCCAGAGGTAGTAAACGGTGATCGTAAATGTCACTCTGACCTCTTCGTTAACCTCGCCGCGAGCAATAGCAGTTCGTTCGGGAACAGTGTCCCAGCTGACTTTCACGAAAGGTTCTACATAACCTGCTCCCTGCAGGGCTTCTGTGATATTATCGACCGATCGAGGGATTTCGACCATCAAGCGTCTTGGGTTAAGAGGTCTGCCGTCTTCGAATGTAACCGAGGTACTGAGCAGGTCTCTCTTGTTCACGACATCCGGACCTTCGTAAACGACTGAGACTTTCACGGGAGCAAATTCCTCAACTTCGATGTGCAAGATCCGACTCCCTGCATCATAATCGTAGCTCACACTTTTGAAGAAATGTGTATCGAGCAGGCGCTGTATTGCCCTGCCAAGCTCTTGGTCCGTTATCTCAGTTCTCGTGTCGATATCAAGAATTTCTAGAACTTCGCTCCGCCTGATCTTGTCGTTTCCGCCCACAGTTATTCGCCGAGGGGAAATCTCCGCCAGGGCAACAACTCCGAAGAATATCGTGAGCAATACAAGCAATATGAATCTTCTAATCACGCTAGTTCCTCCTCAAGGCTCTTTCAGCTTCCTCCAGGAAGCCGTAGAGTTTCTTCATTTTCACGGGATTGGATCGGAAGTCTTCTCCCATAAGCTCTTGGAGTTCTACAGAATCCAGTGAATAACCGCTCTCTCCATTCACCCTCTCAACAAGGACCCTTACGTTGTCTTTCATTGTCAGTGCAGAGACCAGCACCTCTGCCAGATTTCCTATCGGCTGACAATCAATGTGGGAAAGCACCAGGGTTGTCTCGACGGTGGTTCCCGCGCCGGGATATGATTCTATAGAGAAGCTGCCCCCTGTGTTCTCAGCCGCTTGTTTGAGGAAAGGCAGCCCCAACCCGAAAACCTTCTGTTTCTTCTTCTCTGTGTAGAAAGGATCCAGGACGATCTTAAGCTTCTCTGCTTCAATGCCTCGACCATTATCTGCAATCATAAAGTAGAACTCCTCGCCCGATCTTTCGGCAATTTCCAGCTCAACCTCACTTGCTCCTGAATCCATGGAGTTCTGCAATATGTCCAGAATGTGGTCAGAAATCGTATTCAGGCCCAAATTATCTTCTTCCTTTCCATATCGCAAGAGTGTACCGCTTCAATCAATTTCTCAAGTGAGCGTGTTTCACACAGAATCCTCATCGTTATGCCGAGCATGTCCGGTGAATGCGAATCTGAGGAATGCCACACGTTATAGAGGTTGCAGTCCTCGTACTTGTCGTAATTCCCTTTGAAAGCCACCTCGATATCTATCGGATAAGAATCACTATCTATGTTTCCAAGCTGATAAACTAGCCCCATGCTGCGGTCTACATGTGCATATACAGGCAAGGCTCCGGCCTCTTTCAACGAATCAACCACTTCCGCGGTCTTCAAAGAAACTGGTTGGCCCAGCCATTTTTCTTCGATTCCAGTTAGCTGATCATCAGCGTCCACGAACAGCTGATATCCAAACACCTCCTGATCGACGGACAAGTCAGGGATCTTGCCGTAAAGCCACCTGGAGAATCCTTCTGCATCGTTCAGGTCTTCGAAGTATCCAAGCACGTGCACGTCGTCAACCGAGTGAACCTCAATTCCCGGAATCACCTTTATACCTTCTTTTTCAAGATGCTTCTTGAATGCTCTTACATTCATCGTACTATTGTGGTCTGCAATAGCGATCCAGTCGACCCCAAGTTCCTTGAGTCTTTGTCCCATAACTCCGGGAGTCATCGTAATGTCGGCACACGGAGAAAGACAGCTGTGGATGTGAAAGTCACAGCAATACTCATTCAACGCTTCTTGCAGCACCTTTCTCGTTGAATCCCGCTTTGAAAAGCTCTATGCAAGCTTCGTATGATGTCAAAGGCGTTTTCATGAGGGTAACACCTACGTCATTTGCTTTTTTCAGTGTCTCCTCTTCGAAAGATCGATCGTTACAGAGCAGAACGACCTTTGCGTTTATGATAGAGGCCACGGCGATGATATTCTGGTGAGACTGTACAGTCATCCAGATGCACTTTGGCGGAGCGTTTCCCATAACATCGCTCAGCAGGTCACCTACATATCCCGATTCGATTTCTCTGTCCTTATCGTCTCCTGAAACAAGCAAGAAACCACACGTCTCAACGAGTTCGTTCACTGTCATCCTACTTCCCTCCTTGCAGCTCGAAGATCATCTCAACCACCACGCCCTTGCCTACTTCCGACATAACCATCATTTTGTCGGAACAGCGCCTCATGTTCGAAAGCCCCATTCCTGCGCCAAAACCTAATTCTCTTACATGATCAGATGCAGTCGTAAAGCCTTCTTTGAGGGCCTGTTTGATGTTTTCTATCCCTTTTCCGGTGTCCTCGACCCGCACCTTAACGGATCCTCCGTCTTCCAGCCAACAATATATCGTCCCTTCACTCCCGCTGTGGATGACTACGTTGACTTCAGCCTCATAAGTCGCAATCGAAATCTTCCTTACAGACTTATCGTCCAGACCATTGGCTATGAGGTATTTCTTGAGTTCCGCGGCTCCAATCCCGACCATATCAACGTCAGTATAGTCAATGTTAAAGGCGAAATTCGCTGAGGACTTCTCCACATAGTCACCGCTGATCAGCGATTTCTCGAACCAATCGGTAGAGCCTTCAAGGGCGCTTTTCCTCCGGGCATCGTGCACGTACATGAGCCTGAACCGCTCTAGTATCGCCCCGATTATGTCTTTCTTCGTGATCATTCCCACAAGAACACCCTTCGAGTTGACTACGGGAAACCTGCCGAAGCGGTACCTGTTGAACTTGGCTACAATCGAAGTGAGGGCTTCGTCAGGTGCTACTGTCACAACCTTATTCGTCATATGGTTTTCTATACGTTCACTGATGAGATTCTTCTCCAAGGCAACGATGATATCCTCGATGCTGACAAGACCAATGAGTCTTCTTTCAGAGTCGATGATAGGAACACCGGATATCTTCCTTATCCTCATGAGTTCTTTCGTGTGCCAGAGGGTGCGGTCTTTGGGCATTGTAAGGATGTTAGGATTCATAATCTCTGAGGCGGGCATGTCGGCGAAATAGTCGCCAAGCTTTTCCAGAAGCTCATCGATACTACTCTTGTCAGGAGTATACTGTATCATTCGCCGAGCTCTCTTGCGTCGGTCAACTCTCGGGAGTAGAGAATTCCGCACGCTTTGTACATCGACATCGATGCAAACAGCAGAGGGATGCCGAGATCCCGTGCCAACTTGACCGTGTTGTCAAGGACTTCTCGTTTTCTCACTACAATGACGCCACACGCACCGACTACTGCCGCCGTCCTTACGCATTGGGGGCTGTTTAGTCCCGTGATAAGAAGCATGCCTGTTGCTCCAAAGGCAAGAACGTCGCTCATCAGGTCTGAGGAGCCCACAGACTCTACCTCTATTTCTTCCAGTTTGTCTTCTCCGTAAAGAACATCGCAGTTAAGCAAATCAGCAACTTCTCTAAGTGTCATTTTTATCCCCCCGTTCGATTATGTCTCCGCTGTAATGATACCTGATGAATGCTTCGAAAGTAGTAGGGCAAGTTTCCTTGAAAATATCGGCAATTGCCAATGCACACTCCTGTATCTCATACTGGGCATGCGAATCGGCTCTAAGTGAAAGGAAGTTCATGAGACTTCTTGCGTTGATCGTCCAGTAAAACTCTGTGTACATTGCAGATGGAAGGACGATCCGCGCCAGCTCTCTGGCAACTCCCATTTCGAGCAGCTTCCTGTAGGTCTCGTATGACTCAGAAATGCTGGTCTCAATCATTGATCTCGTCTTCTCGTCGAGTTGCTCATCTCCGCTGAACACTGAGCCCTGGATGTTGCCTTTTTCGGTAACACGCGCATGGTCTGGAAGATACCAGTCGTCGTCAAATTCCGAGTAGCGTCCGCTCCTTTCATTTATGGAAGCGATCCTGTGTCTTACAAGTTGCCTCATAACGAAAATCGGTAGCTTGATGTGGAACTTGAATACTATGTGTTCAAATGGCGAATGATGACCGTTCTCCATAAGGTACAACAGGAGTCTAGTATCTCTCTCCGGTGACGTCAAGCCTTTTCCCGTGCTTACGCGAGCGGCCTGAACCGGGGAGAAGTCATTGCCCAGCATTTCGACAAGTCTCACAAAGCCTTTGTCCAGAACTCTCTTCTCGTTTTCATAATGCTCAGCCATTTCCGTCCCCTTCGAGTGCTCTCTTCTCTTCCATTCTCTTTCTCCTTTTATGCACATATTCAACAACTATCAGCGTTACTATTACAGCAACAGCAATGGGAGCAATCTGGGTAATAACAACCTTCAGCACTGCCCTGGTTCTAAGCTCCTTTAGTGCCTCTGCTACTTCTGGATCAAATTGCTCGAGCTTGCTGAGCTCCAGGTAGAATCTCGCCATGAGCTCCTTGTCAGTTTCATCAGACTTCAGATACACAAGGCCCAACCTCTTAAGAGCCTGTCGATTCGTGGAATCATGGTCTGTCGATTTCTTATAGAGTCTGAGTGCTTCGGGTATGTCATTCCTGTCTTCTGCTATCTGACCCCGTACAAAGAACAACTGAGAAAGCTGATGAGGAGAGATTGCGCGAAGATCGTCAATACTCGCAAGCAGTATTTCGGCTTCTTCGGCATTTCCTGTTCTGAAGTACGAAATGCCGGTGTAAAAAGCACTCTGATGATCGTGAATCTCCAGTCGGCCAAAGTCCTCAATGACCAGGTCGAATTTCCCGAGCCTGTAGAGACCCTCGACCAGGATCCTGATAATACCGTCAGCTTCAAGATTCTCGAGCGCGAGTTCTCTCATCCTGAGAAACTCTTCCGGAACTCTGAATGCAGATTTTGAATGGTAGTCCAGTGTGACCAGGTATGGCAGGAAAGATGTGGGAGAATCTGTTCTCAAGCTTTCAGCCAGCTCAAGTGCCTTTCTGGCTGAAGCCGGGACACCTGTTCTTGTCCAGTCAACATAGTAAAGCCTAAGTGCCACCGCATCCATGAGTCGGGAAGCAGTCTTCTCTTCCACAAGGTTGAGTCCTGTCACCATCGACTCGAGGGTGCTGACCCTGATCACGTCCAGTGAGGCAGAAAAAGGTTCGCTTAGCTCTTCGAGTTGCACGAGTTCGAAGTTCTCCCTAAAACGTCGCCTGAAATGTGGCTGCAGCGTTTCGACAAATCTGAGCCCGTTTACCATGGCTATTGCAGCCCTGGTGGAAGGAGATTCTTTTAGGAATCGTTCCAGCTCGAGGTAGTAGTCTTCCGATAGCAGTACCTCTGTCAGTTCCACTTCGCTAATCGGGAATAAGTATGTGACAAACGCCGAGATTAACAGTAGCATCAAAAGCCTTTTCACGCGCTTGCCTCCCCCCAGTATTTGCCGAGTGTAATCCACATGAACTCCTTCTCTTCGCGGACCTGGTCATCTATGACTACGCTGAGAACAGGAGTGGAATCCAGGGTCACCATTATCCCTGTTCCTGCGGCTCTGCAGGTTATTCTAATTGAAAATAGATCACTGATGACTTCCCGAGCATTCTTCATCAATCGCGGTTTCAGATACGGTCTTACAGCGGAGTTTCCTCTTTCAGTGTGGAGTTCCCTGTTTCTTCCCCAGTCGAATAGCCGATATGTAAGATCCGAAGCTTGTTGCACCTCAAGTAGCCTGGTCCCGGGACCAATCGCATGGACGAGGCCGGGTTCAATACAGATGGAGTCACCTCTTTCCGGGGAAAAGAGGTTCAGAGAATTCTCGTCAAATTCATACCGTGAGCTGAATGAATCGGGTTCGCGGAGCCCCGCTGCGATCTTGCTGTTGCTGAGAAAATACCAACATTCGCTCTTCCCCCAGGGTTCGTTCTCCACTTCTTTGGCCATTTCATCGCC
>PWXG01000221.1 GCA_003561215.1 Thermotogales bacterium
GTCTATTCCCAGATGGAAGAGATTGAATTCGACCCTGATCAAGCACTCACAAACACGATCAAAAGACTACCGCAAATCATAGGAACCAGATTTGAACACGTTGTCAGGTCTCTCATACCTAAACTCTTTGACGCAGGAATGATCCCCATTAAGCCCAGTAAGATGGGCAAACACTGGGGGAAGGTCCCGGGAACGAGAGATAAGGCGTACGAGGTTGATCTTGTTGGACAGAACGAAGACAATGTGCTCTTTGTGGAATGCAAGTGGACCAACAAACCCGTTGACTCAAATACTGCCCAGGCCTTCTTGCAGAAGTGTGAATATCTGAAATCGCCTAAGAACAAGAGATATGCCTTAGTTAGCAAATCGGGCTTCAAAAAGGGTATTCCCCGGGAAATCATCAAGATCAGCCTGGACGACCTTGATCAGGTACTAACTATGGCGAGGAGTCACTAAAGAGAAGTTTCGAATTGCTAGTTGATCAAGAGATAGTTGCGGTTCTCAGTTCCTGGTTCTCGGCAAGATCGACCCACCCCGCCAAAGACCGGCACCCCTCCAAGGAGGGGATTTACAAGCGATGAACGCTCTCTCGATTGTCCTGCTTTTCTCTCATTCACGTTCCTTCGGTTCTTCTCGATCTATTGCTATTGTCTCGACAAATTCTCGTTTTCTCGATTATCTCGCATTCTCGCTTCTTTGGTTTTTCTCGTCTTTTGCTCTTTGTCTTGATTCCCATCCTTGGAGGGGTGGCGCGAAGCGCCGGGGTGGGTGATCTTCTTTCCACGCTCTTGCTCAAACACACTTGCGTTTAGGGTTTTGTCGGAATGTCGCCGTCTCTATTAGTGTAGGGTACACAGGATTCCTGTGCCCTTCGTAGTAGACCAGCGAAGCGTCTCTCTCACATCATACAGGTTTGTTTCTTTGTTGCATTGTGAAGGTTCTGAAAAGAAGGGCACAACGGTGTTGTTCCCCTACCCTAGAAGAGCGAAAATCATTATCCAAAGTAGACATAACAGCGTTCTGCACTGATGTCGACATTCCGTACTACGCACGTCGTACGTCGGAATTCTCGCACAGCGGAACTCTCGTGTCTTTGATTTGATTGTCTCTGTTAGGACAAACTGTCGGATTTTATCCGAAGGGCACAGCATGCTGATGCCTACCCAAAGTGATAAAACCTTTATCCACAGTAGTGTAGGGGTTGAACATTGTTCAACCCTGATATGCGAACGGTGTCGAAAAAAGGGCGTATTATATTATGCACAACTACATATAATACTTCTGGATCTTGCTTCTGTCGTAAGTCGCACGTCGGAATTCTCGCACAACGGAACTTTCGTGCCCTGGTCCTTCAAAACTCTACCTGCCTTCTAACCTGATTCTTAACCTGCTCTTCAACCCTGCTCTTCCTAAACAGCACTTTGTTTTAATACTTCACCTGCTCTTCAAACCTGCTTTTCAAGTCGCACCTCTAAGTGATACAATGTATGTACTGTGTTACACCAGGAGGTACCGTGATGGTAAAAAGACTCACAAGGCACGGAAATAGTCTGGCACTGGTAATAGACAAAGCAGTGTTGGAGCTCCTCGATATTGACGGAGAAACACCCCTTGATATCACAACTGACGGCGAAGCACTTATTGTGACACCCGTTCGAGACGAAGTCCGGAGGGAGAAGTTCAAGAGTGCTCTCGAAAGAGCCAATGCAAGATACGGACGCGCGTTGAAACGTCTGGCAGAGTGAGCTGTGGACCCGATATTTCTTACTGTCTCAGAAGTCGCTGAGATTCACCATGATCAGATAGAACGTTACGGCGGAGACCACGGCATACGTGACCTCAATCTGCTTCATTCAGCTGTGGCGATGCCAATGGCGACATTCTCTGGGCAGGCGCTTCATAGGGACCTATTTGAGATGGCGGCTGCTTACATGTTTCACATTGTTGGGAATCACCCTTTTGTAGACGGGAACAAGAGAACCGGGGCGGTCTCTGCTCTGGTGTTTCTCGAAATGAATGGCATAGAGATTCTTGCAACAGAAGATGATTTTGAAGAACTGGTGATGGCCGTCGCCAGCGGATCAATCGGAAAGGAGCAGATCGCAGCGTTCCTGGAAATGAACTCACGTGAAACATCTCTCTAAACCCATGAATAGAGTGTCATCCAGTACATCGTCATTGAGATTCTTCGACTGCTTATTGCACTCTCAGGGTTGAAGGAAAAACACAATGCTCTCTCTTCTACAGACATCGGATAATGTCAGCAGACCCATGCTTTTCAACTGCAGCAACAAACGCGTACATCATTTTCCAAAGCAATTTATATGAGCCTGATCTTGAAACCTGCATTTGATCACCCGCTCTTACTCAACCGCACTTGAAGAAACATCAGTTTCGAGTCCATAGTCCCGGGTCCATAGTTGACAGTAGCTCGCACGACCAAGTTTTCGCACAGCTGAACTCTCGTGTTCGGTTCGTTCGCGATACTGTTATAATCATCAAGGAGGGCAAACTATGGAAGCAAACAAGACCTTATCTCTAATTAAACGAGCTGTCAGAGAAGCGTGCGAAGAACATGGTTTAGCATTGAATCGAGTTATGCTCTTTGGATCTCGCGCAAGAGGAGAAAGCGACGATCGAAGTGATTACGATCTTATGGTCATAGTCAATGATCTCCTGAAAGAGAGCGATAGGCCCAAAGTCACTACCGCAATAAACAAAAGACTTGCCTCGCAAAAGATTCCTGCAGACATCCTTTTGAAATCGTTGAAGGAGTTCGAACTGGGACGCAGACGTATTGGGAGCATTACTCGTGAGGTACACAGAGAAGGCAAAAGCCTGTGAATGACTCTTATGTGAAAGCCTGGATAAGCAAAGCGCTTGAAGACATGCGTGTTGCCGAACACGAAGTGGAGCTTGGTAAAAATGAAATGGTTACTGACGCAGTCTGTTTTCACTCGCAGCAAGCCGTTGAGAAGCTGTTAAAGGCATTTCTAATATCCCATAATATCGAATTCAGCAGGACTCACGATGTCGTTTATCTTCTAACTCTCTGCTCAGAGGCCGAACCTCAGTTCTCAGAGATCGAACTAGGTGACATGAACTACTATGCAGTTCGTGCAAGATATCCTGATGATGATTCTTCAGCTATTTCGGCAGAAGAAGCACTAAATGCGCTTAAAACAGCACTAATGGTCAAGAAGCTGGTACTCTCAAAGCTTTGCGATTTCTGATTCTTCCTGAAGTAGTCTGTCCTCTGCCTCGCAAGAAGTTGGGTCTCTCAGAAGTAGCGGTCTACTCCATCAATTGGTCTTAACACATCGAAGCCCGGTCTTTAACAAAGTATTTCCTGATCAACAGAGTTCGTGTGTCGCGCACCGTGTAAGGATTTTCGCCAGTCGTCTCCTGCTCTGAACTACCCGCTCCACTTAACCGCACGTAAGAAACATCAGCTTCGAGTCCAGTGTGACAGTGAATCGCACGTCCGAGCTCTCGTGAGTCGGTACTCTCGTGTCTTGATTTTAGCTATACCCTTTACCTGCTCTTGAACCCTATACCCTAGCTCTTAAAACACCTGTCCCTTAACCAAGCCTCAATCCCCCTATCTCTTCTCCAATGTCTTCTGAAAAAACACCAAGTCTTCAGCCTCTGTGAAACCATTTTTTATGTAGAAGCGATAGGCAGGAAAGTCTCTATCTGTGATCAGCCATATTGCTTTGATGCCTCGCTCCAGCAGATAGTTACTCATAAGCTCAAGAAACGTGCTTCCATACCCCTGGCCCTGGCTATCTCGGCTAACAAAGAACTCCTTTATGAAGTACTCCTTTCCCTGCCACCAGCTGAACACATATCCCAAAGAAGCAGCAACTATGCTTCCAGTATCATCAACAAGCTTAAGAGAAAGGGAGTTTGAATTCTGTGTCAGCTCTCCCAGGTATCGCGAAACCTCTTCATCGCTTTTCCATTCATCGTTCCACGGTTCGGCAGAAAACACATCTAGAAAAAGATCTCTAACTGCCCGAAAATCATCTTCTCTCACCTCTACTACCTTCATCCACTCACCCCACTCATGATACTTCAGGAAAATCATAGCATCTGCAAACTCTGATACTTCTGCCCGGTAGACCGATTGTGTCCCTATTCCGGGGGGAAAATACCATTGTATACCCTTCGGGTTCGTACTCACTGGATGAACTCCGAGAAGCATGTGATAGCCAAACAGTCCACCTTATCGAAGTCAAGAAGAGAATACGGGACTGTCCTGACTCGTGTCTTGATATCAGCGTCACCCGCCCTTGTCTTGATGTTTTTGCCGCACGTCGGAGTTATCGCAAAGCGGAACTCTCGTATCTTTCTCTATGAAATGGTTTTCTCGAACGTCGGAATCCTCGCACAGCGGCACTTTCGTGTTTTGATCTTTACTACACCCTCTACCTGCTTCTCAACCTGCCCTTTAACCCTGCTCTTTTTTCCTCTACCTGCATCTCAACCCTCTACCCTTGTTCTTACAATACCCGCACTTATTCAACCGGGTCTATCCAACCGATCCACTTCACCCGCTCTTGGTCTTCATGCTTCAACTGCACTTCAAA
>PWXG01000044.1 GCA_003561215.1 Thermotogales bacterium
AGATCAGCCTCGATTTCTTTCGGGGATTGCTTCATTTGAACACCCTTCAGACTCTTTGAACCAACAACATTTCCTCCCTGTTTCTCGACCCCTTTAGCAAATCTCATAAGAGCCTTTGGGTTCGATTCTCCTGCGCCGACACCAACAAGAAAGACTTTCTTACCAGTGAGACTAGCGTTCCTAACAAAGAAATTCATCTGTGGCGTTGGATGCCATGCCCAGATTGGTGTCATAAGAACAACGAAAACAGAGTCCTTGATCTCTGGAAGAGGCTCTTTCAGAGCAGCCCCAAGTCCCAGAATGCCTGCAAAGACAGGCCCCGGAGACGTTCTGGGCTTTTTGTCTTCCAACTTGTGAATCTCGAAACCCGTTTTTTCAGCAAAGCGTTCTGCAATAATCTTCGTGGATCCTGTGTTGCTGTAGTAGACAACAGTTCCTTTCATAACATTCCTCCTTACTCCCATCAGACCAGAAATCTCCCACGGGAGAATACTTTGAGTATTTCGAAATTGTTGTTCATAACCAGTAGGTTCGCCTTCTTCCCTTCATTGATAACACCCTGGCCGAAATCCATCAGCTTGTAGAAGCGGGAAGGATTCAAAGTAAATGGCTTCAGCGCTTCAGATATATCCATTTGGTATTCGTTCACCATCCGCACAAACGTCTTCAGAAGGGTATCAACAGGAGCGGACTTCAGACCGATCAGGTTCTTCTCATCATCAAAAACAGGCGCTGATCCGAGCCCATCAGACGAAACACAGAGCCTGTCGAAATTGACTCCTTGAGCGTATAGCCCGCTTAATATCGCATGAGTCTTGTTTTCGTTGGCAGTGAGATCAATATAGCCGTCTCTTTCACTAATCCACTTCAGCCCCTCTGCAAGCAGCTCATCTGTTCTGCATATATGGGTGGGAATGGTCTGCTTAGGATTCAAAGTGCCATCTTCTGTGGCTTCGAAAAGCTTTGCGAGACGTGCTTCACCATCTCCGAGATGCAGAACACATACCCCAGCTTTTCCTGAAAGCAGGCCAGCTCTTCTTGCGTCCATGGCAAGTCTCTGCAATTCTTCAGCAGTCATGTTGCTGCTTCTGTGGTCAGAGACAGCCACTTCCCCGACTCCGATAATCTCTGGGATCAGAACGATATCCCGCATCAGATCGCCTGTGATTGTCTTCACCGGGAATCTGTAGGAACCCGTTAACATAAATGCGTTCAGTCCCTTCTCGCCAAACTCCCGCATCTTTGCCAGCAGCGAAATATGGTCCCTGGTAATACCGTCTGTTCCCAGCATTCCAATTACCGTCGTTGTGCCCGTTCTTACGAATTGCTCTGCAAAGCCTTCAGATGTTCTCGTTGAGAAACCACCTTCACCGCCACCGCCCAGCGGATGAACATGGCCATCGATAAAACCTGGAACTGCTATGCAAGAGCTGCAGTCAATAGCTTCTCCACCAATTGCAGTAACACTGTCTGGGCAAATGCCTTCTGAAATTCTGAAGATGTTTTCTCCTGCTATTAGTATGTCTTTCCTTCCTAAGTGCTCTGGAGCATAGACCTCAGGACCCTTGAGCAAGACAAGCATTACACACCTCCTGGTTCATCAGCGTGCACCGTTCTCTTCACCCAGCGTGGACAAAATTCGTTACAGCTTCTTCAGAGAGAAGCGCCATACGAGGCACTCTGGTTCTGATAACAACGAGTTTCTGTATAATTGTCCTGACGCCCTGCGCACATAATGGTCGTCCTCATTCTAACAGGAATAGCTGCTGGTTCGTACATAACGGAGGTTGTGTTATGAGAGAAGACTACAAAGATGTTCAAGCGTTCTGGGACAGTGTTTTTGATAGGTTTGACAAGCCTCTTCCCGAGAGACTTACTACAGGTTCCAAAGCTCTTGACGAAGCGATTCTATGGCTTAGGACCCTGGAGAACAATGTTCTGGATTTTGGTTTCGGTAGCGGGTTTCTCCTTCTAATGGTTGCCAACAAGAACACTGGAAGATACCACGGGATCGACATATCAAAGGAGGCGTGCAAGACTGCCAGAAAGCTATTCAAGAAGGCGGGCATTCCTGACGCTCTTTTTGAACAGGGTTCTGTAGAAAAACTCACGGAACTCCAGAGCAAATACTACGATGCAGTCATACTTTCGAATGTGGTTGACAACTTGAAGCCGACCGATGGAAAAACTGTTCTTAAGGAAACGCAGCGGATACTCAAACCTCAAGGAAGGGTCTTCCTAAAAGTGAACCCGTATGTCAGCGATGAGGAAGTTGCGAAGCTCAACTTCAAGCCGCTCGAAGACGATTTCTACCTTGAACCGACAGGGCTCTTTCTATGGAATCTATCTACCGAAAAGTGGAGATCTCTTCTTGAAGAAAACTTCACTGTCGTTCGCTATGAAGAAGTCTTCATTGAGAGAGCCAAGCAGACCAATCGCCTGTTTTTGCTGGAAAACAATAGGTGAGCTGCAGGAACAGGGATTTCAAGAACCACAAGGTCACCGAAGATCGCGGCGGCCAGTTCTACCAGATTCACGTAGGCAAACACCAGGAAGAACAAAGACCGTCTGAGAGTTCTGTGGTGCGGCAAAACCACGTTGTAATAATTGTTTCGATTATCCTATTGGAGCATAGTACTCTTATGCCCTTATTTCTACAACATCCATATATCAGGGCAGTGTTCTGCCCCTCGGTAGATAATCTTCGATAAACAGGTCCTGATCGATCTTCGGTCGTTCGCTTCACAGCCCGTATTTGGCTGTCACGCTTCGTGGAAAGGTCTTCCTTACTCCGCTTCTTGCCTGTTCCTGGCAATCCGCTTCACCGCGGATTTTCGGTCATGCATCTCGGCTGATTCTGCCGACTTGCTTCTCTTGCGGTTTCTGCCAGACCCACTTCGTGTGCTGATCTTGCACACTACTCTTCTTTAGCGTTCCTGGCTCAATGCGCTTCATCTTCTGACAAACCTTGATTCGGTTGGTGAAAAGGAGTATAATTAATTAGAATCAATCTAACATTGTAGGAGGTATTTTCATGGCAGAAAAGAAGAAGAAGCTAACGACGAGCTTTGGTAAGCCTGTTGAGAACGATCTCAACTCAATAACAGCAGGCCCAAAGGGACCTGTTGTCATTCATGATGTCCACCTGGTAGACAAACTGGCTCATTTCGACCGTGAAAGAATTCCTGAACGCGTCGTTCATGCCAAAGGCGCAGGTGCGCATGGCTATTTTGAGGTCACTAACGACGTTACGAAGTACACTCAAGCCAAGTTCCTATCAGAGGTGGGAAAGCGCACCGAGGTTTTTGCAAGGTTTTCAACGGTTGGCGGTGAAAAAGGTTCTGCAGATTCGGAGCGCGATCCCAGGGGATTTGCTGTCAAGTTTTACACTGAAGAAGGAAACTTTGACATGGTCGGCAACAACACACCAGTTTTCTTCATACGTGACGCAATCAAGTTCCCCGACTTCATTCATACACAGAAGCGCAATCCTGCCACAAACTTGAAAGATCCCGATATGTTCTGGGATTTCCTGTCTCTCACGCCGGAGTCAATACACCAGGTAACCATACTATTCTCAGATCGAGGTACACCGAAGACTTATCGAAACATGAACGGCTATGGCGGGCATACACTGATGTGGTACAACGAAAGAGGCGACTACTGGTGGGTGAAACTCCACTTCAAAACTGAGCAGGGGATAGAGAACTTCACTGGAGAAGAAGCTGATTCAATGCGGGGTATAGATCCTGATATCGCAACAAGAGACCTCTTCGAGTCAATTGAACAGGGAAAGCATCCGGCATGGTCAGTGAAGGCTCAGATTATGACACCTGAACAGGCAAAGAGCTATCGGTTCGACCCCTTTGACGTTACAAAAGTTTGGCCTCACGGAGATTTCCCGCTCATTGATGTCGGCAGGATGGTTCTCAATCGAAATTCCGAAAACTACTTTGCTGAAGTGGAGCAGGCTGCATTCTCTCCCGGGAACCTTGTACCAGGGATCGGCCCGTCTCCTGACAAGATGTTCCAGGCACGCATTTTCGCTTATCACGATACGCAAAGACACAGGCTAGGCCCGAATTACCATCTGCTACCTATAAACGCACCAAAATCCGAGATGAACAGCTACCAGAGGGACGGAGCTGCTCGCTATGACAACAACGGCGGAAGCGGACCGAACTACTGGCCAAATAGCTTTGGTGGTCCTGATCCAGATCCTTCCATGGCTGTTCCACCAATAGAAGTCTCTGATGTTGCGGATCGTTATGCTTACGAGTTAAAAGACGCAGACTTCGTCCAACCCGGCGATCTATATCGCAAAGTAATGTCAGAAAAGGAACGCGAGCATCTTGTGAAGAATATCGTGGGACATATCAAGGGGGCTCAGAAGCGTATTCAGCTTCGGCAAACAGCCCTGTTCTACAAAGCTGATAGGGAATATGGCGAACGCGTAGCAAAGGGTCTCGGACTTGATATCGCCGAAGTCGAACGCCTTTCGAAGATGTCCCAGGAAGAACGCGTGAAAGCAACTGAGAAATAGCAGACTTCCTGACTTATGCGGGAACGATTATCTGATATGTGCAAGC
>PWXG01000177.1 GCA_003561215.1 Thermotogales bacterium
ATGTTTGATTACAGGAAAATCGCAGATCTCGAACCCTTCCATAAGATTGCGGAATTTTCTTTCTCGGTAGACGAAAGATACCGAAGTTCCGTCAGAAACACTGTCCGCAACAGTCTCACAATCGGCAGTGAAGTCTGGGGTGCTTACGATAACTCGACGCTTGCCGCGGGGTATGTACTCGACGAGTACACCATGAGGTTCAGGAATTCGATGGTCAAGATGGGTGGCATCGGGTTTGTCTGCACGAGAATAGACTACAGGGGAAAGGGCGCAGTCAAATTTCTGATGAAAGGGTCTCTAAAGACAATGCATGAGAAGGGCCACGCCGTATCAGTGCTCTACCCATTCAACCAGAGCTTCTACAGGAAGTACGGCTGGGAACAGTTCTATCGTGTCAGAAAGATAAAGCTCTCTCCTGAACATTTCAAGCTTCCTGAGAGCGATGACTCTATCACAACAGAACTCCTAGATCACCCGGATCAGGAGACAATCAGCTTCTATAATGACTATGCGCGAAGGCATTACAACTACTGCCTCAGAACAATGGATTACTGGAATATGTTCATGTCCAATCCCTGGCCGGACCTCATAGCGCGTTACATCGTGAAATTCAGCGAAAAGGGTAAAGTGATCGGCCTGATGGATCTTTCTTATGTGAAGGAAGGCAAAGAAAGAAAGAGCGTTCTTAGCATAAGACCGTTGATCTACGAAACTGAAGAAGCGAGACGTTCGATGCTTGCATTTGTGAAGCGCCTCTCTCAGCAGATCGAAGAGGTCGCCTTCATGATTCCAATGGATGAAGAACTCTGGCCATACCTTTCTGACAGACCGAAGGAGCAGACTATTGATGACTTTGGCATGATAAGGGTCGTTTCAGTTGAACAGCTTGACGGATTGGCAATAGGTGCTCCCGACCTTGAACTTGGAATCAAACTGAACGACAGTCTCGCTCCCTGGAACGACGGCATCTTTTCTCTCAAGGTCCAGTCTGGAAGACTTGAGGTCTCGCGCTCTCAGGAATATGACATTGAATGCGATGTGGCGACGCTTTCCTCCGTCCTTTCAGGTTTTACAAACCTGCGCGAGATGTATGCGTGCGGAAGGGTGAAAACAACTCATGATGTGTTGAACGTAGATTTACCCAAAGAGACCACTCTCTTGATGGAGTTCTTCTAGGAGTTCGTCTTAGTGGAGACTGAACTCACCCGAGGCTAGTCTGCGGCCATCCGGCCGCAAAAATGCAGCCTTGTAGTTTCCTGAATCGTCGATTTCGAACTCAAGAGCGACGACCTCAGCATGTGGATCTATGTCGTGTGTTACTTCCTTGACGAACGTATCGACGCCGCCGGAAGACTTCCAGAACCTTGCAATAATCTCTTCAACCCCAAAGGGTTGAACTGCCTCAAGAAGCACATAGAACGTTCCTGTCCTCAGTTCATAGCTTGGATATATAGGGTCCAGAATAATTGGTACGACGTCCTGGCAGAATATCACTCTTGTACTGCTTGCATCGCAGCCGATGAAAACAAGGACAACTATGCCAATAATAAGTATCAAAAACAACTTCTTCAGATCCACTCTATCCACATCCCGTAGCTTCTTGCTTTTCCGTCCACAGCTTCTTCTGTTGACCGTTCAGGACTGAAGAGCTTCCACTTTCTTCTGACCCGAAGAATCGGTATACAGTTTGAAGGTTATTTCTCTTCCATGGACGCGTCCTCTCACTGTTGGAGTGCTGTGCTGCGTCATCGCAATGAACACAGCGTCTATAACAAACTTACCTTCTAGAGTCTCTTCATCCGTCTTCAGCAGTCTAACTACCGGGGTATAGTCATAATACACCATAACAGGGGTAACAGCCTGCCCTCCTACGCTGAGCTGCTCCATCCAGAAAGGCGGAAAGTCTCCCACGGCAACCATCGAGATGATCGCATCATATGGAGCATGCTCTGCATGTCCAAAGTAGCCATCCTTGTTCAGCACGGTGACATTCTCGATACCGAATCCTTTCAGCTTTTCAGCGGCTATCTCACAAAGCTCGGCATCTGCTTCTATCGAGACAACATGACCCGAACCCACCATTCTGCTGAGTAAAGCTGTACTGTAGCCTGTTCCTGTGCCCACATCGAGGACGATTTCGTTTCCAGAGAGTTCGAGTATATCCAGCATTTCTACGACCAGCGAAGGTTGACTCGCAGTGCTTACTACCCTACCATGCCTCACGCAAGTCGGAACAACCTGATTGCTGTCACCCAGGTACTTCAGACTGTCCGGAAGGAAGCACGAACGGTCTATCTCCCTGACCGCCTCCTCGAGTCTGGGATTTCTGATACTCCCGTACCTCAGCCAGTAACGCTTGCCGTTCTTCATAGTAGACCCCTCTCACTATCATTATAAAGCAATACGGGTAAAGGTGACAGAAACCTCACCTGTCAGTTTGGAGCTCCTGCTGTGATATTCTTGTTATGAAAGCTTTTGACTCTTCAGAACGCTTATTCCAGTAATGATAAGAGGTGATCAAAATGCATAGTAAGAGCTTTCGTCTTCATCTATTCCTTCTGACAGTTTTGATAGTCATCACGCTGAGCTTAGCAGTCTCTCTTGAACAATTTGATCTCAAGACAGCTGACATTGAAGACTTCGAAGGTGACCACAAACTCCTCACACTGAAAGGTTTGGAGCAATTCGACGGTAGGGAGAGTACTCCTGCCTATGCCGCCGCCTTAGGGAAGATCTACGATTTCACCGCCCTTGCCAGATGGCGCGGAGGAACTCATGTGAGACTCCATGAAGCCGGCGAAGAGCTTACCTCTGACCTGCTTGCTGATTCTCCCCATGGTGAAGCAAGGCTCATACGCGGCGAAGCTGTGGCTCTTCTTGTTATTACAGTATCTGAACTCGGAGAACATGACGGTCAGAATCGCAACAAGATCTATGTCGCTGCTGAAGGAAAAGTCTATGACGTTTCGGCACTTCGTGCATGGCGCGCAGGAGATCATACAGGTATTCATGAGGCAGGTCGAGACCTAACTACAGAGTTGCTTCTAGATTCACCTCACGGGAAGGCTGCCCTTGAAAACGCTTATGTCGTTGGGATGAAAGGTATTACTCCTTCTGAACTCTTGCTGTTCAACGGCGCAGATGGAAAGAAGTCCTTTGTAGCGAAGAATGGTAGAGTCTATGACGTATCGTATTCTGAAGGTTGGGCAGATGCTGTGGAAGACCTTGGATTGGACCACGCAGGTTCTGAACTCACCAGGGAGCTTCTGGACTATTCGCTATCACTTGATCTACTCGACAATATCTTTGTGGTCGGCTTGTTGGTATTTGATAACAAGGAACTCTCAAGGTTCGATGGAATTGTCGAAACAAAGGCTTTTGTTGCTTTCAACGGCACTGTCTATGATATTTCTAGCACTGAAACGGCCCCGACAATTGCAGGAACAGATATCACGGCTGCTGTCGAAGCAGATCCGACTCTTCTGGGCATTCTCGATGAGGCTTTGCCCGTAGGCTCTATGGTAAACGAATGAAGGAGGTATGAGATATGTACGTCTTTCTAGGCTGGCTCAACGTTGCGTTGCTGATTTTTAACACGCTGCTTTCTATAACAAGAAGAATATACAAGAAATGGAAGAAAGACACGTCATTTTGGAAGGGTTTCGGATCGTTCGTGGGTTTCTTGCGAAAGGGCCACCCTGTATCTGGGTCTGTTCTTCTTGTGACAAGCTTCTTACACGGTTATCTTGCGCTGGGTGTGGTCATGCTCCACACAGGCTATATACTCTGGTATGCGATAATTGCTCAGTTCCTGGTATACCTGTTCGGATTTCGAGCAAGACTCTTTCCGAGAAAGTGGCTGAATATTCATAGAAGCATAATGGTTCTCATCTGGTTCTTGTTCTTCCTACATTACCTGAGGCCCTGGATCATCTGAAGGGAACCGCTACGGTTATCAGTGTTCCTGTCCTGGTGTGACATGGCTTTTGCAAAAAATAGGGGGCGATTCGGTTGAAAAAGCGTAACTTGCGCCGCACGATAATCGGCATACTTGCTGGTCTTGTCACCTGGGTGCTTATCATCCTACTGTCTCCGCAGGGGTTTCTTGGCGCAATGCAGGCGATTACAGACGTAGAACGAGCAGTTGTGACAATGACCCTGAACGAAGACGGGACGCTTGACGTGATTGAACAGATAACTTACCGTTTCAAGAAACCTTTCAGGGGAGTTCTGAGAGAGATTTACCCCGATGATATGGGTAGCAGATACAGTCAGATCGATGTGAAGGCTGATGGGATGACCATCAGGCATATCGAGAGAACAGGAACGGATCGGAACCCCATGGTGAGGGTCTGGTTTGTCCCGTATCAGTCTACTGCGATCGCACCTGAGGAAGGTCGTGATCGTGTGACTGTAACTTTTTCTTACAGGGTCTTTGGCGCTGTTCAATCTGGAGCGGATGTAGCCCAGCTTTTCAGAAAGGTTTGGGGAGAAGATACTGAGAGCTGGGTAGGGGAGATTCACGCAACAATAA
>PWXG01000163.1 GCA_003561215.1 Thermotogales bacterium
CCATGTTATAATTCTCGTGGTTGTTTTTCAGGAAGGGAGGAAAATCAGTGTCTAGCAAATACGTGTACTACTTTGGCAAAAAGCGCGCCGAGGGTGGCGCAGAAATGAAGGATCTATTGGGAGGAAAGGGAGCTAACCTGGTGGAGATGACAAAGATGGGATTTCCCGTGCCCCCGGGTTTTGTTATCACCACTGAAGTCTGCAAATACTACAACGAACACGGAAAAACCCACCCCGATCGTCTCAAGAAGGAAGTTGAAGAAGCCGTCAAAGACCTGGAAGATGAGACCGGCAAGGAGTTTGGTTCAAGTGATAATCCTCTGCTGGTTGCGGTGCGTTCGGGCGCTGCGATTTCGATGCCCGGGATGATGGACACCATCTTGAATCTGGGGCTTAATGATTCGACCGTCGAAGGAATGATCAAGGCAACGGATAATCCCAAGTTCTGCTACGATTCTTACCGCAGGTTCTTGCAGATGTTCGGTGACGTGGTTCTCAAGATCGAACACGAGCTGTTCGAGAATGCTCTCAGAACAATTAAAGCATCCAAGGGTGTAAAGCTTGACGTGGAGCTTGAAGCTGACGATTTTAAGGAGCTTGTGGAGAAATACAAGGAAATTTATGCAGAAGCCGGCAAGCAGTTTCCACAGGATCCCTGGGAACAGTTGTGGAAATCGATCGATGCTGTTTTTGGAAGCTGGATGAACGAACGGGCAATCACCTACCGTAAACTCAACAACATTGACGAAAGTACTCTAATGGGAACTGCTGTCAATATCGTCACGATGGTCTTTGGAAACATGGGAAAGACCAGTGGCACGGGCGTTGCGTTTACAAGAGATCCAAACACTGGCGAACGAACTGTCTACGGAGAATACCTCATCGACGCGCAGGGCGAAGATGTGGTTGCAGGCACACGCACACCCGAGCCTATCGCTGATCTTCAGAAAGAGATGCTCGAGATTTACGATGAACTGATCGGAATTTTCCGAAAGCTTGAAGAGCACTATCATGACATGCAGGATGTAGAGTTCACAATAGAGCGAGGTAGGCTTTACCTTCTCCAGACCAGGAGTGGAAAACGGACTCCTTATGCGGCTGTGAAGATTGCCGTTGACATGGTGAAAGAGTCTGTTATGACCAAGGAAGAAGCCCTGCTTAAGACAGCTCCCGAGCACGTAGAAATTCTGCTGCACCCTTATTTCACTCAAGAGACCAAAGAAAAAGCCGACCTCATTGCAAAAGGAAATCCCGCATCTCCCGGTGCTGCATCAGGCATACTTGTTTTCGACTCAGACAAAGCCGACAGGCTTGTCAAAGAGGAGAATAAGAAGGTCATCCTGACAAGGCCTGAGACCTCACCAGAAGACATAGCGGGAATGGCAGCTTCTGAAGGAATCTTGACCTCTACTGGTGGAAAGACTTCTCATGCGGCAGTTGTTGCCCGAGGTATGGGTAAGCCGTGTATAGTGGGTTGCAGTGAAATCGACATAAACAGGACAAAAGGCATAATGAAAGCAAGAGGTAAGGAATTTGCGGAAGGCTCCTGGATAAGCATTGATGGAACAACGGGAGAGATCTTCGAAGGAAAACTGGATACGGTAATGCCCGAGGGACTTGAGGGTCCTCTTGCTGAAGTACTGTCGTGGGCGGACGAATTCAGAAGACTCGGAGTGAGAGCTAATGCAGACACACCAAAAGACGCTGAGGCAGCAAAGCGCTTTGGTGCGGAAGGGATAGGCCTGGCCAGAACGGAGCACATGTTCTTTGAAGCAGACAGGATTCCCGTGGTGAGACAGATGATCCTTTCAAAATCTGTTGAGCAAAGAGAAAAAGCTCTCGAAAGACTCCTTCCGATGCAGCAAGAGGATTTCGTTGGCTTGTTCAAAGCAATGGAAGGCTACCCGGTGACGATCAGACTCCTTGATCCACCATTGCATGAATTCCTGCCCAGTGAAGAAGACGACATAAGAGAGCTTGCGAAGGATATGAAGGTCTCTTTCGAAGAGCTGAAGGAGGTTGCGGAAAGCCTCCATGAGTTCAACCCGATGATGGGACACCGTGGTTGCAGACTTACTGTTACATATCCCGAAGTCGCAGTAATGCAGACGAAAGCCATAATTGGTGCAGCCATAGATGTTCTGAAGGAAGAAGGAAAGACAGTACTTCCTGAGATAATGATCCCACTCGTGAGCATCTCAAAAGAGCTGGAATACCTGAAGAAGATCATAGTTGAAACGGCAGATGAAATGATTGAGGACGCTGGTGTTGACTTAAAGTACACGGTAGGAACAATGATAGAAATCCCAAGAGCATGTCTGATAGCAGATGAGATTGCCAAGGAAGCCGAGTTCTTCAGCTTTGGCACAAACGATCTTACCCAGCTCACTTTCGGATTCAGCAGGGATGATTACGGAAAATACGTCGGGGATTACGTTGCAAAGGAAATCCTTGAAGTAGACCCCTTCCAGAAGATCGACCAGATCGGCGTCGGAGAACTGGTGAAGATGGGTACTGAAAGGGGACGAAAGACCAGGAAAGACCTTAAGGTGGGTATTTGCGGTGAGCATGGGGGCGAGCCCTCATCAGTGGAGTTCTGCCACCATGTCGGACTCGATTATGTGAGTTGTTCACCCTACCGGGTGCCTGTGGCGAGGTTGTCAGCAGCACATGCAAAGCTGAAAAGCAAATAGTGTATTATGGGCCGCCTCTTTAGTAGAGGCGGTCTTCTCCGGAGGTATCAATGATCGAAGCCCTAACAAGCTTTGCGGCGTCGACAGGTTTTGCCATGGTTACCTGGGAGAACCTGGCGATGTTTGCAATTGCTGGAATACTCACTTACCTCGCCGTCGCAAAGAACGCCGAACCCCTTCTTCTGATACCGATCTCCTTCGGGATTATCATGGCCAACATCCCCCCTCAGGCCACCGGGCTGTTTGAACCGGGCAGTGGGCTGCTCTGGTTCATAATGCAGGGTCTTGAGTTAGGAATATACCCTCCCCTGATATTTCTTGGTATAGGCGCGGTAACTGACTTCTCCTTTCTCCTTGCAAATCCAAAGACCTTGTTTCTGGGAGCAGCAGCACAGGTGGGCATCTTCAGCACTTTTGTCGTGGCGAAGCTGTTGGGATTCAGTCTGGCTGATGCCGCATCGATCGGGATAATTGGAGGAGCAGACGGGCCCACTGCAGTCTACGTTTCAAGCTTACTCAACTCCCCCTACCTTGCCGTAATCGCAATCGCAGCTTATTCATATATTGCTCTCATCCCGGTCTTGCAGCCGCCGGTGATGAGACTTCTCACCACGAAGTCGGAACGTCGGATAAGAATGGGCATGCAGCTAAGAAGAGTTTCCAGGACAGAACGAATAGCCTTTCCGATTGTGTCCACGATTCTGATATCCCTGATTGTTCCAAGGGCATTGCCGTTAATCGGAATGATGATGTTGGGTAACTTTTTCAGAGAAAGCGGTGTTACCAAGAGATTGGTCGAAGCCTCTGGAAAGTACATCTCGGATACGGTTATAATACTACTGTGCGTATCGATTGGGGCAAAAGCAGATGGAGCAGTTTTTCTTACGACCCAGAGTATCATGATCATCGGTCTGGGAGCGGCTGCTTTCACGGTGGCAACTGCTTCAGGGATTCTGTTTGCGAAACTCATGAACGCTTTTTCCAAGGAAAAGGTGAATCCCTTGATCGGAGCCGCAGGGGTTTCCGCCGTGCCTACAGCGGCCCGTGTTTCTCAGCGCGTCGCGCAGGAAGAAGATCCGGGCAACTATGTCCTGATGCATGCAATGGGGCCTAACGTCGCCGGAGTAATAGGCTCTGCAATTGCAGCAGGAGTCTTCCTCTCAGTTCTCCTATAAGACCGGGAGGTCATTCGTGTGAGCGAAAAGAAGCACTATAAAGTAAAGATCAACTACAGTTACTGCAAACGATGTGGTATCTGCTACTGGATCTGTCCAACGAAAACAATCGTAAAAGGTGATCTGGGAAAGCCCTCTGTACCTGATCACGACAAGTGCGTCGGTTGCTCGATGTGCGAGAACGCTTGTCCTGACTTTGCAATTGATATTGAAAGAGTTGAGGCGGTGAAATCTGATGCATGAGAACCTGTTCATGCAGGGCGACGAAGCTTGTGCGCTTGGAGCGATAAGAGCAGGGTGCAGGTTTTTTGCGGGTTATCCCATCACCCCCGCAACCGAAATAGCCGAAACCATGTCAGAGGAACTTCCGAAGCACGGCGGGACATTCATCCAGATGGAAGACGAGATTGCAAGCGCCGCGGCAATAATCGGAGCCTCGCTGGCCGGCATCAAATCAATGACTGCAACAAGTGGCCCAGGGTTCAGTCTCATGCAGGAATCGATAGGCTATGCCGCTATGACCGAAACACCTATAGTAATCGTTAACGTTCAGCGTGGCGGCCCTTCGACGGGCTCACCCACAAAGGTCGCTCAAGGAGATATTATGCAGACCAAGTGGGGAACTCACGGCGACCACCAGATAATTGCACTGTATCC
>PWXG01000197.1 GCA_003561215.1 Thermotogales bacterium
CGCGGAGGGGATGCTGCAAATCAGAACGTCGCTGGCCAGCGATCGCTTTCTTCACGACTTCCGCCAGACCCTCCGCTGCGCCGCATGAGAGCTCACCTACCTACTTCTTGGAAGCGCTCCCCAACTCATGCTTGAAAAAGTCGTTGAGCAGGAGTATTATTATTTTGGAATGGTGTACCTATCTGCCTGAAACGTACGGACCAAGAAATCGCCGTTGTCGTGTGAGGCTACGAAAAGCGACTGCATCCGAGACACCTGCGTTATCATAGGGGGGGTTAGGATGAAGCGATTCTCAGTGTTGAAGGCAGGTGTCTTCCTGGTAGCGTTTCTGGTGGCCGCCGGGTGTGCAAACCCCTTCTCTTCAAGCTCCAGTGGAGGGTCGGGAACCTCCGATGGCCCCGTATCGGTGACATGGGCCTGGGCCGCAGGAAGCAGCAGCCGAAACGCCTCCGGGTTGTACGGCACAAAAGGTGTGCCGAATGCCACCAACGTGCCCGGAGCCAGGGAGTATGCCGCCTCCTGGAGCGACGAGAGCGGAAATCTGTGGCTCTTCGGCGGCTGGGGCTATGACAGCGAGGGAACCATCACCATCGATGCCTGGCTCAACGACCTGTGGCGCTTTGACGGCTCGGCATGGACCTGGGTCTCCGGTAGTGCTACCCGGAACGCCGCGGGGAGGTACGGGACACAAGGTGTGGCTGAAGCAGAGAATGTGCCCGGAGCCAGGCAGATGGCTTCCTCCTGGAGCGACGATAGCGGGAACCTCTGGCTCTTCGGCGGCTTCGGCCATGACAGCGGGGAAAATCGCGGCGACCTCAACGACTTGTGGCGCTTTGACGGCTCGCATTGGATGTGGGTCTCCGGCAGTGATACCCGGGACGCTGCGGGGGAGTACGGGACACAAGGCGAGCCTGCACCGCAGAATGTGCCCGGAGCCAGGCGGAACGCTTCCTCCTGGAGCGACGGGAGCGGGAACCTGTGGCTCTTCGGCGGCTACGCCTCTGACAGCAGCGGGGGAAGTCTTGGCAACCTCAACGACCTGTGGCGCTTTGACGGCTCGATGTGGACCTGGGTCTCCGGCAGTAATACCTGGAACGCCGCGGGGAAGTACGGGACACAAGGTGTGGCTACACCGGAAAATGTGCCCGGAGCCAGGAACAGTGCTTCCTCCTGGATCGACGGGAGCGGAAGCCTCTGGCTCTTCGGCGGCTACGGCCGTGACAGCGAGGGTGATTGGGGCAACCTCAACGACCTGTGGCGCTTTGACGGTTCGACGTGGACCTGGGTTTCCGGCAGTGATACCCGGAACGCCGCGGGGAAGTACGGGACACAAGGTGTGGCTGCACCGGAGAATGTGCCCGGAGCCAGGAACAGTGCCGCCTCCTGGAGCGACGAAAGCGGGAACCTGTGGCTCTTCGGCGGCTACGGCCGTGACAGCGGGGGAGGTCTTGGCCGGCTCAACGACCTGTGGTGCTTTGACGGCTCTGATTGGACCTGGGTTTCCGGCAGTGATACCCGGAACGCCGCGGGGAAGTACGGGACCCGAGGTGTGGCTGCACCGGAGAATGTGCCCGGAGCGAGGACGGGCGCTTCCTCCTGGAGCGACGGGAGCGGGAACCTCTGGCTCTTCGGCGGCGACGACGGATTTTTTGGCTGGTTCAACGACCTGTGGCGCTTCGCGCCCTAAAGCCCTGCGGGAGGTTGACGACGTTTGAAGCGATGACGCAGCCGGGCGACCCGGAATGCTCAGGCTGTTGTGGCTGGTGCCGGCACTGACCGGTGCGTCTGCGGCGCGTTCGGAATCCCCGGTCGGCCTGGATCTGGATGCGATCGAGAGCCGCCTGAGAGTTGAAACCGTGGCCGTCGAGAGGGCGTCTTTCGCCTCTGTCGCTGCGGTCAACTTGTATGTCCTCATCGGTGTTTCCCGTTCGCAAATGCCCCAGGCGGGACCAGGTGACGTGGTGATCTATCTGTGTGACAACGATCAAATGGGTCTGTCGTTCACAGGCCCATGGCCTGAAGAGACGACCCACCTACGAATCCGAAGGTGTTACCGTAACCCTTACTCCAGCAGCGCTGTGGGAGCGACCGGGTTACCGTTCGTGGGTCCGCAGATGCCGCGCGGTCGTCAGGCAGCCCCCGGCCGGATGAACTGCCGCAAGACAGTAGCAAAGTACCCACATACCACACGACAAGGCAGTCGCCCGCTACGGCAACGAGGCAGGATGAGCGCGTTCAGATCAAAAAGGGTTCGACCAGCAAATCTCATGCACGGTACCTTTCGCGCACTCACGTAGTGACGGAGCGTCGACTCCTTGATGTGATACCCCGGTTTGTGAGGGCTTCGGCAGCTTCTGCGTACGTTAGAAGTCTGTTTTCGTTTTCGTTGAACATGCGATACTTCTCGTGCATAAGGGTACCGTCGGCACAGAAGCTTAGGTATTGCGTAAATGTTGCATTCAGTCGAAGATCGTCCGCAGGTCGTGCGTTAGTTCATCCGAAAGCTGCGGGTAGCCGTCGCAATTGTTTCTGATCGAGTTGTAGCTCACTGGCTTGATGGCCTCATGCGCGGTGTTCATATGGACGACCTGGACAAACAGCTTACAAAACGCTTTGAGCGTGAGGTTCGTCTCCGGTCTGATTCTGTCATAAACCGACCCAATTGCAAGCGAGGGTCCGATCCAGACGAAGCTCCCGTTTGGTAGCACTTGTTCCTTTATCATGTGATGCTTGGCGAGAATCGGTATGAGCTCGTTGAACTCGCGCGACTCAGCTCTGACGGTCTCGGCATACCGCTGAAACGCGCCGGCATCGTCCACGGTAACCGCCGCAGGTTTACCCTGGTCGTTGAGCCGGTCAAAAAACCGGTCAAGCCATTGGAAACACCGCACGAAATCTCCGTACGGGTAAAACCAGACCCGCCGGAGTGCCGGAAGAAACAGCTCTTTGAGCTGCGCCGGCCACTCCCGTGGCAGGATTTTGGCAAGGATCGCATCTAGCTTCTCTTCGCCCGCAATGCTCGTCAAACTATCCGGGAGCGTGCCCGCGAAGTACGCCTCACGCCACGCCAGCGCTAAGTAAGTGATTGTCCCATCCTGTTCCTGAGGAACGTTCATCACAATCCTCCATGAAACAATCCAGCCTGAAGCGCCTCCACGTCGCCAAAGTCATCGAAGTGAGCGTAATGTTCAGTCATGGCTGCGGATGTATGCCCGGTAAGCCGGCACACCTTTTCCGCCGGAATTCGCGCGTCGAGAAGCATGCTGTTGAAAAAATGCCTGTGCGAGTGAAAGCTGATGTTCCGCACTTTCCGCTCGGCTTCTCCAATCCCGATCTGATCGAGCGCCCGGTAGAACTCTTGGCGCACGAGCTTGTAATCCATTGGATGCTCCGAGGCTCGGGCGGCCCAAAAGACAAACGGATCTTCGATCTGGTGAGGGCAAATCGAGAGCAGGCGGCGCATCTCACTGCGCACCGGAACAGGAACCACGACTTCACGTCGGACGCGGGTTTTCGTTGTCTCAGAAAGAGTCCGGGCGACACTGCCGTAGCTGCGGCAGACAAGCACACTGCGCTCGCGTAGCGCCGAGGCCCGCAGACCTAAGCACTCTCCGAGGCGGAGTCCGCTGCTCGCGGCAAGCGCATTGCAGGTACAGGCCCGTGCGTCTTTCCACTCTATCGAGAAGAGCTGCACAACTTTGGCGCGAGTGAGAACACCCCGTTCAACCGCCCGACCGGCGGCCCGCTCAATCTTCGGAACCGCCGTAATCAGCCCGGAGTCCTCGGCGTCTTCAAGAATCGCCCGCAAGCAGTCGAGTATCTTGTTTATCGTATCGCTTGAAAGCCCGTTGCAGTGAAGCTCGTTACGGAAATCCGTAACCACGCGCTTTGTGATGCCGGTGAGCTGATAGCCTCCGAGGGCGGGAATGATGTACTTTTGAAGCTTGGTAGTTTTCTCAGCGCACGTGCGGTCTGAGAGTCGCAGACCTCGCGACAGCTTTGAAGTTGCCCAGCGCCCCGCAGGGTGAAAAAAGTCGGACCCCGCAAACTCTGCTACCGTAGCGTTCTTCCGCACGACGCGACCGGAGTCGATGTGATTCCAGGCCCACGCTTCGGCGGCGTCCTTCGACGTCTGGCCCGTACTGCGCCCTGGGAGCCGGGTACCATCCGGCAGCCGATAGCGAACATAGTACACAGCTTTGCCGCGTTTCAGCTTGCGCTTGTAGACAATGAAGGGCTTTCTGCCGGGTTCACGCGGTCCCACGATCTCCCCCTTTTGAGATGCGGGGCCGCGCGAACAGGTGTTTACACTCTGTTCACACGGGCGGGTTTTTCAGGGTATCGCGAAGAACAACAACACCGTATCTCTCGCCCCTGTATGGATTTAAGTTTGAGCCGCAATGGATTCGAACCATTGACCCACGCCTTAAAAGGGCGTTGCTCTACCACCTGAGCTAGCGGCCCGAGAACGGGTCTATACGCCCCGAACGGCGGAACTATAGCAACAGTC
>PWXG01000043.1 GCA_003561215.1 Thermotogales bacterium
ATCTATCTCTATCTCGAAGCTGAGATTATCCAGATCAACCTCTGTCTCGAACTGAGCCATTCCTTCGATTGCTTCTGTCTGACCATGCTTGAACCCGTGAAATCCAAATGCCCCGTCTCCCGCCTGTTTGCCATACTCATCGAAGAGCTTAACCCTGAAAGCTACCGCAAGATAATCTTTCCCCGTGTCGTTTGTCATCTCTCCAGAAATCGATACCAGCGGACCGAAAGGCATTCTTTCAAACTCCAGATCGCTATATACGAATCCGGGTTCGACTATTCCGCCTACTCCAGGTTCATAGGCGACTGTTCCAAGGATACGTTCTCGTTCCATTCCGGCGAGCCACTTGTCAAGATCAAAGTCGAATTCCGGCTCTGTGAGAAAGATGGTTCTGGTGTAGATTCCGCCCAGCTGTGGATGCTCAAGAGGAAGTCCCTGTTCCTGGTCCGCCCAATCTCTCCATCCTGCTTCTTCAGGAAAGAGGAATAGGAGTGCAAAGATATCGCCCTTTGTGTCAGCAAGAAAAGCTATTCCAGGTCCGGTTGGAGCGTAAAGAACAACTCTTTCATCGTCTGAAACGGGAGGATCAATGGGCTCGTAATGCTCCAGCGACGGATTTATTGCCTTAAGCGCATCGAAGTTTAGAGGTACTGACTCCTCAAACTGCAGCATTGAACCTCTTCCCAGGTAGGAAATATGCCTCAGAGGTATCCTTTCAATCTCTCTCGCTGGATTAGCCAGGAAGATCTGTTGGGTGTACACAGGACCGTATACCATAAGTGTTTCCGGTTCGTCTTCCGATTGATCAAACCAGGGATACCACTCCACAGCGTCAAACGTGAATATCTTCGATTGAATCAGAACTACCCTACCTTCTTCTTCAGTGAAAAGGAAGGACAGAGGGTACGGTTCATTACTCAGGACTCCATAAAGTTCCGCACCGCGAATACCTGTATATTCGTATTCTTCGAGAGATGGATTGAGCGCGATCAGATCATCAAGTAGAAGGTCCGCAGCACTGATACTAACGGCCAGCAACGTAACAAATACAACTATTGCAGTAGCACAAGCAAACCTTGAGATAAACCTATGCTGTTTCGCCTTGTGCTCTTTACACATACTCAGCACCTCCATGAAAGGGAGTACCTACCATCATACAGGAAAGCATAGCCGCGACAAATAACATGTCGCTGGAAGGGATAAGAGCAGCAGATTGCCAGCTTAGAAACTTGGACAGACCCAGACAAAGGATACTAGGAGAAGAGCCAAGATCCAAGGAAGATTCTCCGAAAAGTGCAGAAGAATCTTCTGCCACACATCTGCACAAGGAAGCCCTTAGAACTCCCTGTTTGAAAGGTTTTATGCACGTCGAACGCCGGAACTCTCGAACGTCGTTTCCTGCTCTAAGCCATACCCGCTCCATCGCAATCAGGTCTTTTCAACCGATCTTACTCACCCACTTTTGATCCCTTACTCTACCTGCACGGAAACCTTCAACTGATTTCCAACCCTGCTTTGTTCTTCTATTCGCTGTTCACTGCTCACCATTCACTGATCTTTATCCTTGCTAACAAGCTCTTCATAAGCAGCCTCAATTTCTTCCCTTGTCATACCTTCCGGAATAGCCACATCAATAATGAATCCATCAAGAGGTATCTTCTTTTTCAGGTCAAGGGCTCCTTTGAGACTAAGGGCGATCTGAACAAATTTACCCGAATCCCTTATCCTGGAAAGCACCTCAGGCCACTCATTTGCCTCTGGTTGTCCCTCGCCAGGTACCCATTGAACACCTTGAAGGTCTTCAAGAGATAGCACTAGATCCAGATGAGGCAGCTGCCCTTTCCCGTCAAGATGGTAAAAGGGTATGTCCATTACTTCACAGCATCTCTCTAGATCTGGAATAACAAAACGCTCGAACATCTTCGGAGAAATCATGTAGGAGAAATCACTCTGAAGAAGGTACATGGTCTTGTCTGCACAGTAAAAGGGTGCCCATATCGTATATCCCTGGTTTGCTCTTCTGAACCTTGCTGCTTCTTCTAAGTAGCAGTCTATCCAGACTTCCGTAAGAGCTCTTGACTTCTTGTCCACTTCTGAAGGATTATCGTAGAGATCGTACAGAAGGCGTTCCGTGCCTCTCAACGAAGCCAGAATGTCAAGGTTTCCCCCCAGGTCTGAGAACGAAACGAGTGCTTCGCCCCCAAATGCCTCCAAAAGAGCTTCCTGCATATCTTTGACCCTGTTGTACCATGGGTTATCGTGGTCAATGTTGATATCGATATCCTTCAGTTCCTTATTCAGTGGTCTGAACCAAACTGTATCGCCTTCACACTCAACCTTCGAACCCAGGTACGAAGCTATGCTTCCGGCACCGAAGTTGAAAAACCTTCTTGGAAAGGCATCTCCCAAGAAGCTGACACTCTTGATATGCTCAATTTCTACAGCAACAATTTCATCAATTGACATCTGCTCAGGATATTGAGGGAAGTATTTCTTGAACCTCTGTGTTTCTGATTCTATTGTGCTTTCCGCTTCGATCGTTACAAGTGGTCTTTCGAGTCTGCCTTCCCAGAAATTAGCCCAGTTTTCAGCAGTCGTCTTCCATTGTTCGCTAGTGAATATAGGATCCAATGACCTCTCCTCCTTATCGATCAAAAGGAACAGCGGTGCTCCTCGTTGACCGTATCATATATTTGACCCTTTGTTAATCACTTCTAATCTACCACTGTCTGCGCTCTATTCTGCCTCTCTTAAAGGTCAACACCATAAGTTGAAGAACGTCTTTCACGTATTTGTGAAGATCAGACAGGCATGAATTCCACTAATAACTGCGACTTCGAAATCTTTCTTCTAGAGTTCTTCCTAATCCTGTATCCACTCTATGCAACTTCTTTGTCGTCCCACACGACTGTAACCCCGCAAAAAACTTCGGGTGGCCGCTGAAACAGGCTGCAGAGACTGCTTTTTTAACTGTAACAAGAACGAAAGTCACTCTTTCTAATTCTCAAGAGACCAGTGAAGGACGTAGTAAAATGTACAACGATAACTCAGGATCAACGTAGAAAATGCATGCCTGAAACTAATACTGACCAACTGTTCAACGGCAGTTGAGCATATAGATATGCTAGCAGTACACAAAGGGGCTAGATCATGTTAAGAACAACGATTTTTCCTGGACGATATTTTCAGGGGAAGGATGCAAGGAAGCACCTGGAAAAAGAACTAGAACGATACGGGGAGAAAGGTTTTGTTGTCTGCGATCCATTTGTCACTGAAAACCTGCTCCCCGATTTCGAACCATATATGCGCGATGGTATCCAGGTGAGTATAGAGGAATTCGCTGGTGAATGTTCAGATGAAGAAATACAGCGACTTGTTGAGCTTGTCAAGAAGAAAGAACCCGATTTCACAGTCGGCCTTGGAGGAGGAAAGACAATCGACACGGCAAAAGCAGTAGCGCACGAAGCTCTCTTGCCTGTAGCCGTTGTACCCACTATTGCAGCGACCGATGCACCGTGCAGCGCCCTGTCTGTTATCTATACCGAAGCAGGTGAGTTTAAGCGCTTCCTCTTTCTTCGAAAGAACCCAGATCTCGTGCTTGTTGACACACAGATCGTTGCCAATGCTCCCGTTGAACTGCTCGTATCGGAAATGGGAGATGCTCTTGCCACATGGTTTGAGGCTGAATCATGTATGAGCAGCTATGCTGCCAATATGACTGGAACCGTAGGATCAGTGACTGCCTATTCACTTGCAGAATTCTGTTCTGACACCCTCCTGAGATACGGGGTCTCTGCGAAGACCGCCTGCGAAAACGGTGTTGTTACACCTGCGCTTGAACGAATCGTTGAAGCTAATACCTTGCTTAGCGGTTTAGGCTTCGAAAGTGGAGGGTTGGCCGCAGCTCATGCGATCCACAATGGTCTCACCCTTCTTCCCCAAGCTCATCATTGCTACCACGGAGAGAAAGTCGCATTTGGAACGGTTGCCTCACTGATCCTTACTGACAAGCCTACCGAGATAATCGATGAAGTCTACAGCTTCTGTGAATCAGTTCGATTACCCACTACACTTGCTGATCTCGGACTGTCCGAAACAAGCGACGATAATCTTATGAAAGTTGCCAGGGCTTCGTGCGCTGAAGGGGAAACTATTCACAACGAACCGATTCCCGTCACCCCTTACATGGTGTTTGCTTCTCTCAAAGCAGCAGACGCAGAAGGAAGAAGACGACGAAAAAACCAATAAAGAAGCTGCCCGAGAAATATCACTGTAAGAATAGGCTAGACGAAAGTTACGTCAGAAGCTTGGTGCGAAGGAACGAGCAGGAAGGGCTCGAATGCGATGCTGAGTGATCTAAGTCATAACTTATGAGCTCTGAAAGGTGTGGTAATCTTCACCGAAAGCCGCAAGACGAACAACGCAAGACGTCTCCTGTTCTTCATTTTGATTCCCATCCTCCGGAGGGGGCGGACCGCTTGCGGTG
>PWXG01000082.1 GCA_003561215.1 Thermotogales bacterium
CTCGGGGTCGGAATGATTCTAGGAGGCATAGCGTTAATATTTAAGCGTATATCCTCTTTCATACAGATCGTGACATTTGGTTCCCTCATGTTCACGATGATCGACGTTACGGTAAATCCTGTCCTGCGACTTCTCCCGATGGCCCAGGCCACTCACATGATGAGACTTATGACACTGGAAAACTACACAGTGCTTGATTTCCCTGTTGTTGAGCATCTGTATCTCTGGGCTGCGTCAACATTGTTTCTTTTCATCGGCATCACGGTGTTCAGGTCATTTGAGCGACGTGCAATGGTAACAGGCGCTCTCGGCCAGTACTGAGGAGGTTGGAGATGACCATACTGTCAGTTAAGAACCTGGTTAAGACATATAAGAGAAGGAAGACAAGGGAACTACTGACTGCCGTCGATAATGTAAGCATGGATATTCAAAATGGTGAGATATTTGCACTGCTTGGTCCTAACGGAGCGGGGAAGACTACAACGATAAAAGCGATATGCGGACTGCTTCTGCCGGATGGCGGCGACATAACTGTCATGGGAAAGGACGTCGTCAAGCAACGAGGCGTTGCACTGCATCATATAAGTGCTGTCCTGGAAGGGAACAGAAACCTTTACTACCGCCTCACGCCCGTTGAGAACATAATCTACTTCTGTGGCATTCGAGGGCAGAAGATCAAGAGAAACGAAGTAATGACACTTCTTGAGACTTTCGGAATCGCAGAGAAGGCTAATGACCTTGTTCAGCAGCTGTCTCGCGGAATGCAGCAAAAGGCTGCTATTGTAAACGTCCTTGCAACCAGGGCAGAGGTTCTTCTTCTGGACGAACCGACGCTGGGTCTCGATGTTACGTCCGCAATAGAACTGAGAAAGCTCATGAGAGAGATCGTATCGAGGCACGATAGAACAATTCTGCTTTCGACTCATTATATGAACCTTGTCGAAGCAGTCGCAGACCGGGTCGCGATAATGAACAATGGAAAAATCGTCGTCTGCGAAAAGAAGGAAAAGCTTATGAAGCTCTTCAGGGCAAGAACATACAGGATAAGACTTACAGAGGTGTCAGAAGGAACAATGGATATGTTTTCAACGCTCGATCCGAGAGATATTCACAAGGAGAATGGTTTCATCGATTTCACTGTGGATCTCAGGAATCAGGAAGTGCTGTTCGAACTCGTAGAGATAGTCCGGGAATCTCGAGCAAGGATCGAGTCAATTGAACAGGAACAGGTGAACTTCGAAAGGATCTTCCTAAAATACATCAACGACCACTGAACCCAAAACAGTGCTGTATTATTGAGTGATAGCGAGCACGAATCGCAGAGTTGCGCGGAGGTCATTACCTGGTGCTTCTTCTTGTCATAGGAGCAATCGTTCTTGTCCCTATCCTGACTGGTCTGTATTTCGCCAGGGTGGTTGTAAAGCCAAAAACGTTTTCCCGCGCTCATAGCTATGAGGCAGTTCTTGACCGGGAAGAATTCGATAAAGCTGAGTACGAGAAACTCTCAAGAGAAGAAGTATTCGTCACATCTCCTTTCGGTTACAGGCTTTCTGGCTATTTCTTCCCGAACGGTTCCTCGAAAAAGGTCGTTGTATTATGCCATGGAATAACGTGGACCCTTTTTGGCTCGATCAAGTACATGTTGCTCTTCAGGAGACTCGGTTTTGCCGGGCTCGTGTATGATCACCGCAATCACGGCGAAAGCGGAGGTTCTTCGACAACGTTCGGACGATTCGAAAAACACGATCTGGGAGCTTGCGTGAAGTGGTTGAGAGATCGCCTCGGCCCTGATGTGGTAATCGGACTTCATGGAGAATCGCTGGGTGCTGCAGTTATACTGCAGTACCTGAAGATGGATCCCGGTATAGACTTCTGTGTTGCAGACTGCAGTTTTTCGGATCTTAAAGATCTCCTGAAACTAAGACTCAAGAAAGACTATAAGCTCCCTTCCTTTCCGCTTGTGCATATAGCGGACTTGTTCGTGTTCGCTTCAACTGGAATGCATTTTCGTGACGCTTCTCCAGTAGATGCGCTCAAGGAAGTTACCACTCCCGTGCTTCTTGTCCACGGAAAGGGGGACGATTACATTCCTTCAGGAATGAGCATTGCAATGTACAAACAGCACCCTGAATCCAGGAAGCTCTTTTTGTCACCTGAAGCTGGTCACGCAGAGTCTTACCTGAAGAACCCACTTGAATATGAACGAGTGGTCATCGATTTTCTGAAATCTGTCGATCTTCTGTAGAACACGTTTATGACTCGACCGTTTCCCTCTTCTCCGCAGAGAGCGTAGCCCGCCTCGACTTACCCATTGAGCAGGAAATGTATGACCGGATTGTTCTGTGTGTTCGAGTTCAAATCTCTGATCTCAATTACAAAAGAGTTGCTGAAACTCAATAGTGGCTAATCAGCGTATAGAAGGCGTTCAAGGATGGAGAGTATCCATAGCTTTCTTCTGAAGACCTTTTCAGGATAAAGTATAATAGTCCCTGTTACTAACCAACTCTTTGGTAAAGGAGCGAGAAGATGCGAAAGATTCTTTTGTTGCTAGTCCTGGTGTTTGGAATCCTTTCCTTTTCACATGGTGTTCTGGAGTTTCCAAACGCCGATGTCTACTATCCGAAGGGATATGAGGAAATCGGAATTTACATCGGCCGAATGTTTGAGTCAACAAGGCAGGATACGATCGACTATGTCGGCTACGATCCGGGGAAGATAAACATAGTCCTGGTTGATTATGGAACATCCACAAATGGAGTTGCCCTATCACACCAGCACAACACAATCAGGCTCTTTGTCTGGCCCCCTGATGGATATGTTGGAACGCGGTTGAATGCTTCTTCCTGGTACAGACAGGTGCTGGTCCACGAATTCACACACATTGTACATACCAAGTACTCGACAGGGCTCGCAGCAGTTTTTGCATTCCTGTTCGGCGGTGTTCCTACAACCCAAATGCTTTCTCCATTTGTAGAGGCCGTAGCGATATTCGCAGAGTCTCAGATGCATCATAGTGAAGGCAGGTTGAACAACCCGATATGGGGTCCGGGATTATTCGCCTCGAACTACCTGAGCGGAACGTTTCCTTCCCTCTCACACAACATGGCTCCTTTCAGCTACTCGCCCCGGGATTACAGGGGTGGAGCCCTTTACTACAACTACATGGCTGGCTTCTACGATTACCTTGTGGACGCCTACGGACTTGACAGTGTGAAAGAATACCACCGGGTAGTATCCAGGGCACTGCCGGTTGTTGGCCTTATTACTGCTCCGAGAAGAGCGTTCGGCAAGTCTCTTCCTGCACTCTATTCAGAATGGAAGACCCATGTTGCAGAAACGAGTGTAAAGTACATGGAGTTCGAAGAAGCGTATACCATAAGCAATGGTCTACTATACGACATCCATCTTTATGATGAAGGAATAATCTTCTCAGGAGCCAGAATAGGACCTGTTTCAAGTTGGGGGGGCTTTGCTGCACCAATAACTGCTGGTTTGCTTCCTGATGGCAGTATAAGCCCCATCGGGAATTATGCTTCATCAGTAGTGCGTCAGGAAGACAAAACCACTTACGTAATGAGAGACTCGGCTTCAAAGACCAATATTACCACACCATTTGCCACGATCTGGACAAGGAAAATCTGGAAGATCGAGCCGGGAATGAGAGAAAGAGTGGTAGCCAGCGGACCGATTACGGCATTTGATGTTCATAACGGAGAGCTCTACGTTGCTTTCTACGACACTGTCACCATGACGAGCATGATTGTCACGCGAGGCAGGGTCCTGGCCGAACTTGACTGGCAGGTGAAAGACCTCGTTATATCAGATGATGGCAAAATAGCGTTGTACCTTGCCAAAGAAGGTTTTTACGGTGTCATCGGACTGCTAGAAGAAGGAAAGGTTCGTCATATTCTTGAAGATCCTTACTTCAAAGGTTCAGGGATCACATGGTGGGAAAACAGGATAGTCTATACCGCAGCTTATGAACCCCATACCAACGACGCTTATGCACTGGATATCAGAAGCGGAGATGTTCTCAGGCTTACTGAAGGAGCTATCCTGGCAAAGGCAGTGGTTATAGACGACACGGTCTATGGAGTTGGTCATTCCACAACTCAAAAAGGCATGAGCATACTGAAGATACCCGCTGACCCAGGAGATTACTCTATTCCAGAAGCCCCTTTGGACAAAATACCGCAAGAAGATGTTGAGTACGCTGAGGCAAACTACCTCGAGAAAGCGGCTGCCTACTTCGCCAGACCATCGATTATCATACCTTTCTTTGCATATGAAGAGCCCAACACAACTTTAGGACTTGTTACTCTGCATTACAGTGTCTTCGACAACCATTATATGGAGCTGAACCCCAGCTTTACCTTCGGGATTAACAGGCCCGGACTTGAACTGCTTTATCGCTATTCTCCTATCCCATCTCTCAATATTGGTATTAGAGCAGGTTTCACTCC
>PWXG01000276.1 GCA_003561215.1 Thermotogales bacterium
AGGAATCGCCTCCCATGCGAGCGCGTGGCGCGAGATTGTCAATAGATTCTACCAAAACAAGACTCTGATCTTACGAACTGGCGTTTTCTTTTAGAATGAATGAAGAGGAGGAACTGCCGTGATGGACTTCACTGGAAAGACCGCCATTGTGACCGGAGGGGCACAGGGAATCGGGCTTGCCATATCTCTTGCGTTTGCCTCTGCCGGAGCCGCGGTGATAATGGCTGATATTGACGAAGAAGCCGGCAAAGAAGCCGAAGGCGACCACCGGGAGAAGACCGGACTCACCTTCATAAAGACAGACGTTGCATCAGAAGATGATATTCGTCATCTTGTGGATTACTCCGTATCCAGCTTTGGCAGGATCGATTTTCTCGTTAACAATGCGGCCATAGGCTGGACCGAAAATCTCTCTTCGCGTTCAACGGACGCCTGGAATCTGGTCATAAGTGTGAACTTAACAGGGGCGTACCTGATGGTCAAGTATTGTTGTCCTCACATGAAAACACAGGCCGCAATCCTCAATGGAAGAATCGTCAATCAGGCCAGCATAGTGAACATCTCATCCACAAGGGCACTGATGTCTGAAGCAGACTCTGAACCGTATTCCGCATCGAAGGGCGGTATACTAGCGCTTACTCACTCGCTTGCGGTAAGTCTGGGTCCGGAAATCAGAGTAAACTGCATCAGCCCCGGCTGGATAGACGTGGGTGCATGGAAAAAGCGTTCGGCAAGGACGACCGCATTGCTCGCGGAAGCTGATCATAGACAACACCCCGCAGGTCGGGTCGGAAGACCGGAGGACATCGCCCATGCTTGTCTCTTTCTGTGCTCGGAAGACGCTGGTTTCATAACCGGGGCAAATCTCGTTGTCGATGGCGGAATGACCAAGAAGATGATCTACCAGGAGTGAGACTCTACATGTGCAATCCGGATCCGCAAACACTCGTTGAGAAAGACAGGGCATTTCTGCGTAACCTATGTTACCCTCACGTTTGCCCCACGCTGCATTATTCCTACTGACAGTACGATAAGGAGACGATAGCATGGATATGTTCTGCTTCCAGTATTCAGAAGCGCAATTCTGAAGGATTTGTGACTCGCGGAGTCTGCGGAAATGACTCCTCAACGGATGGCCTCCAGGATACCCGGGATTGGACTCTCAAAGGACTCTCATACTGGGCACTCAGGGGGCGTCAGGTCGGTCTGGAGACCGGGAAAACTGGCCTGTTCGTTGCGGAAGGTCTCTTTTCGACATTGGCAAACGTGAATTTCGATGCCGAGCGCATCTTTGAGCTGATTCAGAAAGCACTTAAGCTCTGTGTCGCTTTCTGGAAAACAGATAAAAGCCTTGTTGCAATTGAAGGTAAAGGCATGAAGGTCAGTCCTTTTTCTACTGAAGACCAGGATCTGCGGTCTCTCAAAGAGTTTCTTGTATATAGTAATGACTACAAGCTTTGCACAAGAACCCGGGGACAGCTATTGAGACAGGCTCTTTACAACAGACTCGTCGTTTGGCCTGGGGTCAAGCATATTCCGAACAGAATAGATAATACCCAGAAAGATTTCTCCGAAGTCATCGAAAAAGCGCTTTGCCTTGGCAATGCTGTACTGAAGAATTCCAAGACCCAGGGCACTTGTGCGGTTTTCCGGAATAAACATATGATACTGGAATAATGCTCCCTAAAGAGTTTCTTGAGACTCTTTCGCGATTAGTCTCGGCTTTTTTCCATGATAGAATTGCCAGTATCTCGCAGTTCTTCGTTGTTCATAAGGAGGGGCATCATGTTTGAAGAAAACAGTAATCTGAACACAGAAAGAAGGCAGGAGATAGCGATTTCTTATCGCACCGTTCGAGGACTGGCCTACTGGGCAGGTTTTGTGGGAATCTGGTTCATAATTGGCGCAATTCTCGCTTTCATTGGCGCCGCCAGCATTCTTTTCCTTGCTGGAGACTACGCGTTTTTCGATATGGAGGGCATGGAATTCTATGGATTCTCGGTCGAGATGATCGCTGGGGCAGCGGTTGCAGTCATCGCCGGTGTTATTGCACTCGTCATGGGAGCGAAACTGAGAGGAACAAAGCGATCCCTGGAAGATTTTATAGCGTCAGGTAAGGCAAGTGTTATGGAAGCCGCCCTCAGTAACGCAAGATCTTTCTTCAAGATCCAGGGTGTCATGATAATTCTGGGACTGGTTTTCGCGGTTGTTACCATCGTGTTTTCAGCCTTGACAACGCACTTCTTCTCTCTTGGATAGTATGGTATTCCCCTTTGCACAGCAAAGGGGAATACCCGTCAGTTATCACAAAGGCAGTAAAATACTTCTTCTACTCTCTCCAGTAGAGACCAAATCCTGCTGTTCCGGGTCCTACATGGGTGGATATGACTTTTCCCATCATCGTTTCATCAAAGGCAGCAATGTCGTAATAATCCTTGAGTTTTTCTGCAAGAGCGTCAATGCCTTCCTTATTCTCTGCATGAACCATCATCACGTCAACTTCTGATCCTGCAGGAATTTCCATCGATATCTTGTCAATGATGGTTCTTTGGGCCTTTCTCTCACCGCGGATTCTCTTGAAGGGTATCATTTCGCCAGTATCGTGCGTAATGTATATGCAGACGTTGATATTCAGCAGCCCCCCCACCAAGCCCTGAAACTTTGAGACTCTGCCTCCCTTGACAAGAAAATCGAAGTTAGACACATAGAAAATCGCATGCACTTTACCCTCGACGATTTCGTCAGAAACACTCTTCTTCATTTCCTCGGTGCTCATGCCAAGATCAAGAAGCTCCCTTGCCCTTTTCGCAATGAGAGTTGTCGCGGCGCTCGCTTTCCTGGTATCTATAACATGCACCGGAATATTCTTGTCCCTTGCCGCGATCAATGCACTGTTGTATGTTCCAGACATCGCAGTTGAAAGTGCTAGAACAACGATCTCGTCGTAGCCTTCGCTCTTGATGCTTTTGTACAGTTCGCCGAATTCTGCGGGTGATGGCTGGGATGATTTGGGGAATTCCTTTGCCTCTTCCAGTGTTCTCCAGTAGTTCACAACGCTCTCGCGCTCTCGGGTATCATCTTCTGTTTTTCCGTCTGGCCAGGTTATGTGCAGCGGAATCATTGCAATGTCGTACTTGTTAAGCCACTCCTCAGGTACGTCAGCAGTGCTGTCAAGGACTAACTTGACTCTGGGCATTCAGATTCACCTCATCGTCGGATCTTTTCATGATCAGATACCACTCTATTCTACCGCAGCTATTTCACTCGCCCTGGCGTACTGAGCCTCCTCCTTAGCCAATCTAAGGCAGGATGCCTCGACAATGAAAGCTTATTCAGTATTCCGTTTTCTGTGAGCGCTTACCACTATGTTGCTGAAGTCTCCGAATGATGCCGGGCAGCATGACGAGTGTCGTCATAGCACCAAAAGACAAACCCCCGACCATTAGGAGAGCCACATCGACATAAAGAAGCAGCGGGGCGGTGAAAAGAACCAGGAAACCTACTACAAGTCCTGATGCGTTTGCGATGATCGGGCCGGAGGTCTTTTCCAGGGTCTTTGACGTATCACGGTAACGTCGGTACCAAACAGTGAAATGTATGGAGTAATCAATTACCAAGCCCATGAGCATTCCAGAAATCAGCGCTGTGGAGATGTTCAGCGAGATCCCCCCTACGCTCATTATAACGAAATTGAACAAAGCAGTAAGCAGTATCGGGACAGTTATAGCAAAGGTAAAGGCAATGTTTCGGAATATGAAAAAGAGCATTCCTGCAATCATCAAGAAAGAAATAGTCAGACTCTGGATTTGATTGGCCACGACATTCGAATTGACACTTCTCCAGATTAGCGGCGTTCCCGCGAAAACTAGCTCCAGGTCTTGAAACTCCTCCCGGCGAGTCTCAAGAATCTGATTCACTTCATTAAGGAGAGTCCCGGCGCTTTCCGTATCGCTTAGCGGAGAGAAAAAGATTGCTCTGACAGCTTCTTCCTTTGCGAACAGCGCTGCAGCGTTTTGAAGTTCTTCGTTGCCCTGTAATACCCGCAGAAGTATCGGTTCGGGGACCCCGGTAATCCGTGAATAGGTCCCGATATCAAGAGCCATCTTCATACCCTCGATTTCTGCGATGTGCTCCACCGTCTCACCAAAGGCTCTGAGTTCTGGGGCTATTAATGCTGTTCGTTGATCTTCTTCTGGCAGCCTCATCATCAGGTAGTAAATACTTATCCATCCGAATCTTTCTCTCATTTCTCTGGCTGCAACAGATACCTCGGAATCTTCTCTGAAAAAGGCGTACTGATCGATATTCATCGAAATCCTTGATATAAGAAGAGGGGAAAGAAAACAAAGAAGAATGACGGCATATGTCAAGCTTCTTGTAATAAGCGCTGGCATCCGCTTTATGACCAGCAGTCTTCGTTTCCCTGGCCTGGTCTCTCTTGTATTCACAAGCAGGTTCGGCAACAACGTGATAGTGAGTAATGCAGACAGGAAGATCCCGAGACACACGAATAGCCCAAGGTCCCTGAAGGCCTGCATATCAAGAAAGAGGTAGGATGAAAATCCTGCCATGGTTGTAAAGGCCGAGAAGAAGACTGGTATACGTTCTTCACGCACCGTTCTTCGAATACGATCTGAATGGCTCTGAATACTGCCATTTTCATCATACACTGTCAGAAAATGCATTCCGTAAGCACTTCCTATAATCATTATGAACGTGGGAATCATGACTGTAAGGATATTGATCTGGCGTTCCAAAACATTCATTATTCCTGTGATCCAGACAGCAGAAAGTACCGCTGGAAGCAACGAGAGCAATGGTAAGACCGGTCTTCGAAATCTCGCGTAGTAGACAACAACGATTGCCAGAAGCACGAATGGGGGATAAACAAGCGTCAGGTCTCTGATGGATCGAAAGGTAGCGTAGTTAGCTACATTTTCGCCAATAAGGAAGTAAGACATGCCTGTATTATTCTCAATGGCACTTCTGATACTCTCTACGATTTCCTGGTTATCATGTGTTGCATCTATATCGAGTGTTACAAGGACACTAAAACTCTCACCATCTGATGAGATTAGCAAATCAGAATAAAGAGGATCGTTCAGAATCTCTTCGTCCAGGGTGAGAATCCCGTCACTTTCCGCAACATAAGGCTCGAAAGGAAGATCAAAACGCATCAGGTCAAATCTGCCGAATTTCAGGGCATCCAGTACCGAGTAAACATGTGACACCCAGGGGAGTTCTTCAACCCCGGTTACAACACTGTTTAACTCTTCCAGTGCGAGTGAACGGTTCTTGTAACTCTCCAACACAATGAAGACCATTCCTCTGTCCCTGAAGTCTCTTCCTATTCTCAGAAAGCTCTCGACAAATGGATCGTCTTCGTCAACGTAGGCATCGTAAGTAGCATCGTAAGAAAGACCGACAAACACAAAACCCGCCACCAGAAACGAGATTCCAACAAATGAAAACGCAAGTATTCTTCTCATATGAAACCGCCTAAGACAATGCTTTAAAGAAAGGGTGATAGACTATTATCAAATTCAATAATACAACACTGTGTCGAAGAACAATGCCGTTTGTGGTGTAGAGTAGCAATTGTTACCGTTTTTTGCCTGTTTTTCCTGGATAATACTCATGAGGCTCATATAACTGAATTCTTGTGCTAAGGAGGAGGGATTTCATGGCTTTAGAGAAGCTTTCGCAAAGCGTTGTATCCGTTGGAGTACAGGATTGGCACAGAAGATTGTTTGATGAACTGATTCCTTTGCCTGAGGGAACTTCATACAATGCGTACTTCATTAAGGGAAGCAATGCTACAGCACTTATCGATACTGTTGATCCATCCAAAGACAAGGAGCTTCTTGATAACCTGGACAAGCTAGGAATAACCAAACTTGATTATGTGGTTGCCAACCATGCAGAGCAGGATCATTCAGGAGTCATTCCTCTCGTTCTGAAGTCGTATCCAGAAGCGCGTGTAGTAACCAACGCAAAATGCAAGAGCATGCTTCAACAACTGCTCCTGATTCCAGAGGATCGTTTTATGGTTATATCTGATGGCGAAACGATTTCGCTCGGTAACCTGACTCTTGAATTCTACGATATGCCCTGGGTCCACTGGCCAGAAACAATGGTTACTTTTCTTAGGGAAGACCGTATCCTGTTTTCCTGCGATTTCTTTGGTTCGCATCTGGCTAGCTCGAGTCTCTTCGAAGAAGTCAATGAAACGGTCATATCCTCGGCCAAGAGATACTTCGCAGAAATAATGATGCCTTTCAGCAGCACTATAAGAAACCATCTCAAGAAAGTAGAGGAACTGTCTCCCGCGCTTATTGCTCCAAGTCATGGGCCCATTCACCAGGATCCTTCTGTGATTGTCAGTCAATACAAAGCATGGACATCTTCTTCCAAGAAACCCTATGTGATTATTCCTTTTGTTTCAATGCATGGCAGTACAAGAGCAATGGTAGATCACCTGGTGGCAGTACTAACCGAGCGCAAGATTAGGGTCAAACCATATGATCTAACAGTTACTGATATTGGCGAACTGGCAATTGACCTGGTAGATTCAGCTGTTCTTATACTTGGCGTTCCAACAGTACTGGGAGGACCACATCCGGTTGCCCTGAATGCAGCAGCAATCGTTAATGCTTTGAGACCGACTATTCCTTTCGTTGGACTGATAGGTTCTTTCGGCTGGGGAGGCAATACAGAGAAGGTCATTTCGGAATCTCTCAAGAGCCTGAAATCGGAGCTTCTGGAAACAGTCCTGATATCGGGTTATCCAGATGAAGCGGACCTGGAGAAACTGAACAAGCTCGCAGATCTGATAGCATCCAAGGTAAAGCAAATACAATAAAGGAAGGGAGCTTTCATGGAAAACAAAGATCTTGAAGAAACCCTGAAGAAAACACAGCGTTTCAGTTCGGCGGTAATGAATGCGGGAAAACTTCTAGATTACCAGAAAAACGCCGTCGTAAGCAAAGAACTCATGAGAAAGGAAAAGGGTACTATAACCATTTTTGCAATCTGGAAAGACCAGGAGATCAGTGAACATACTACTCCGTATGAAGCCATGGCTTATGTGGTGGAAGGAACAATGGAAATCACTATGTCAGGGGAACCTCATATCCTTAATGGAGACGAACTGCTGATGATGCCTGCCAACGAGCCTCATGCCTTGAGAGCCGTTGAAAACAGCAAGTTCCTTCTCGTCATGATAAACCCATCGAAGTAGTCAGTCTCTGTTATCTCCGACCAAAAAAGACCCGGCATTGCCGGGTCTTTTCTTTGCTCCGGTATTATTTTGCCAGAATCAGGATTTCCTCAACCTCGTTCTTTCCAAGTTTCACAAAATTCCCGATTCTTCCTTGTTGTGTTGCTTTTGTCGCCATTTCTTCGATTCGGTCTTCACCTATTTCCGCTTCCCGAAGAGACGTCGGTAATCCGATAGATGAGAAGAACTGTTTGAGAGACTCAATACCTTGATGAGCGTAATCCTCCATGTTGAACGGGTCAATCTCGTTTCCCCAGACACGTGAAGAAAACTGTACGAATCTTTCTACGTCATTGTTCACGACGTACTTCATCCACGCGGGAAACACTATGGCAAGACCTGCTCCATGTGCGATATCGTATATTCCACTGATTTCGTGTTCAATCTGGTGACTGGCCCAGTCTCCTATTCGACCCGTATTTAGAAGTCCATTATGCGCTATCGTTGAGGCCCACATCAATTCAGCTCTAGCATTGTAATCTCTTGGATTCTTGAAGACCTTCTTGGCGTTGCTGACTGTTGTTCTCAGAGTAGCTTCACACAGACGATCAGTGAGTTCTACGCCGCGAACCGTCGTGAAGTACCTCTCCATGACATGTGCCATCATATCTGCAACTCCACATGCTGTCTGATACGCAGGCAAGGAGTATGTGAGTTCTGGATTCAGTATCGCAAACTTTGGTCTCATAAGAGGACTATTAAAGGCTCTCTTCAACAACCCTTCTTCATTTGTGATAACGCTCCCGGCACTTGACTCGCTTCCTGCGGCAGGAATAGTGAGAATTACCCCTATTGGTAACGCGTTCTCGGGCTCAGTAAGAGTGCAGTAAAAATCCCACACATCTCCGTCATACTGAACGCCTGAGGCTATAGCCTTTGCAGAATCTATAACACTGCCTCCTCCTACAGCCAAAATTGCTTCAATCTTTCTCTCTCTGCAGAGGTTTATGCCTTCCCTCACAAGAGAAAGCCTCGGATTAGGCATAACCCCACCCAATTCGGAGAAAACAACACCGTGTTCCTTAAGCGAAGACACAACTGTATCGTAAAGACCGGACCTCTTGATGCTTCCCTGACCGTAATGAAGTAACACTCTCTTTGCCAGCTTCTTTGTCTCCCTACCGATCTCTTTCTCTGTTTCTTTGCCGAAAATGATCCTGGTTTCGTTTTGAAACACGAAGTTCAGCATCTTGAACCTCCTTTATAGTTTTGTTATTCTCCTCTTATTGCGTTTCTTGCAAGCAGATCGGCACGTTCATTCCATTTGTTTCCGCTGTGGCTTTTTACCTTTTTCCAGTGTATTCTCAGTCCAGAGTTGTTCATGGTACTTGCATATGCTTTTGTGAAACTCTTTCTTGCTTTCCATTCCTTTGTAACCCATTTTCTAATGCCTTCATAATCGTAGAAGATTGTTATTTCCCTGATACTGTTTTCTATGCACCAGTCTTTCACTTTTGTTGCAGCCATGAGTTCACCACCGACCTGTCGCGATTGTGTAAGTGATTGATCTTTGACAATTCCCGAGATCTCAGTAACGAGCTTGTTGTCCTTGAGAATAACTACACCATAGCTTACGTTTCCTTTGTAGTATGATCCGTCGACGAAAGCAGAGTATTTTGAGAATGTGGATGCCTCTTTTTCGGCACTCATGGATTTGTTCCATGCTTTGTGAAGATCTGTTGCGACCTCTCTATGTTTTTTGCGGTCAAAAACAAGCTTGAATTCGTCCCGTTTTGGAGAGTAATAAATGTCTAGTTTGCATGGGATATTCCCTCTCATGTTCACAATAATGGACGCCATGTAGTCGCCGTGAAAAGAGATCTCTGAAAGTTTGTATCGTAGAGCGAGATTGGATAGGAGATCTTCGATTTTCTCTTTCAGTTTGGTTCGTGTTTTCTCATCCATTTTGGAAGATACCTCCCTGTAATACGGAGAAAGCGTTTAACTTGATGTATCTGGTCTAATTGTACATGACATTCTTTGTCTAATTGGTATTGGAGAAAGAGTAACTGTATTCGTGCAAGCGTTTATGGAAAACATCCCTTGATATTCGCAAAGAGGCTGCTGTTAGTGTGTAGAGGGTTATGGATGATGGATAAGTGCTGAATCTTTGGGGTTGTCTCTTGTTTGAATTCTAGCAGGACTTATGATCTCCCTTTATCATTGTCTTTCTATAGTTCTTTCTAAAATAATTACTAAAGTATGTTCATAATCATGTTCACATGTGTTGTGATGCTTTTCTATATTGACATATCTACTATTTCAAATCCTTGTAGATTTTGAACACGGGACGTTCATAATGGTTACGCGTCTTTCTTGAAGGGAGTCTGAAGATGTAGATAACCATGTTGCCAGAATTGATTCTATGAAAGCTGTTGGCCTAGAGTAGATGAAAGAAGCCTGAATATACATCTTCTCGAAGTAGAAAGAATGGTCTTATGATTGACAGGCCCTCTCTCCTTTCTGCGCTTATCACAATCGACGTCCGTTGTGCTCTCTGGAAGAAGGAAAGGAATCTTTGTTTTTTTGAACACTTCATCGTTCAAGAAGTAGATATCTGCATAATCCTCAATTAATGCACATCGGACTCATTGGAGGTAGTATATAATCAGGGATGATTCGTGAACCTCACTTTTTCTTGGGGGAAACAAATGTACACACTCGCAGTAGCAGGAGCGCTCGCAGTTCTAGTCGTTGTTCTCAGGTTGACAAAAGAAATAACGCTGTCTCTCATAGTCTCGGTTGCAGCACTTGGACTATTTTCCGGAATGCCGATTTCTGCTTATGCAGAAGCTCTTTTGGTACAGGCTCAAGACTGGTCCTTTTGGCGCATCATGATAACTATCTCGGCAATCTATCTGCTGGGAGATACGATGAGCAAGAGCGGTGACTCCCGAAATTTCGTGGAAGCCATAAGAAAGCTTTTCCCCACACCAAGGGTATCGATCGCGCTACTGCCCGCACTGATAGGATTGCTTCCCATGCCAGGAGGGGCGATGTTTTCTGCTCCAATGGTGAAGAGTGTTTCGCAGTCTGACGAAACGATAAAGCCTGAGGACGCTGTATCGATAAACTACTGGTTCAGGCATGCGATGGAGTTCTTCTGGCCGCTCTACCCCGCGATAATCATCGTCGCAGGCATGGCTGACGTGGAGTTGACAAGGATTGTAGCGCTGATGCTTCCGGTTGGTCTGATAGCTGTATTCAGTGCATATATCCTCATGATTCGTTCAGTGCCGAGAATAAGATTCTCAGGAACCATCTTCAAGGAACTTATGATTAGCGGGTGGCCCCTGTTTCTCACAATTGTTTTTGTGATGGCCGGCTTTCCAGGATGGATCGTAGTCTCTGTGATTTCTGCGTTTTACGTGGCTACAAAGCAAAAGAGATTCGAGATACTGAAAAAATGCCTGAAATTCAGGATGCTTATGCTGCTTACCGCAGTATTCTTCTTCAAAGCCTTTGTCGAAGAAGCGGAGATTGCTGCCGGAATGAGTTCAGAACTACTGCTGTGGTCCATTCCTCCCGTGCTGGTCATCGTGCTTTTGCCAGCACTCATGGGGTTCATGACAGGCATCACTCAAGCTGCTGTCGGACTCAGTTTTCCGTTAATCATGAGCTTTCAGAACGGGCTCACCCCGCTATCGATAGCGATCCTCGGTTATACGTTCGCGATAACAGGGGTCTACACCTCCCCGGTTCATCTGTGTGTTGCCCTTACCACACAGTACTTCGAAGTTTCTTATTCCCGATTCCTGAAAAAGATAGCTGTTCCTCTTCTTATGTCTGTTGCAACAGGAGTCTTAATCTTCGTTATACTAAAATAAGAAGTCAACCGGGAAGAGCAATATCTCAGAACGGCGAACAGGGGAGGTGAAACGGAGGTTTCAGGAGCTTTCAGTAAAGCTTTCCGAGGTTACGAAAGTGCCGGAGATTCCTGCAGCAAATTCTGATTATCTTCTTCTACCGTCGCCCAACACAGAGGCATCCGCACAAGTGACGGAAAAGCCAATTTTTGAACTGTCAGATCTTGAAGAGTGTGAGATGATTGAAGATGTGGGAGAAGACCTCGTGCTTTTCAATGATATATGGAACGAAATCCGTTTCGGCTTGTAGCAGTAATACTCGAAGTTCGCATTAATGACTATTTGGCAAGACAAAGGGTGTGATCATACGCGAGCCAGGATCATATTACTGTGGTTTTTGGCGGCGATGACGATGCTTTTCGCTGTGGAATTCTCGTCACCGGAGTACGTTACAGACTGGGTTACCGACATTGAGATATCTTCCGACAGCAGATATCTCTTCTCTGTGTCGAGAGACAGGACAATCAAGGTCTGGGACTTAGATTCTGGAGTCCTTCTGTCGGCCACGGAAGCTCATGATAACTGGGTCCTTTCAATGAGTCATTGTGCAGAGACCGGGTTGTTGGTAACGGGATCCGCTGACAAGAGCGCCAAAGTCTGGAGATGGATTCCGGAAAAGAGTTCTCTGGAGCATGTGAGCACACTTATTGGTCATGAAGACTGGGTTAGCGCTGTTGCCTTTACGTCTGACGGCAAGCGGGTAGTGTCCGGCTCGGATGACAGGACGGTAAGAATCTGGTATACCGAAACCGGCGAGAGTATAAAGAGCTTGCTTGGGCACGTGGACTGGGTGAACACTGTCTTCGTGACCGAAGACGACCATTACATAGTTTCCGGAGCTGCGGATGGCAGCGTAAAGATCTGGAACATGATGACAGGAGCGCTTCTCAGAACACTTCGCGGGCACAACGCAAGTGTCGAAGCCGTAACTGTAGTCTCTGATCCGAGACGTGTAGTGTCTGCTTCTACAGACAGATATATGAAGATCTGGGACTTCGATACGGGTGCTGCCTTGAGAAATCTTACTGGACATGAAAGTGGAGTTCTGGCAATCACCTCATCGCCTGACGAAGATATGGTAATCTCTGCCGAAGCACGGGGGTTCATAAGGTTTTGGAGCATTGATCGGGCCGGGATTCCAAAGACCATCAGGGCTTTCGGTGACAGAGGCCATTCAGACTGGATCCTTTCGGTCAAGATGACAACCAACGGCCGCTACTTGATTACTTCATCTGCGGACGGCACCATAAGGATCTGGGAAGTAGAGGGACAGCAGGAGCCGGTTGCTGTTCTTTTGGGCTGGCCTGACGGCCACTATCTCTCGTACAGGTTTGATGTTGGTTGGGTTGTCAGTGAGATCGGCAGGGAAAGAGTGTCTGCGATTAATGGTAGAAGCCTCCTGGACCTTGGAGAACCGCTTGAAAGCCTTGGAATCCTCGAGGACCGCATTGAAGACAACAGGAGACGGCTGCTCATCGTGATATATCTTGCCGGGATTCTTGCTGTAGTGGTGGCAATTGCTGTTGCTTTCTTGCGGCGGCTAGTATCGAGAAGAAAGACCCGGGAGGATTTCAGAAGGTAGCGGTGAATCAGGACTTGACATTATTGGCCCAGTCTCGTAAGACTTTCGCTTTTTTATCATACTCAGCACTTTTTGAGGGCTTCTTCTTCTTTGCCTCTTCAAAAGCATTCAGCGCATAGGCTGTGACTCTCTTTACAACCTGCTCACGTCGAAAGAGGTACTTCGAGATCCACCTTATGAAAATGGCGTAGATAAATAAAACGACAATCACGTAGACGATCTGCATACGCAATCATCTCCGGTCAAATTATACCACCGAAGATGTCAGACTTTCCTGCGAGAACGCTTCTTTCTGTATATGAGAACACTCATGTTCAGTCCATCAATCAGGTTGTGGATGATGATACTGTAAAGCAAGCTGCCTGAAAGTTGGAAGGAAAACCCAAGGAGGAGTGACACGAGAAAGCGCATGGGTATCTGGCCGATAAATTGACCTCTCGATTCAAGGCCCATAAACATGTTTCCTATGTGCATAAACACAAATACCACGCTTGAGAGTATTACGGAATAGTTTATCATCAGAAACGAGCCTGTCAGGAACACATCAAGACTACTCTGCAGAAACCCCCTGAAAAGCAATTCCTCTACAACACCTACGATCAGCCAGGAATAAAGCAGCTGATACCTGATCCCGACTGTACTGCCATAACGAACCTTCCTTATCGATTCTTTTGACGCGAAGAAAATGCTGATGGCGGTGAAAACAGCAACTGGAAATCCTGCCAGAAGAACGGTCTTTAGACCGATTGAATAGTTGCCCAAAGAAAAACCTGCTTCAACAAAAGTAACAGGTGAAATTGTGATAATCAGGATTCCGGCCATGATACTGAAAGGAGCAGATGCAACGAGCTTCTTGAAACCATACAGTCTGCGAAACCTGTCAAGGAAGTCGTTAACAAGCCTCATGGACATGAAATATAGCAAGAATAAGGCGATTGTCAGGACAATATCGTTGAGCACTCAATCCTCCGCTTTTTTCTTCGGCAAGAAGAACGACAGTGTGTTTATATTAGAGTTGATATCAGAATAAAATCGTTCACTCAATTATACCCGAGTAAGAGAGGAGAGCGGGAATGAGTATTCACGAGCAACACAACGGACCGCTCAACGACGAGAAGTTCTTTCAGGGGGCACTCAAATACCTGGTAACCGGTAACAAGTGCAGACTGCTTGATGGAAGGCGCACGCCGGGGACAATCGAGACGGTTTGTTATGAAAGCGCAATGTTTCGTTTTAGAATAGACGCTTTCGAGGACAAAGGTAAGTGCTGGGAACTACCTGCTGAGGACGTAGTCAGGTTTCAGTTCTATCCTGGCTCAGAAGAACTGCCCCACAAATATATCCATATTCTTAGAGAGAGAATCATCGAGTTTCAGAAATCACTTGACATGAGTGTTGATCATTCTGAAAAGAGTCTTACGACCGACAAGCTTCGCCTACTCGTCGAAGAGGCGAAATCATGGCTGAGAAGTAGCTCTGCATTATTCTCGGATCGGGGCAGAATCTCAAGCATTGCCCGTAGCAAAAACCTTTTGGCAGAAGACCTCGTCAAGTATATGGCAGAAAAGGGTCTTCTGGAACTCGAGCAAAGAACAGCCAGGGCTATTGTACTCAACCCCTATTCCGGGGAGTGGATCAAGGGAATGAGAATTGTGATGGCGGTGCTCAGTATTTTGCCATACAGGGGAATGGTGCCCAGGACTTGCGATATCTTTGATGGTATTGGTCGGAAGGAGCTTCGCGAGGAGTATATCCTCAATCGATTGGCTTTTGTCAGGGCAGCCTTCGCGCTCTCTGATATCAAAGAAGTCGTGCTATACAGGGGGATGTCTACAGAATCTCAATGGCGCGGCAGGAAAGAAGGGAGTCTCACGTCATGGACGTTCAAACGAAAAGTAGCTGAAGCCTTTACAGACATGAGGAAGAACAGTAGGTTCATCAACTCTTATCTTATTAAGCGGACTTTTCCGGTTGAAAAACTCTTCATCACTTTCGTCGAGACTGCTGAAATGAACGAGCAGTACCTGGAAGCTGAAGCGCTTGTCTTGACAGACAATCAGGACAACATCCTATGGTAGCCTTTGAAGAAAGGAGGCGAGGTATTTCCACATGAAAGAAGCCACACCGTTAGTATCGAGAGTAGGCATCGGCTGCTATTCGTTGAGCGGAGCCTACGGGAAGAAGGATACAGGCGAATTCAGGAAAATGCTGGAGGGAGCAGTGGAAGAGGGAGTTACTTTCTTTGATACTGCAGAGACTTATGGAGATGAGGCAGAAAGGATCCTGGGGCAAACACTGAAGCGCGTGAGAAACAGAGTCTGGATATCTACAAAAGCAGGCGTTAAGGGAAAAGACAAACCCGATCTGTCGCGAAATGCTGTAAACGAGTCCTGCGAAAACAGTCTCAGAAGTCTCGCAACAGACTACATCGATCTCTATCTGGTGCATTTTGACGATCCTCGCACATCTGTCGAAGAGACGGTAGGGGCGTTGAAGGATCTGGTGAAGGAAGGGAAGATAAGATACTACGGCGTAAGCCATCTCCCGATAAGAAGAATCGAGGAGTACTGCAGAGTAGGTAACATTTTCTCTATCATGGGAGAGTTCAGCGCAGTTTCGCCACAGGCAAGGGAGAACATCTTCCCGCTCTGTCAAGAAAATGACCTGGGAATGATTGCTTTCAGTGTAACCGGTAGAGGAATTCTCACCGGAAGATTTGACGAAGAAAGGACCTTTGAAGCTGGTGATATCAGAAAGCTCGATCCGCTATTCCAGAGGGACCGAATGAAGTTTGCACTAGCGATTTCCGCAAAGCTGAAGGAATTGTCTCAGGAACTGGGTATCACAAGGGCTCAACTTGCTATCTCGTGGGTCCTCTCTCACCCTGAAGTATGGGTAGCACTTACAGGACCATCGACGGTTTCCCACATGCTGGAGAACTCTCAGGCTGCAGATAAGAGTCTTTCCAGAGACGTGATCGATGAGATCAACGAAGCAATCAGGAAGGAACTCACTACCCTAAGACAAAGGCAAAAAGAATCGCTGAAAGACTTGCTCGAAACGGAGCTGTCGTCAGATTCATCACAGGCGTTGTCCGATATGCTCTATGCTGTCGAGACCGCAGTCGAAGCAGGCCAGATAACGGAAGACCAGGTTATGGAAAAAATGATGGCGATCTTCTCGATGCGCGACAGAAACTCAGGCGAATTCCGGGAAAGACTTGAATCGCTCAAGAAGATGCTATTGGAGCAGTTCGATATTGAGAAACCGAAGTCTTAGAATCAGGTATGAGAAAGGACAAATGCAAACACTGATTTCTTCAGGAGTCCGCCAGACCTGCGAGAACTGCTTTGGATCTGCAATCGGAGCCTGGACTAGAAATCATTTCACATGAAAATGCAAAACGTTACACAATCTACAAGAGGCACTTGCAGAAAAAATTGACTCGTCTGCTCTTGATGTGATATAAAGAAGCAAGCCAAAAAGGAGAAGTGCTTATGGGCAAGAGTATTTCGAGCATCTTCAACGTCTATTATTTTAGGAGGAAAGCTCTTTCTGTTTCCTCCAGCTGTGTAATGAAATAGGCTGAACAATACAGGGAAGAAGAGAGGGCATCAGTGATAGAGATGCCCTCTCTTCTTTTTTGAATACTTGTTCTGGGAGGGATAGTAAATGAAACATCTTCTACTGGTACTGGCGCTTTTACTGGCATTGTCAGGAATCGGGGCAAACACAATTGCCATAACAGCAATTGTTGAGCATCCTGCTCTTGACATGGCAAGGAAAGGGATTCTTGATGAGCTTGCGGCTCAAGGTTTTCTGCAGGGACAGAACCTGAGGGTTGAATACCAGAACGCGCAGGGAGACACCGCGAACGCTGTTGCAATTGCCAGACAATTTGTTGGGCTGAGGCCTGACGTTATCGTTGGAATCGCCACGCCTTCAGCTCAGGCCCTGGTAAATGCCACGGCTGATATTCCAATCGTATTCAGTGCTGTGACAGATCCTGTATTGGCAGGATTGGTGGCCTCTTTTGGGAGCAACTCAGGTAATGTTGTCGGGATAAGCGATATGACGCCCGTAGGAACGCAGATCCGGCTAGCCAGCCTGGTTTTCCCCGAAGCAAGAAGAATAGGAATCGTATACAACACTGGAGAAGCTAACTCTGTTTCGATCAGGAATTTCGCAAAAAGGACCTGTGATGAACTCGGGCTCCAACTGGTTGATATCACTGGCTCCAGTGCCGTTGAAATGGTGAATGCTCTCAATGCGATGATAAGCGATGTCGATTTGCTATACATCGGCACAGATAATACCGCTGCGTCCAGTATCGAGTCTATTTCCAGGGTTGCAGAAAGGGAGAACGTTCCCATTATTGCTGGAGACATTTCCATTGCCAGAGTCGGGGGACTTATAGGCTTTGGATTTGACTACTACGTAGTTGGAAGGGAAACCGGGAAACTGGTGGCCGAAATACTCCGTGGAATATCTCCTGATGAACTTGAGACAAAAATCGTAGGACAGGAATCTCTGATCCTGTTCATAAACCTTGATGTGGCAGAACGGCTCGGAGTAGCTATTCCGGAAAGCCTTCTCGAACGAGCCCAGATCATTGTCTCTGGAGGGGAAGAGAGGTCAACAGATTAACGATGCTCGCGATCGTTGAACAGGGACTGATCCTCTGTTTGCTGGCAATAGGTGTGTACATTGCATTCAGGGTTGTGCATCTTCCTGATCTCACTGTAGACGGGTCTTTCGCGCTCGGGGCTGCTATAGCTGTGAGATCGATCGTCTCTGGTGCGACACCAGTACTTGCCATTTCGCTTGCTGCTGCTGGAGGAGCTGCAGCAGGCTTTATTACTTCGATAATACACAGAAAGCTGAAAGTCAATGTTCTTCTGGCAGGCATACTTGTGATGACCATGGTTTATTCAGTTAACCTCAGGATCATGGGAGGACCAAATCTCCCTGTTCCCAGGGTTTTCGGGCAGCAGGAAGTAGTGAGCTATGAGAGAATGAGCGGAGGCACAATGCTCGATGATCTCTTTGCCGACCAGGGATTGATCGAAGAAGAAACTCCGCCTCCTATAAGGGAGAGAACGGTTGTTGCATTTTTCACCAATAGGCTCGACGGTAGTGATCTGGCGAAAATATCAATCGTTGTTATCTCTGCCGTGATAATTCTTGGCGCCTTTTTGAAGACCGATCTGGGTACTTCCCTGAGAGCGTTTGGATGCAATCCTTCAGGAGTAACAGCATTTGGCATGTCACAGACGTTTCTGGCGATCATAGGCCTTCTAACAGCCAATCTGATGGTTGGGCTCTCAGGTGGCTTGTTCGCACTTTATTCAGGTTTTGCGGATGTCTCCCTGGGACAGGGGATGGTAGTTACCGGGCTTGCTTCGGTAATACTGGGGGAGATAATATTCGGTAAAGTGAAATTCCTTTATGGGTTGCTTGCACCTGTTGCTGGAGGTGTTCTGTACCAAGCGTTGCTTTCTACAGCAATGAGATACGGTTATAGAATCGGGTTTCTGGCAAGCGACATGAAACTGTTAACAGCACTCTTTGTAATTTCAGTTATTGGAGTGAGACAACTGGCATCATCCCCAAGAAAGCAGCGTTTCAAGGCGGAGGTGAAAAAACTGTGGTTGAACTCCAGGGGATCACAGTGATCTATAACAAAGGAATGTCGAACGAGCAAAAGGCACTCTCAGAGGTATTTTTGTTTGTTCATGACGGGGAATTTGTCACAATAATCGGGCCGAACGGTGCTGGGAAATCGACTCTACTAAAGGTCATTCTTGGAGAAGTCAACCCGCTGCGAGGGAAGTATCTCATAGATGGAAGAATGATGAATGGGAAACCACCACATTATCTTGCAAGGTTCATTGGAAGGGTCTATCAGGATCCTAACACGGGCATCTTCCCTTCTCTTTCCATCAAAGAGAATCTGTTGATTGCTTCAAGGAAGGGGATTCGATCTGTTGGCTTTTCTCGCCTTAAGAAACGCGGGTTGGACCTTCTGAAGGGGCTGGGGTTAGGACTCGAAAAACGCCTTGACGTTCTGGCCGGCGAGCTCTCTGGCGGTCAGAAGCAGAGCCTTGCAATGATTATGGCAGTTTTCTCCGGACCGAGCCTGCTACTCCTGGACGAGCACACAGCGGCACTGGATCCCAGGAGTGCGAAGAATGTCATGGATCTGACGAAGAGGATAAACGCCGAACAGGGAATAACGGTCATTATGATTACTCACAACATGGAATTTGCTGGAATGTACGGGACCCGCCTCGTTGAGTTTCACGAAGGAAGTCTAATAAAGAGCGACAACAGGAAAACCCACAGCACTAAGGACAGTAAAGGTCTCAGAATATCTCTTTCTTCCAACTGATGGGGAGAAAACTTCTGCTGCAGCTTCATTCAAATTGCAGTAGCGACTTATGACATAAGACCCCATATCTGGTAGTATTGTCATGAAGGAGTTTTGTCAGGAGACACAATGAAGAGAATCTTTTTTGTGCGGCATGGTGAGAGTCAGGCAAATGTAATGAGGATCTTCACGCGTTCGCCAGAGGGGTACCCACTGACTGAGCGGGGCGTGGAACAGGCGAAGCGGACAGGGGTGCTTTTCCTCCCACTGTGGAATACGGCCTTCTTCTCGTCAAATATCGTGAGAGCCGTTCAGACAGCAGAAATCATTGCAGAACCTCATGGGAAACCCGTAGTACAACTGGAGGATTTTGCAGAACTGGATACCGGTTGTCTGGAAGGAAGGAAAAACAGCGAAGAGACCGACGGTTACTATCAGCACGTTCTTCAGCAATGGATCGAAGGCAACCAGTCGATCGCGTTTCGTGGTGGAGAAGACCACAAGGCTGTAGTAACCCGCGCAAAGCGTGGTATTGAGGAGGTGCTGAAGGAGAGCGACGAACATACGGCAGTTGTCATCTCACACGGGGGAATCATGACCATGGCCATTCCTTTTCTCTGTGATAACATCAATGAGGATCTGTTCTACTCTGAATCCAAGAACAGATTTGTAGATAACTGCGCAGTGAGCGAGGTCGAAGCTAATCACAATAACGGGATGCTTTCACTGAAACTTGTTTCCTGGGGAGGCGTAGACCATCTTCCCGGAGACCTGAAGCTCGCTCTCTACAGACAGGCCAGACTCTAGTACAACGAAAACCCGCGAGGTGCCGACTATCTCAACAGGCTAAAACGGGCTCCTATACTACCAAGTATGACCACACTTCCCAGATCTTCGAAGGGGAAGTAGGTTCCGAGACCGCCGTAGATAAAGACATCGTCGAATATCCACCAATCCCACGGGTAACTACCCCCGACTTTCATGTCGATATATGCAGTATTCTCCGAAAGTGTGAGATTTCGACTAAATCCCCCAGTCAATTTTACTTCACCGTTCTTTCCCTGGTTGTAGAAGGCAAGGACACTAACCAGGGCGATTGATCGTTCCGTAGTCTCCAGCCAATCATTGATTCCTTCGTCATATTCGTGTTTTGTTTCTTCGGCATAAGCGGTGCTGAGACTCAGCGAAAAGGTCCCCGGGTAATAACCAACGCCGATGAACGCCATATTCAGATCATCAAGAAACCCTATTGCTGGAACATAACCATATCCCAGAGCCGTCCACACACTTCCGATGCTGGTCCCGAGCTTGATGTATGGAAGCGGGGCGAGGCCTACTTCCATCAGATCCAGGACCCCATACTTGGCAAAGGATTCGACTCCAAGAGAAATCACCCCTTTCCCGTCTCCAAGGACTGTCGGTTCGAGGAACTGGAACTGGGCGAAAATGGCGCAAGCTATCACCAAAGCAATCAGTACGAAGAGTGCTTTCTTCATGTTCTTTCCCCCTCATTTGGCCTACACGATTATACTCCACATCGGCGATTGCAGAAGATGCAAGACTTCAGCGAGGCACACCCGCTCCAATTATTGAGTCGAAAAAGAGAGGGAACGTGTTCTTGACCTGGTGCCTGTAAGTAGGATCAAAACCGAACACGACAATATCCCCTCTTCCGTAGGGCACGAGAGCAACAGAGGTCTTGCCTTCTATCTCTTCGATTCCTTCTCCCCAGCCACTCATCACGCAGTCCGCTGCGAAGCGCGCAAGAGTAAGGACATGTTCGCTATAGACCTCGATCGCAGTGTATCCCGTTTTGAACATAATAGCTGCGGAGGATTTATCCAAGTAGTACAAGGTCTCAAAATGGCCTTGGCTTAACTCGATCTTCAGAATCGATCCTGGAACATGGAAAGCGTTCGACGTTTCAACGGCACTAATCCCGGCATCAAAGTCATCGAAAATGATATCGTTAATCCTCCCGATCGTTATGAGTCTTCCTCCTTCTTCCACAAATTCTATGAGAATAGAAATTCCCTCTTCACCGATACCCCCTGCATACGGATCAGGGTAGGTCCCCTGTGCATATCCACTTACTGCGGCCCACTTCCGAACGTCCGGCATGACGATCACGTCGTAGAGATCTGCAAGATTCCCTTCAAGCAGAGCGGCGTTACTGAGTCGTTCAAAACTGAACCAGTGGTCTTCAAGCACGAGCCTGGTCCAGCCCTCCTCCCTGAGGTCTAACCAGGCGTGATACAGAGCAATTCGCGGTAGGGCGAAAGCTTCTTTTGAAATGTATTCCATGTCGTTCGCAGAAACGGCATAGAACTTCAAACATAGTTCTTCGGCCAACTCTTCAAGATCCAGCCCTTCTGAATGAGGAATAAGGAAATCCCCTTCACGTGCCTGCACTGATCCGAAATCAAAAGGTTCCAGAATGACAGAGACCTGTTCTTCAAGTGCTGACAAGAAATTCAGCGCCCTTGTTGTGTAAAGGGAATCCCTCTTCAGGAGATAAGCTTCGGTCTCTTCATTCAGACCAAACACGCCTTGCCCCGAAGTGAAGATGGCCTCTTCGACGCGGGAGCACTCCAGGCTGAGTATTGTGTCATCATTGATCATAATTGCTTCTGCACCAATCATAATAGGTAGTGTCCAGGCAGTAACGTCATATGGCCAGATACCTTCTGGATAGGTCTGTATCTCAAGGAGAGCCTTTGCGAAGTTGCCGTATGGCTGAGACATGAACACGACAAAAGAACCGGCAGGAAAGCTTCTTCCCTCTGCAGAGAACTCTTCGAGGCTCTCATGCACCTCGACTCCGTTCTTGAGAAGCTTCTCGACAAGTATTCTTGCTGTTGCGTGATCAGGTTGCTCAGAAGGGATGACCCAGGCAAAAGGGGCTTCTGAGAGCCCTGAGCTGATCTGGGTTTCTGCCATTGAGTAACGGTTTCTCAGGAAGAAGGCTTTTCGTTCACCTGCAAGACTTAGTAACGAGTAGATAGCTTCTTTTCCGTAATCGATCTGATCACGGAGAGTCCACCATCCTCCAGGCCAGGGCCAGGGAGTGTTAGAATCGCGTTCCGAATATCTCAGATCTTCCGTTTCTGCATAGGTTGACCAGCCATCGTAGTCCGAAGGTCCGGAGATAAACCCTGTCCATATTTCGAAGGTCATGCCTATGGAGTGATGCAAACTGGGCCATGTGTCTCCATATCCCGGATACCACATGTCGAAAACAACGTTGCTTGTTACCCCCGGCATTTCTGCAGCATACATCTCTGCCATGATATGACCGCCTATCATCTTCCAACTGGCCTCAATCACGGGGCTTATTTCCGGATAAGTAGGGTCTCTCCCGGGAGGAACGAAGAAAACATACGGAGTCCTGCTCTGGTGAACATCTACCGAAATCGCAGGTTTGATTTCCAACCACAGCCTTGCCCAGGCTTCGAGCTCTTTGAGTTCCTGATTGAAACGGTCCCTGTTATTGTCATGACCAACATAAGCTCCGTAAATCGGCGGATCGGTTCGCACCAGCCCGGTATGCTTGTAGGTGTGGAACCATTCGGTGAAATGATCATGTCCATCGGGTTCCGTCGAGGGAATAATCGTAAGAACGACATCTTCCATTGCTCTGAGCTTTTCTGGATCATCTGTTGTGGCGAGTTCGCGTGCAATCTCCAGGGCAGCTTCCGCCCCGGCGGGCTCGTTCGAGTGGATATTGCACTCGATCCACAAGAAGAGTCTGGCTTCTTCAATAAGCCCATCAACCTCTTCGGAGTCGACCTTCCTGGGATCTGCAAGCGAATAGTTCAGTTCAATGAGGCGATCTAGATTGTCCAGGTTTTCTTCACTCGAAATAACGGTCAGGATCAGGGGCTTACCAAGAGTGCTTTCGCCGTAAATGCGAGTTTTTACGCGATCTGAGTTTTCCGAGAGGTAATTCATGTAACGCGCTATATCTGAATAGTAAGTCAGGTGAAAGGGATCACCGATAATGACATCTAGGTAATCATCTGGTGACATAAGTGCAGGTCCAGGGGAGCTACCGCAAGCAACACCAAGAGAGATCATTATGATCGTGATTATCAAAGCATGCTTTCCCCGCATCAAATGCTTATACAAACTACTCATTGTGAGTCCTCCCTTTCCGAAAGCCTGTTTAAGCCGCCTCGTCCTTAACACCTTTACCAAGGCTCTTTCTGCTTAATAGAAGGCGGTAGATAATAGGAATAACTACAATGACGCCTGTCAAAAACCAGGAAACGCTATAAGAATCAAGAGCGTCCACTATGAGTCCGAACAAAGGAGGTGCGGCAAGAACTGCACTTCGTATAAATATCAGCACCAGTCCTGTAGCAATCCCAGCCTTTTCCTGCCCGGCCACCACTCCGATGAACCCGAAAAAAACACCACCAAAACCCATTGCCGTTAACCCCAGAAGGAAGCATAGAAGCAGAAGAACAGATTCAGACATCACAGAACCGAACAATGAGAAAAGAGAGAGTATCACTGCAACCACCACTGAATCTGCAATTAGTAGATTAACCGGTCGCAATGATCTTACCCTGTCAGACAGAAATCCCAGCAGAGGTCTTCCCACGACACCTCCGGAATGGGCCATAGCCAGGCCCAGGGCGGCACGGTATTCAGAAAGCCCGCCTGTATCCCTCAACCAAAGGGCTAGATAGGTGATCGATACAGAGAAGACTGAGGCAAAACAGAAACCCGTTACCATAAGAAACCTGAGCATGGGAGAGGAGATAAGAACCTTCAAAGACTCCCTGAAAGATCCTTTAACCGGGCTGACCGATGAGCTGTGTGTTGTCCTGTCATATCGTCTGATGGCGACCAGGAGCGTGATCACTATGCCCATAATCCCACCAAACAGCATTGCGGAGCGCCAGCCGAAATTGACCGCAACAAGGGGCAAAATGGCAGCACCGGCCAGTGATCCGATTCCGAGTGTTGAACGGAACACTCCCATGACTAGATTACTCACTTTGCCGCTCCTTGCGCCTATTATTGCTTTGTTTCCTGCAGGAGTAAGGATGCTCTGACCAAATCCTAGACCAACGGCATACAGAAGGAAGATCGAATAAGAAGGTACAGTTGAATAGAGAGCAACGAACATACTGGAAACAAGTCCGCCAAAAATCAGGCATCTCTTGACACCAATGCTATCAACTATGTAGCCTGCAAAAAGCGCTACCGAAACTGAAGACAGAAACATGAAGGTTGTGTAAAGCCCCACCTGGCTTCTTGTCAATCCAAAATCATCACTGATTAGAGGAAGAAGTGCCGGAACACCGCCGACAAGAAACCCCATTGTGGTGTTCACGGCAAAAGGAGTCATAACTTTCTTCAGAAAGCTTTTTCCATGGCTACTCATATATACAGTCTAGCAGACTGCAGGGTTTTCCCTTAAACTGATGGAGCGTTTTAGTGCATCTTCAACGTGAACCGATCGGAATTATCAGCAGCGGAGAAGCAACTCTCGACTCCAGAAGGTTCTGCACCATACCGTCAGAGAAGGCGCCGATCATCACTGAACCGAGCCCAAGAGATTCTGCCATAAGAGCTGCATTCTGTGCGGCATGCCCTGCTTCAATATGGACATACGTAATCCCCCTGACTGCGTATCTATCCATCGTTTTCTCATAATCTGCGGCTATCACGATATTTGCCTGTGCTCTGGTTATAGCAAACTGATTCAAAGCAGCCCTTCTCAGTTCTATGCTTCGGTCTTCCGAAGATATGAGCTCAAGAGAATGTTCAACGTTATGATAACGATATACTCCAGGATTCAGTCCATCAACATCTCTTACGAAGAGGTATATCATCAGTGGATTTGTTGCTCCAGCCGATGGAGCGGCTCTGGTAGGACCCGTTATTCCATCTACCGTAATGCCAATAGTGCTCCAGAGGATGTCAGATACATCCGCGTGACTTATAGGCCTGTCTGCAAAAGATCTTACGGACCTTCTGCTGAAGATTGCCTGGGCCAGGTCGCTCATTTCCCTTCTGGGTTCTGGTAGAGAAATCGCTGAAGATGAACTTCCTTCAGTTCCAACACCCAGTGCTCTTATCATCACAAGAGGTGTCAGGATGAACACCATCGTGACCAGGATGAGAACTGCTACCTTTCTAAGAGGCTTTTTCATCAAATCACCTCACGCTAAGTCATTGTGTTTTTAGGATTTTAGCATGCAGCAGAATGTCTGCAAGAATGCCGTTGGTCGGGAAGCTGTGTGCCGATAGTTGACGGCTTCTGTATAATAGTGTGAAGGCAGGAGGGATAGCATTGAGAAGTGTACTCATGAGTGGTCAGATAGCATATAATGCGATTTCGCAAATTCTGAATGCAGAGTTTTTCAGCGAGATGATCGGTGAACTGGCGCAAGACTCTGAGGAGAAGAACACTTATCTGCTGGCGTTTTTTGACAGGTTTCTTACGGACAGCGAGGCCACACAGATAGACACGAAATACAATATTGATGCGATCAAACAGCTGCTGCTTGCCCTTACAGTAAACTCTCTCGAACAAATAGATGCTTCACCTAGCTACTATTTTCCGAAACTGGGCCACGACAGGGAATTGCTCGTCAAGTTTGTTGAGGCTCTTTTCGGTTTATGGAGAAGCAAGCACAGATTCATAATAAGGTTTGACAAGTTTACCGGAGACAGGACTAAGCGAATATTCAAGCAAATGGTTCTGACCAAGACAAACAACGATCTCAGAAACCTGGTTCTAGGTATGTATTCACAGATTATGGTTAATATTACCGACATGAGGATGAAAATCCTTCGGCAGGAACCCGCAGGAGCACAGGCCGGTTTCATAGTAAACAAACTGGAGCCTTCCGAAGAACACTTGATCCTGGATGCGCCATGGCTTTACGAGATTCCTTTCATCTGGAGCATGGTTTTCGAGCCACCTGTCATATTCTACACACGTTCCAATACTCGAAGCGGCGTTTTCGCAGTCCGAGACGAACCCGTTCTTCACAGACTCCGGGAGGAGGATTTCTCCGATTGGCTCGCTATGCCCATTCATGTAGGTAAGAAGCTGATTTTTGTTGTCGTCAACAAGGAATACCTTTCTCTTGCCGCGGGATTGGGGAACCTTTTTGAACTGGCGAGTTTCGGGGTGCTTAAGAACAGGAGACCGGACGGGATCTATTTATTCGGTGCGCGCAAAGAGCTCTTCGGAAGCGAAGAAGACATGAACGGAGTGATATACCGGGAAGAAGACGGAACCTACATTGCACTGGTTGCAGATGATCCGTCTATCGACTACTTTGGCTACATGAAAAAGATGATTCTTACCATCCATAACCTTCTTGTGATCGACGAAAAGAAGATGCCTGTTCATGGAGCCCTGGCTCACATAAAGCTTATTGACGGCAGGACGGCCAATGTCTTGCTCATCGGTGACAGCGGCGCCGGTAAGTCCGAAACGCTTGATGCTCTCCTCAGGTTGGGCGAGAGGGTCTCAGAAGTCGACATTCTAATCGACGATATGGGATCTCTGGAAATCGATGCCCAGGGACACGTGGTTGCCTACGGAACAGAAACAGGAGCTTTTGTGAGACTCGATGACCTGCAGCCGGGTTATGCTTATTCGACGATAGACAGGAGCATCTTCATGAATCCTCATGAGATCAATGCTCGAGTGATTGTTCCGTATTCAAATTACAATGACATAATAAGGCCCACAAAGGTCGAATACATGTTCTATGCCAACAACTACGAAGAGCCAGAGGAAGGACAGGAGATCGCTTTCTTCGACAGCGTTGAAGAGGCTATGGATGTATATTCCAAGGGTGCCCGCATGGCCAAGGGTACTACATCAGAAAAAGGACTTACCTACAGCTACTTTGCCAATCCGTTCGGGGCGGTACAACGGAGGGAGTCGCATCACGAAATCGCCGAAAGAACGGCAAAGACCATGATTGAAACAGGTGTGAGGATCGGAGAACTGAGAACACGCCTGGGTATTCCTGGATTCGAGCATTCAGGTCCACTAAAAGCAGCCGATGCACTACTTCGACTAATTGAGTCTTCCTGATTCTGGAGAGGTCAGTACCTCGGACCGCACATATTTGGCTTGATTATGGCTTGTGCTGAGTCAGGGTTTCCTGTTCAGATCTTCGTCAGGCATCAAGACAACGACCTGACGTTTTCCGTCTCCTGGATCTTGAAGATAGGACTTGAGGAGCACTAATTTCGGTCTCCGCTGTCCGGACATGATAATGAGGCCAAAAGACATTTTGTCGACCCTTCCCTTCAGGGCCTCATTTCTGAACGACTCCAACAGATCCCAGATCCTCGAGCTCTCCGTCTGACCGTAATGCCTTGCATTTTCGTCGGGCGTAACCACCTCTTCCCAGACACGCCTCGAAACCATGAAGGGACAGTGAAACCCAACCTTTCTTGCTACCTCAGAAACATCGACAAATCCGCCTTCCAAAGGGAACGAACCCTGGAATACCCTGGTCGGCTGAACAGATACAGGTCGCCCCGTCTGCATCGAAATGCCTCCCTCAAGACCATAATAGCTAACACATCTTAACATTAACATCTTTGCTTTCGAACGTTAAACACAGATAGCGGCATTTAGAACAGCTAAGGCAAGGTTAGACGATCTTTCCTTGCAAAAACCCGCATACTCGTATATAAGTGCTTTCTGCTCCACAACGTGCCCATACCCACAAGACTTAATCCAGCAATCAGGTCGACCTTTCGAGCAGAAATAACGACCGAATGCTCCTGGGGTTCTTGATGTTTTTTTGCTTCTTGCATAGCACAAAACGCTACGATGCCAACTTACCATAACGGTCTCTAAGCACCTGACTGTTGCTGTAATGCGTTCACGAAATATTCTGCCGGTGATGACTATGAAGTGTCAAATCAGCTACTTGGAATTATCGCTGGAATTAACGACAGAGACAAGAAGACGAGTTTAGCGCATGTTACTGGGAAAGCCAGATCATTGGGGGCTCAAGCCTCCCCGCGGATGCTTGTCGAAAACAAGGACAAAACCAAGACATTCTGCAACACGAAATGGACCTTCTCTAGGTCTTCTCGTATCGCTGCTGTGCTTCCAGTATGATCTTCTTCGCGGCAGTCAGTTCTACCCAGCCCTCGATTCCAGTTATCTTCTCTTCCAGCTCCTTGTAAATGGAGAAAAAGTGCTCTATTTCGCGCAACAGGTGAGGGGGAACGTCGTCGAGCGTCTCCACGAAGCTCCAGACCGGATCATTCACCGGTACGCAAAGGATCTTCTCATCAGGTCCCTTTTCATCCCACATCTTGAAGCATCCCACGGGTTTTGTCTGGATGAGGCAACCGGGGAAAGTGGGTTCCCATACAAGTACCAGCGCATCAAGTGGGTCGTTGTCCAGCGCGAGCGTGTTGAGAATGAACCCGTAATCGCAGGGGTAATGCACTGCGGAAAAGAGAGTCCGATCAAAACGGAACATCTTCCGTTCCTTGTCGTACTCATACTTGTTACGACTCCCCTTGGGGATCTCAACCATCACTTCGAGAATGCAGTTTCCTTCGCTCACCGGAAATCCCTCCAATGCCACATCTGTTGACGAAGCCATTATACAACGGCAACTACTGCAAGGATAAACATAGTATTCACTCGGGACAGAATTGCTCTGCAGAGATGCTAGAATCTATCAGTAACCGTTCTGACGACGACAGGGGGGAATAGGATGCGAAATACCTTGAAAGTCTCTTTTCTTCTGCTTCTTGTTGGTTTGATTCTTTCGGGATGCGGGCCTTTCTGGGATTTGACCAGAGATCCGGATGTATCAGGTCCTTCATGGGATGTTACAGTCGAGTTGCCAATTGCGGGGAAAACGGAAGAGACGAGAATCGAAGTGCTCAAGTACGTTGCAGAATATCTTGGGCTGCCTTTTGATATAAAACGCTACGAAGGGCCGGTAGCTCTAATCGATGATATGCTCGACGAAATCGGACCGATTGATATAGAGCTTCCTGCAGAAACTGAAGATCTTGTGGGGAAATGGATTCTCCACGCTGAAATCTTTGCGGATATTGAGTACGTACTCCCGTTTGGAGCAGATGTGACGATCTCGTTTTCTGAAGATCGTGCTTCGTTGTTTTCTGATCCTGCATACAAGCGAACCGTACGGTTACCTCTATCAGGACTTGAAACTGCCACTTCGACCCTGATCTCTCTCGACTTTGATCTCACACAAGAAGAACTCCAATCTCTTTTCAAAGGGGTCATCTTCATAGGCGCTTCAGCAGAGCTGCTCCTCCCTGAAGGAGCTTTAACGATCATAATAGATAGATCACATTACATCTGGCCAAAGGTATGGGCTACAGTCGATGCCCGCGTCAATCCGAAAAGCGAGTAGAGGAGACAGTTTATGATAAAGACGGTTGCGCATATTGTGACAGTGTTGTTGTTCATTTCATCAGTTCTTGTGGCCTCTCCGTTATCCTCTAGAGACAGCTTCGTCGGCTTTTTGGCAGCCGAACAACCTATCCTTCCGGGTGAGAATGCCCTTCATCTTGACCTGATGACAGTTGAAGCCTGGAACAACTCCTGGACGCTGAATGCACTTGCTGATTTCATCAATGGTTATAGCAGTCCCGACAAGATTGATGAACTCCTCAAAAAGGTTCCACAGAGAGGTTTTGAACTCGGGGCAGGGGCAGTTTCTGTGGCACAGATGAGGTTGGGAGATTTAACTCTTGGACTGGGTTTGAGGAATTACGAGAGAGCCAACGCCGATCGAAGATTATTTGAGCTCGCTTTTGACGGAGTGACTCTGGAGGAACTGGAAGATCTTGAGCTGAGTGTTCTGAAGGGGGTATCTAGCACATATCTTGATGCCGAGCTTGGCTACAGCATGAATCTGCCCGAAATTGCGGATACACTGGGCTTGCAAAGAGTTTCAGTTACGACCAGGGGACATTTGCTCCTGGGGCTCGCGCTCGCAGAGATCGATGCCGGAGCTCAGATTGCTATGGATCAGGAGAGTTTCTTTCTGAAAGGCGAGGTCGTCTCTACTACATATCTGGCATTACCTTCTGAAGGAGCGTTTGGTATAGGCGGTGCTCTAGATGTTGTTGTTACAGCAGCATTGAACGATAGGTTCAGTGCCAGGATGTTGTTCCTGGATTTGGGGGCGATAGCCTGGAGCGGAGTACAGAGGATAGATCACAAGATTGAGGTGAAAATTGATCCTGATGGGCTGCTTCCAGACTTCCTGGTAGACGAAGAGAAGGAATGGATTATAGTAGGTGAACTCGAAACAGATACCTCTACACTTAGCGGAACTGTTGGCAGAACTCTGTTCCCCGTGTTTGCTGTCGATGCAGCTTACAGGATCTCGGAAATTTTAACACTCGGTGCACGTGTTGGGATACAGTTGTCTAACTCTCCAGCAGTGGAGATATCTCTTGGAACAGCTATTCAGGCAATTAGATGGTTTCCCATTTCTGCTTCCATGACATATCGCTCCGATGTGAGGACGATCTTCTTCGGAGTGTCAGGGCATTTGAATCTCGGAAACCGTATTTCGCTGGGGTTAAGCGTTTCTGATTCGGGTGTTCTCTTCGGGCGGACGAAATACCTCGGAGTCGGTTTCTCAATAGGAATCGCTTTCTGACAGATATCAGGAAGCACGTTCGCGAGCAAAGAGCTCTTTTGCATATTTCGCGAACAGAAGAAGAGCAATAAGAGCCAGGCCGATTCTCGAAAGCCATTCGGGACGGAGGAACCAGTAAACAGCGTTCACAGCAAGGATCGCGGGCAAGACTATCATTGGAGGAGAAAGATTTATGCTTTTCAGCAAGAATGAAACTCCTCCCATGAGCATCGCAGCAAACCCGTGGGATAGACCAGCAAGAACGCCATAAGTAACAGCCATTCCCTTGCCTCCACGACCTCGCAGGTATATCGAGTACATGTGACCTGCTATCGCACAAAGTGCTGCTATCCAGGTAACAGGAGATTCTATCGTCCAGTGATACCTCGAATAGTAAACGACAAAGATGCCCTTGGAGAAATCAAGGATGACCCCAAGTGTTCCTGCAGCGAATCCGGCGGTGCGCAGGGCGTTAAGGGCGCCAGGATTTCCGTCATGGAAGTTTCTGATGTCAACGCGCTTGATCAGATATGCTGAAACGAGAGAAAACGGAATAGAACCTAGCAAGAAAGATACGGCAATAAACAATATCTGATGAACCACCGTCATCACGAACCTTCCTCGCGCAATTGCTGCCACAATACCCGTGTCCTATTCTTGTAAACTGATTTGAGGATATAGACTAGCGGCAGTATGAATATCATAACGTGATGTGGCGATTAGTTCAACGTCACCAAAATCCCCGCATATGATGGCATGAGCAGGACTTCTGTCTGGAGATCACGCTTTAATGGCTCCTGGCAAAGTCGACTAGGAGATCTATATGTGAAAAGGCGATGCAAGTGACGGTATCTGCCCCTCCGTAGAAGAGCGCTATCCTTCCTGTTCCTGCATCCGACAGTGCTGCGCAAGGAAAAACTACGTTGGGTACGTCTCCGATTCTCTCGTAAGCCTCCCTTGGATAAATCAGGTAGTCATTGCTCCTGTGCAGAACCTTCCACGGCTCTTCAAGATCGAGAAGAGCGGCACCAGCGCCGTAAACGAATCCGTTACAGGATGTCCAAACTCCGTGATATATCAACAGCCACCCCTCATCTGTCTCTATAGGAACGGGACCTGCACCAATCTTTGTGCTCTGCCATCCTGTGGTCGGAGACATCACGTGTCTGTGGTGTCCCCAGTGTTGCAGGTCCGGGCTTTCGCTGTAGAAGATGTCCCCAAACGGGGTATGTCCGGTGTCGCTTGGTCTGCTGAGCATCGCGAACTTTCCACGTATCCTGCGAGGAAAAAGTACACCATTCCTGTTGTACGGCAAGAAGGCGTTTTCCAACTGGTAGTATTCTTTGAAATCGTAAGTATATGCCACACCGATGGTAGGTCCGTGGTAGCCGTTGCACCAGGTAACATAGTACCTGTCATCGATCCATACCAATCTGGGATCGTAACCATAGATGAATTCGCTGATCTCCGGATCATCGCACTCGAAACTGATGGGCTCTTGAAGGAGCTCCCAGTTTATGCCGTCGCCGCTAAACCCTGAATGGAGTCGCATGATAAGGCGCCGGTCATCGCATCTGAAAACGCCTGCAAATCCTCTCTCATAAGGAGTAACCGCGCTGTTGAATATACTGTTGGCTGACCCCACATGGTCTCGCGTGATGATCGGATTCTTCGAATAGCGCCATACAGCGTCGGTCGATCCGACCGGCTTATCTTCCCACGGGATGTTCGGCAAAACACCACCCTTAAGACCTACTCGATTTGTGTATAATTCTGCCACTAGGCGTACCTCCCCCGTTAGCGCAGATTCCACTGAAGGGTATGACCGATTTCCTGACGACCAGCCTTGTGGGTAACACGATATTCCTGAAGACAACGTACTTGGAGGAGCTCAGTCTTTCAATCAGTAGCTGAGCGGCGACCTTCCCCATTTCCTTGCGTGGTTGAGCAATCGTCGTTAGAGGGGGGTACGTGTAAGGAGCAAAAGGAGAATCGTCGAATCCTATTACCGAGACATCAGCAGGAAGTTCGAGTCCAGCCTCCATAAGAGCTTTCATTGCTCCCATCGCTACATAGTCGTTGACGCAGAATACGGAAGAGAAGCTCACTCCCTTCTCTTTCAGGTGCTTTCTTATACTGAAATACCCGTGTTCGGGATCAAAACCCTGTATCTTGCTCAGCACAATATCCGAGTCCCTGTGAGCTTTGAGGAATTTTTTCAGACCTCGTTCTCGGTCTATTGAGGAGTAAACGTTCTCAGGACCCCTGATGTAGAGAATCCTCCTGTGACCGTTTTCATATAGATATCGTGTGGCTGAATGAGCGCCTGAAACGTTGTCGATATTTACAGAATCGACCTTCACTTCATCAATTCTGTAATCAATTGCGACAACGGGTATCCCGCTCTTGACAAAAGGTTCCATATACTTCTCACTGCAGTGCAGTGTGCAAACAAGGATGCCATCGACCTTTCTGTCAAAGTACTCTTCAAGGACCTCTTCCTCTTTCTCAGGGAAGCCCCTTGCGAGTGAGAGCATGACATCGAACCCCTTGTTGAAACAGAACTGCTCCACTCCGGTGATGATGTCTGAGTAATGGTATCCCCGGAGGTCAGGCACCATCACTCCGATAGTCCTGAAGAGATGCTTGTCGCTTCCAGAAGCTGGTCTTGGCTTATAACCAAGTTCCTTTATGACTCTCAGCACTTTCTTTCTGGTTTCTTCCTGTACCTGGTTGCTACCGCTCGTTACTCTCGAAACGGTCGCGATAGAAACACCTGCCTTGTCAGCAACATCTCTAATCGTTACCATCTTGTGCCTCCACATGCTCCTCAAGCACTTCTTCATGCCGTGACAGATCAGTAAAGCGAGTAGCGCTTCTAGATCTGGCCACCTCGCGATAAAGGTAGAGGCTGGGTCTTGGTATCAGCTGTCCGGTCAAGAAGTCTACCTTCGCCAGTCCGAAGCACATGCTCGTTCCAAGAGCCCACTCATAGTTATCCGTGAGTGACCAATGGAAATACCCCCTTATATCGCACCCTTCGCTTACGAGCTTCTCTATCGAATAAACGTGTTCGATAATGTACCTGGACCGATAGACGTCATGTTCGTCTGCAACGCCATTTTCGGTTATATAGAGAGGAATAGAATATCTACGTGAGATTTCGGATACGGTCTTGTAGAGACCTTCCGGATAGAATTCCCAACCGTTGTCTGAAGAAGGATTTCCTGTCCTGGAAAAGGAGTCGGGAGTGCAGTAATAACCGAAGCCGTCAAGGAATCTCCAGTCAACACCATGGTCCTCGTTTCCGGGGGTGCCAGGGACCGCCTCAACCACGTTTCTTGAATAGTAGTTCACTCCAAGAAAGTCGCTTTCCTCCAGAAAAGCATCCAGGGGCTTCCAGTTCAGCAAGTCCATAGCTTTTTCTCTTGAGTCATCGCCGTCAAACCAGATAGTCGCATATATGACTCCAACCGGTTTTTTTGTCAGAGCTTTCATTTTTCTGTAAGCCATTCGGTGGGCATTGATCTGGTTTTCGAGGCTGGATTTCCATAAATCGGGAGCGACGATCGAAGGAGGAAAGCCAGAACCTCTCGAGAAATACCCATTCATTGCAACAATATTTGGCTCATTCAGGGTGGACAAGAAATCCACGAGATCATCGAAGCACTCAACCGCAAATAGCGCGTACTTGATGAATTCGTGAGCCGTTTCTCTGTCGGCCCATCCTGAACGTGACATGTCGAGTCTCCTGTTGACTGCAATGGGATCGTGACACCAGGAAGGGAGTGTGAAGTGATTCAGATTCACCATAAGCTTCATCCCTCGTTTCTTGATGTCTGTCATGATTGATCTATAATGATCAACCACACTCTTATCACATGCTTCGCTGAGAGCAGTCATATCGATGCCGGAGGTCGTTCGCGGAAAAACCCGAGACCACTCGATCCCTACCCTGAGACTGTTCATGCCGCTTTCCTCTGCCATATCGTGAAAAGCCTTGAAGTTGTTCCAGTAACCGGGACCGTTCTCCGGAAAATCACCGCTCACAATTCCTGTCACCACATTCAGGTCGTCATGCACCCAATTGAACCAATCCGTGTTTTTGTCAACAGACGCAGTGTCTCTTCCCATTTCGAACTGGAAACCGGAAAGCGACGCGCCAAAAAGGAATTCTTGTGGCAACATTCACATCATCTCCTCGGACAAGTCGTATAGTGACCTTCTTCAACCTTCTTAAGTTCGGGCTTTCCGCAACTCTCGGCAGCAAAGTGACACCTATCATAGTATTTGCATCTGTCTTCAAGACTATCCGCGGCAATTTCCTGTGTTTCCATAAGTTCTTCTTCCGATTCTTCCCATTTCTGGTCGAGTCTGGGAACAGAAGTGAGTAGCATCCGGGTATACGGATGAATCGGATTGTAGAAGACTTTATCTGTGTAACCCATCTCTGCGATCGATCCCCTGTAGAGGATAACAACGTAATCGCTGATATAGTACCCAAGAGACAGGTCATGTGTAATGAAGAGTATGGAGAGCCCGCGGTCTTTCAGATCTATGAGGAGGTTTAGAACATCGACCCTGGTCGAGGCGTCGAGCATGCTGATGATCTCGTCTGCAATGAGAACGTCAACATCCATCAACAGGGCACGAGCTATCAGAAGCCTCTGAAGTTGACCGCCACTGAGTTGATGGGGATATTTGTTGAGCACTTGTTCAGGCACCATTCCTACGGATTGTAGTGATGATTCAACCTTTTCTCTCCATTTCTTCGCTTTCATGTCGCTGAAATACTCTGCTCTTATGATGTCGAACACCCTGTCCGCCTTGAAGACAGGATTATAGGTGCTGAAAGGATCCTGGAAGACTCCTTGAACAGTCCTGTAGTATTCCTTGAGTGACTTGCCTTTCAGCTTCGAGATGTCCTTATCGTTGACCAAAATTTCTCCCTCAGTTATGCTGATTAACCTCAATATCATCTTTCCGATCGTGCTTTTGCCGCTTCCGCTTTCCCCTATAACCGATACAACCTTTCCCTGTTCCATGCTTAAGCTCACATCTTCGACAGCCTTCAGTTTTCCTCCGCCGAAGGCACCTGTCCGATAAACTTTGGTCACATTCCTGAGTTTAACCATTATTCCCGACCTCCCGCCAGCAAGCCACCTGATGATTTTCAGACACTTCTGCGAGCGGTGGTTCTTTGTCACACTTCTCGAAGCGCACGGGACAGCGCTCTTTGAAACGGCAGCCCGGAAAAGGGTTAAGCAGGCCGGGAGGTCTTCCCTTTATTCCGGCAAGCCTTCTCTCAGAGTACTTTACACCGACATCTGGAAGAGAGGAAATCAGGAGTCTCGTATATGGGTGGAGAGGTTCCTTTGTGATCTTCTTCGTAGGAGCAATCTCCACGGCTTTTCCAGCATACATGATGAGTACCCTGTCGGCGATCTGGTAGAGAATTGAAATATCGTGAGTGACAAAGACCAAACTCTTCACAAGGTCCATGTCTCTAAACTGGACAAGCATTTTAGCGACAGCCTTTTGGGTAGATACATCAAGGGCTGATGTTATTTCATCAGCCAGAAGCAAAGAGGGATCTAGCAGTGTCGCAATAACCATGACAGCGCGCTGACGCATTCCTCCGGAAAGCTCGAAAGGGTACATCTTCATAACTGACCTGTTAAGATTAACCAGTTTCAGGCGTCTGTCGAGTTCCCTGCTGATCTTTGAAAAAGACACTCCTCTTGACGCCAGGAGCTCGGCAATCATCCTGCCGATCTTCCGTGTAGGATTCAGCGCATTCATGGCGTATTGGGGTATTAACGATATCTTCTTGTATCTGAATTCATTCATCTTCCTGAAATCAGCCAGGGGGAGGCTCTCTCCGTCCAGTTCGACTCTTCCACCCATGAATTTCATCGGGGGTTTTAGGAGGACGAGGGAGTTGCTGAACGTCGATTTTCCACAGCCTGACTCACCTGCCATGCCAAGAATCTCGTGATCCTTGATATCGAAAGACACATTATCTACTGCCTGGACCTGTCCGCGAAGTGTCTGATAGTATATCTTGAGGTTCTTGACTGAGACTGCCATCAGATCACATCTCCCGAAGCTTGGGATTGAATATTTCATCGAGTCCAGTATTCATGAAGTAAAGAGCGCTCACAATCGCAGCGATTATCATTCCCGGGGGTAACGCCCACCACCACAATCCAAGCGGTATGGCACTCCAAAGAACTGCATTCTGCATCATGAGCCCCAGAGAAATCCCCTCGGTCGGACCAAGTCCAATAAAATCGAGAGTTGCTGCGGCAAGTATAGCGCCGCCAAACTGGAGAATCAGTGCCATGAAAAGATATGAGAGCATATTTGGAGCGATTTCCTGGACAATTATCTTCATCGAACTCATGCCGCTCATTCTTGCAAGATCGACAAACTCCCTTGATCTGAGGGAGAAGGTCTGTGCCCTGACTGCCCTTGCCGTCCAGGGCCAGGCGATACAGCCGATTATGATGCTCTGCGAGACCACGCCTCTGTAGGGCAGGTAAGCTGCGATTATTATCAGAAGAGCCAGTGTCGGAATCACTGTCACGATGTTGGTCAACATGTTCAGGATTTCGTCCAATATCCCTCCCTTGTAACCTGCAATGAACCCAACGATCAAACCGATGAGCGTTGCAAGGCCTCCGCCAACAGCGCCCACTATGAAAGTTGCTCTCAGCCCGTAAACGATCTGTGTGAAAACGTCTTGTCCAAAGAACGTGGTTCCTAACCAGTGATCTTCAGAAGGGCGCGCGAAAGCCGGTCCGGAATACTCATTCGGATCGTAATCGGTTAGAGAGGGGCCAATAATCATCACAGCAAAGAAGAAGAGCACAATTCCGAGACCGATTTGCATTCGCGTGTTTCTCAGGGCAAAGTAAAGGAATTCGTTCTTCTTCATGCTGTTTCACCACCCATTCCGTGGCGTACTCTTGGGTCGACGATAACGTAGATCACGTCGATAACGAAATTTGCAATAAGAACCCCTATTACTATGAAAAGGAAGCATCCCTGAATCAGGAAATAGTCTTTGTACATCACAGCCTGAAGCAACAGATAACCGATTCCCGGATATGAAAAGACAACCTGTGTACCTACAGCGCCTGCAACAATCACTCCCAGCTGTAGCGCCAATCCTGTTATCTGTGGGAGCATTGCGTTTCTGAAAGCGTATCTTCTGATCAGTTTCCTGGGTGCACCAAGCGATTCCATATATCTCGAATAATCTGCCTCTAGCTCGTAGATGATCATGTTCCTCATCCCTATGGCCCAACCCCCCAGCTGAACGATGAACAAAGATAGAAACGGCAAGAACCAGTGTTTAAGGTAATTCAGGATGAAGCTGATTGAAAGGCTCGGCGATATTGCGAAACTGTAGGCTCCTGCAATCGGGAATATCCCCAGAAGAACTCCGAAGACATAGGCTAGCAATATTGCAAGCCACATATACGGCGTTGCGGTAAAAACGTACCAAATCGGCAAGACAATACCGTCGAGACGCTTTCGTCTCGCGGCAAAGGCGCCAAATTTGTTTCCGACTATCCAGCTGCACAGGATTGCGGGAATCAGTAGTCCCAGGTCAAAAGGTATTGAGTCACGAATCACCTGAGTTACAGGTTTGGGTGACAGGTAGATACTGATTCCCAAATCCCCTTTGAAAAGAGAAGTCCAGAAGTTTACATACTGCCTCCACGCAGGCTGGTCGAGTCCGTAGATCCTTGAGAAATACTCCGCTACTTTATCTGCAGCTTCCGCTCTCAGTGCAGCCCTACCAATCAAAGCTCTTATTGGGTCTCCAGGCATGAGTCTTGGAATCATCCAGTTGATCGATACTGCTGCGAAGAAAGTGAGAAGATATATCAAGAGCTTCCTTCGAAAATAGCGGCCCACAGCTTCTCCTCCTGTAGGGGAAATAAGGGCCCGCCGTCGCGGGCCCCCCTTAAAGTCTTACTGTCTTGGCTTGAGGTCGGTCAACATCAACAGACCGCCTTCCTGCCATCTTCCACCCCACGTACAGGGATAGTGATACGGGCCATGTTCACTGGGGTAGTCTGTCCACACCTGTGTGCTGCCCTGGAACCACATGCCGTTGTACCATAGAGGCACTGCGGGCATCTCTTTCAGGAAAATTTCCTGCATCTTGCTCATTATTTGTGCGCTTGTTTCGTGGTCATCAAAAGGTGTCCTGTTAAACTGGTCAAGCAATGCGAAAATCTCAGGGTTATCATATCTGCCAAAGTTTCCAGAAGTCTGACGTTCGCCGAGTTCATAGAAGAGCCAGTCGTAGAATGTCCACAGCGTGTTACTTGCATTGGATCCAAAGTTGTTGATAGCCATGTGGAACTCCCCATCAAAGAGCTCGTCCTGGTACCTGCCGAAATCGGGGAACGTTGCATCTGCATTGATTCCCACAGCTCTAAGATTGCTCGCGATGATCCTGATAGACTCCATCCAGTCAGTCCATCCGAAAGGCACAATGATCGAAAGCCTGATCGGAGAACCATCGGGTAATTGCACGAACCCGTCCCCGTTGATATCTCTGTAACCTGCCTCGGCAAGGATTTTCTTCGCTTCTGCGGGATCATAAGTGAATCCATAAGCTTCAACAACATCTTCATCGTAATACTGCATCCACGCATCGATCGGAAGGTAACCAAGCGGGTTGGACACGAGAACCTGGTCTTCAAAAACCCTTGTCTTTATGTCTTCAGAGTTAATCGCGAATGCCACGGCTCTCCTGAATACAGGGTCATCCATCGGTTTCTTGGTGGTGTTCATATACAGGAAAGCGGTGTTATCAGAAAGCATATAGGGTGCGTCATCAAACCAGGTGTGGATGTCTTCGTAGGTCCTTTTCAGCGTCGGAACTCCTGGCAGGAAGAAGTTGCTGACATCGAGCTCACCTTGCAGTATCATACCCAGAGCTACATTATTGCTGAAGATCACTACATAGACGATTCTTCTAGGGGCTGGCACAAGATCTAGTTGCTCAGTTGCCCACCAGTCGTCGTTTCTTACATAGATCATCCTGTCAGAAGCATAAGAATGGGCAAAATAAGCGCCTGACCCTACGGGCCTTTCATTTGCTCCAGTGAGTATTGCTTCCTTGGTTCGACCTTCCCAAAGGTGTTTGGGTATTATCGGAAGATTGTAGAGGTTGTTGTGCCATTCATGGTACAAGGGCTCAACAAAATGGAATTTCAGCGTGTTTCCCTCTTTCTCAATCCGATCCAGCCAGTCCCAGAGAGAGCTATAGTAGGTTTCTGGGTGTGTTTTTGCGAGGTCAAAGGTGAACTTGACGTCCTCGGCAGTAAGAGGAGTTCCGTCTGTCCACTTAACACCTTCTCTGATTTCCAGCACAAAGGTGTTAAGGTCGACCCATTCTCCACTTGTTGCCAGCCATGGGATCAGCTCATCTTCTAGAGGATCATACATGAACAGAGGTTCATATACCAGTCCGAACGTTCCTGTGACTGCACTCCAGGGAGTGATGGGATTCCAGTTCGTTGGCGGGCCCCAAAGTCCTCCACCTGCATAAAGGGTCTCGCCTCTTGTGAAAGTCTCTGCCATAACAGTTGCTGAAAATACCAGCACGACTGTTAACATGACCAGAAAAAGCCTTTTCACTGAAAACACCCCTTTCTTTTTTAACCCTATTGGGTCATAACCAAGTCTATACTGAAAACATTTACATGGGAAACCCGATTACCCCCGATTGCAGGATATTTTTTCAGGTCTTTTCATGATAAGGCAACCGTTACTGCTGTTCCTTCAACTTTAACCATGCTATTCCCATTCTGCCTTATGAAGCTACCGACTCCCTCGAATAAGAGAAGCTCGCCATAAGCTTCATGAAAGTGTGGCACCGTGTTTTCGAAGTGAATTTTCTGAAAACACAAGTTCTAGAAAGAAGCGGTCAGAGCTATATGGTGTGCAAAGACATAAGTCTCCTAATTCTCGGATCAGTGCCCGGTGTGTTTTCGAAAGATCAAAGCAACGAACTAATAAGTCTTGTGACTGATCCGCGAATAGGACGGCACACATCAGAACGGCAGTTCTCAGGACCGGTTCTATCTTTACGTGCTAGAATAATCCCTGTAGACCATTCAAGGAGAGTAGACCAGAATGCATAATACCTTTCTGAAATCCTTCTTACGCTTGTGCCTCGTAACTACAATGTTGCTTGTTACTTCGTTTGCCACGGGACAGGCTTCATTGGAGATGTGTGTTGAAGACAACGCTTCGATTCTCAGGGATTTTGCGAGCAGTTACTCCTGTGAGGGATCACTGTTCATCGAAGAACTGTTTCGTCTGGATTTTGAGGAGAAAGACCGGCTGCTAGTCTCCTGGGCAAAGGTCGTTGACGCATGGATTGTTGTGGTGGAAAACTGGATTTTGCATTCCAGCATGCTTTACTCACGCATCAGGACGCATGAAGAAGACGATGACTTCATCAAGCTGTTCTCTTCATTTGTTGACGCTGTAGAGGTTTCCCTTGCGGTAACTCGTCTGTCAGAACAAAACCCTCACGGTGTAAGACTGCTTAATGAAGGACACACTCAGATGGGATTGATGCCGGGATCGGTGACTCAGATATCGGATTTCTTAGTCGATCTGAAAGTCACCAAAGAGATTATCAGCGGATTGGCTCGCCTGAAGGAATCTGAGGCTTGTGCGCTTGAGACGCAAGACCTTATCAAGAGAGGAGAACGTCTTCTTGGAGGAATGACTCCTTACCTTGCGGTAAGCCCTTTCAGAACAATCGAAAGCGTTGTAAGGGAGCTCAACCGGTTCGTGGAAAAAACTGTTTCCGTCCTTGCCACGGGCAGAGACTTTAGCGGCAGAGCAGAATTCATATGCGCTGAAACCGTTCAGGATATAAGACACCTTCTCCAGCCTGGAGATGTTCTGATAAGAAGAAACAACTGGCAGTTGACAAATATCGGGATACCCGGCTTCTGGACACATAGCGGGCTGTACGTGGGTACGTTCGAGGAACTGGAGAATTTCTTTGGTGACCTTTTTGAAAAATCAGAAGATGGTCTTCTCAATTATCTTGATAAAATAACTGGTGGTGCTGTATTTGGTCTTTCACAAAGCGCAGGTCCCGAGGCGAATTGTGTTATCGAAGGAATAGCAGCGGGCGTGGTAATCCGACCACTTGAGAACATAGCTGTAACAGACTACTTCGCAGTACTCAGGCCATTGGTCTCAAGAGAAGACAAACTGGCTGCAATTGGAAGAGCGTTCCAGTTTCTCGGCAGATCTTACGACTATGAGTTCGATTTTGCGACCGACATGGAGATGATATGCTCGGAAGTCATCATCAAATCATACCTTCCGGGGGAAAGCATGGCCGGCCTTGCTCTATACCCATACGAGTATAGAGGGAAACTTATGTTCAACCCCAACGATTTTGCCAGAGTCTTTTCAGAAGAGAGAGCTTCGGACACCGCCCAGTTTGAGCTCGTGTTGTTCATCGATGCCAGCGAAATTGACCGGGTTGCATTCGAATCCGACGAAGAAAGCTTTTCAGAAAGCTGGTCCCGCTCACGTCTTGATCTCATGAGAATCAGAAAACCCTGAAAGGTGTTGATTGTGTGTTGAGAATGATCTCTGTTCTGGCAATCGTTGTGTTGGTCCTGGGGAGCTGCCTTTTCGGCAAGCAATACGGTTCCGAGGAATTTGATCAGCTTCTGGATGAAAGAACGAACACCATTCTTAGATATGCCACCAGAGTGCAGCCACTCTGGGACGGAGAGCAAACCTTTACAGCCCGCAGAGAGTTGATAAGCGATACTCATGACTACTTGCTGGTTCAGACCTTCGTTCTTCCCCATGACAGAGTCTCCCAGGAATTCCTGGATCTGTTTGCAGAGCGCGCAAAGCATGGGGTTGATGTAAGGTTCATCTATGATCGCATTGGGAGCATCATGAACAACCCTTTCTTTCTCGCTCGCCTTAATGAGCAGCCATTTGACGTGAAATGCCATCTGGCGCTTTGGGGTGGTCGGATCAGACCGGGCAAACTCTGGCATGAGAAGATCATTGTCTCTGATGGAAATACGGCGATCGTTGGCGGTATGCACTTCAACGAGATAAACCTTGACAGGGAGAGACTCTGGTATGAACTGCCTGCTCACAGGGATCTGGACATACTTCTAGAGGGTTCGATCGTCAAGGATATAGAACAGTCGTTCCTGGAAAACTGGGAAATTCTGGGTGGTGACAGAGGACTTCCCGCTGTTCACGCCAATAATCCAGTCCATGATTCGTCTGGTACGAAAGTCCCAATGAGATTCGTGACCCAGAAACCAGTGGTTCACGAAGAACTCTGGATTAACAACCTGTATGTGGAGGCTATAGAAGCTTCACGTGAAAGTATCTACCTGGAATCGCCCTTTTTCTCACCGCCTCAGGATATAATCAACGCTCTTGTTGCTGCTGCGAGTAGGGGCGTGAAAATCAGGATACTGCTGAATTCCTTCTGGACACTTGATCTATTTTACAGATATCCATTCACGGTGGCCTATTACCCTATCTTCCTCAGAGAGGGAATAGAGATCTATGAGATGCGCACAACAATGACTCATGCAAAAATCGCAGTTTTTGATGGAGTCTACAACATTGTTGGTTCATACAATCTTGATATACGTTCTGCTTACTGGGACACAGAATGTGTCGTGGCCTTCTTTTGTCCTGAGTTTGCTGAGGAACTAACCGCATGGTTTGAGGAAGGTCTTGAAGATTCTAGAAGAGTTCGAATGCTGTTCTGGTGAGATAAGCGATTCTGGTACGCCATGTAAGGGGATTCTCCCTTAGTAGACATCTTGAAATCTTCCTTGGTCTTTCAGTTTTGGCATTCCAGAGTAAGCTGCTTTTTACGGAGGCCCGGAGGTAGTGTGACAATGCGTAGATTGCTGATCATCTTGCTTTTCACCTCAGTTTTGCCAGCCTTACTTTCTGCTTCTGGTCTGGGTTCAGAGGAATTCGAGTCGATTCTTGATGTCAAAACCGGCTCTCAACTACGATGTGCGTACAATGTACAGCTTCTCAGGGACGGAATCGAAGCATTCCCCGCGCGAGAGGCAATGATTCGAAATGCTAGTGAATATCTGCTCATCCAGACGTTCATCTTTCGCAGAAATCCGGTCTCAGAAGAATTTCTGAGAACAATCTCTGAACGAGCAGAAGAAGAAATAGAAGTGAAGTTCATATACGACCTATTCGGGAGCGCCATCTTCAGTCCCTTCTTTCTTTGTGGTCTGAACGATCTTCCTGTTGACTTCAGATGGCACCTGGCTGCCTTAGGAGAACAGAAGGGAATCAACCGCATCTGGCACGAGAAGATAATGGTGGCAGACGGGAATTCCGC
>PWXG01000146.1 GCA_003561215.1 Thermotogales bacterium
CCTTGTTCCTTATCAGTGCTGGTTTCTATGCGATTGGAGCAGTCATCGCGTTTCTGATCTTCAAGGAATTCGAGAATAAAGAAACAACGAAAAGCCTTTATAAGTGATTCTTGATTATGAGCAATACTCTGTTAAACTGATTTGGGGTGAGAAGATGACTTACAAGACACTTGGGAACGCTGAAGAGAGGATTCCCGCAATTGGGCTAGGTACATGGACAATAGGTGGAACCGAAACTCCAGACTATTCCAGGGACATGGAAATGGTTGATATTATTGCAGCGGCGATCGAAATGGGATATACCCTGATCGATACGGCTGAATACTATGCTGCAGGACATACTGAAGAGTTGATAGGAGAGGCAATAAAGCCAATCGACAGGTCGAAGCTCTTCATAACCTCGAAAGTCTGGCCGGATAACCTTTCCAGGAAGAGGCTACACCAGGCTCTAAAAAGGACTCTTAAGAGATTGGGCACAGACTATCTTGATCTCTATCTGATACACTGGCCCAACGAGCAGATCCCCTTGGCTGAGTCGCTTGGAGCAATGTCTGAATCGGTGGATGCCGGATATGTCAAATACATAGGTGTATCCAACTTTGACTTGCCATTACTCGAGAAGGCGGTTGCGATCTCAAAGCACCCGATTGTCTGCAACCAGGTTCTCTACAATGTCGAAGACAGACAACCCCGACGGTCCCTTCTGCCATTTTGCCTGAGGAACGACGTTACTCTTGTGGCATATTCGCCTGTCAGAAGAAATATCGTCAGCGACAGAGCAAGAAGAGTTCTCTCATCAGTCGCGAAAACCCATGGCTGCAGTATATACCAGGTAATGCTAGCCTGGCTGATTGCGCAGGAAAACGTTGTCACCATACCGAAATCAACCGATCTGGGCCATCTGAAGGACAACCTTGCAAGCGCCGACATAAGCCTTTCCGGGGCTGAGCTTTATCAGATTGACAGCTCGCTGTGAAGAGTGAACGGACGTCTCAGGAGCAGTCCTCGTCATAACTGAAATGTGTTGAAGCCGTTATAATGAAGCCATTTTGAGGTCTCAACCAAGGCGAAACGATCGACTTCGTCAATAATCATTTCTCAGAGCATCACACAATGCATGATGCTCGGGGAACCGGGCGAACAACGGGAAATTTGTTCAGGAGGCTTTGGATTATCCGGAGAATGAGGATAATCAGGCAGACAACCCTCGATTGTCTGGTTCAGGTTTCCCCCAGGAAACTGGACTCAACGACTGTAATGCCTTTGTGGGTAATGGATACGCCTGTGACGGAATCGGCGAGCTTCACGTAGTGCTCGTCTTCAAGCTGCCTGGAGATCTCCAGGGCTTCTTCTTCAGAAATGCTGAGTTTCTGCGACAACACTTCCAAAGGTATGACGTTGCCCTTGTCTCCCTGGGCAGTTTCATAAAGATCAGCCAGAAAGCTTTTCTGGATAGGTTTAAGCTCCGTTCCGTCCATCATATCCCTCCCATTGCCTGATCAAAGAAAGACCGGGTAGTAGGAAGATTATATAGCATAAACCGGGTCTTTCTCAAACAGGGTAGTAATTATCAGGCTTCTTCGCACCCTCACGCAAGTCAAAGCGAACGCTTCCTGGTTAACGGTTCGGACAGGCGCCCTGGGCTCCAGGTCTTGAAATAGGGTCGGACAGATGAGGTTCTTTCATAATACAAATCTCAGGGCGATATAGACGCTTCCGATCGAGAGGACTAAAAGCGTAGGTACCAGGGAGAATTTCAGGTACTCTGTATATGTCACGGTTGTCTTCATGTGTTTTTCCATCAAGCCTACTGCAACCATATTTGCTGCTGATCCAGTGATCGTTGCTCCACCACCAAAACAGGCTCCAATAGAGACTGCCCACCAAATATCCAGGGGAATTCCATAGCTGACCGTGAGTGTTCTCATTATCGGGATAAGTACCGCTACAGTCGGCACTGCTCCGATCAATGCAGACAGAGCTGCTGTGATCCACAAAAGCATAATATAGAAGAGCCCTTCGTGAACAGCAATGGCGGAAAGGCTTGCAGACAGAACCTCTGATATCCCGGCCACATGTAACGCTGATGAAAGCAGAAAGAGGCCTACGAAGAAAAGCAGGGTATCCCACTCTATATCAGAGGCTAGTTCGGAGAAGTCCTTCCCCGTCAGAAGTAGTGCTGCCGCTGCCCCTGCCAGAGCTATAAGTGAGGGCTCATATCCCAGCATCCCGTGAAAAGCAAACCCTCCCAGCACAGCGATGAACACTGCCAGAGAAATCTTGAGATCCTTCATAGATCGTATTGTTTTCGAGGGGTCCATAGCGGGCAAATCTCCAAGCTCCGATTCTGCTCCGACAAAGCTGCGGAAGACTCTCTTGTCCATGTAGAACACAAGAAACACCAGCATGAGCATCGCTATCGGTCCAACGGCCATGACGAAATCCAGGAAACCAAAGCCCGAAGCAGAACCAATCAATATGTTTGGGGGATCTCCAATGAGTGTTGCTGCGCCGCCTATGTTGGCTGCCAGTAATGATGCAAACATTATCGGAACAGGACTCTTTTTTGCAGTATCTGCTATGAAGAAGAGAATTGGCGCAAACAGTATTATAGTTGTGACATTGTCCAGCAGGGCTGAGAAGAGGCCTATGGTAAGCAAAAGGAAAGATATCAGAAGCCTTGTTCTTCCTCGGGAAAACCTTATGACCCTGACTGAAGCATACTGAAAGAATCCGCTCCCTCTAAGAACGCCTACAATGATCATCATGCCGATAAGTAGTCCAAGAGTATTGAAGTCAACTAACTCGCCGACCTTGTCAAATCCAAACTCAGAGAAGACTCTGGCAAAAGCAAGAATCAAGCCTGCGGAAAGAGCTACAACGGACCTCTTGAGTCTACCAAAGATAATCAGCGCATAAGCTGCAATGAAAATGGCAACCACAAAACCAGCTACCATCGCTTCACCTCATTTGACAGTATACACCAAAGACGACCAGGTCATTGATCAGAAAACGACTTCGTACGATTCGAAGATAATTTCACAAAGCGAAAGTTCTTGAAGACTCTCTGTGTGTATAGTAAGCTTCCTGGTCAGAGTGGTTGCATAGATCCAAATCCTGAATCAGGGGGATCAAAAAGCGAATCTCAAAGCGACATAGACAGTAGCTGCAGTCAGGACCATTAGAGTTGGAACCAGAGAGAATCTAAGGAATTCGAAGTAGGTCACAGTTGTCTTCATATACTTCTCCATCAGGCCGAGCCCGACCATATTGGTTGCTTCACCCGTAATGGTTGCACCACCACCGAAACAGGCTCCAATCGATACCGCCCACCATATGTCTACAGGAATTCCGTAGTTCATCGTAACAGTTCTCATGATCGGAATGAGCACCGCAACGGTTGGTACAGCTCCAAAAATAGCGGCCAGGCCTGCTGTAATCCATAACATCAGTATGTAAAAAAGCCCCTCATAAGCAGCGAGTGCGGACAGTCCCCTGGAAAGCACATCGGCAATTCCAACAACATTCAAAGCAGAGGACAGGAGAAACAGGCCTATGAAAAACAACAGGGTATCCCACTCGATATCGGAAGCAAGCTCAGAGAAGTTCTTGCCGGTCAGCAACAAGACTGCGGCAGCTCCTCCCAATGCGATCACTGAAGGCTCGTATCCGAGCACACCATGAAGAGAGAAACCTATCAAGACTGCAACGAAAACGGAAAGACAGATTTTCAGATCTTTCTTCGAATGTATCGCCTTTGAAGGGTCCATACCTGGTAACCCTTTAAGTTCGGCCTTGACGTCGGCCAGACTTTGGTAGATCCTCTTGTCTGCATAGAATGCAAAAATTACCAGCGCTATCAACGCAATCGGACCAGTTGCGACGACAAAATCGACAAATCCCAGCCCTGCAGCGGAGCCAATTAGTATATTCGAAGGAGCTCCGATCAAGGTAGCCGTACCGCCAATGTTGGCAGCCATTATCGATGCAAACACTATCGGGACAGGGCTCTTCCCCAGTGTATCCGCCACAAGAAACAGGATCGGTGCAAACAGGATTATCGTCGTAACCTTGTCCAGAAGGGCGGAGAATACTCCAACAGTAAGCAACAAGGCGCACAGAAGCAATCTTGTTCTTCCACCCGAAAGCCTTATTACCTTTATTGAGAAATATTGGAAAAACCCGGTACCTCCCAGGACGCCGGCAATGACCATCATGCCGATCAACAGCCCGAGAGTATTGAAGTCAATCAGCTCGCCAAGCCGTTCAAAGTCGTAGTCAGAGAAGACTTTGGCAAACACCAGAAGCATGCCTGCAGAAAAAGCGACGATTGATCGCTTGAACTTCCCAATGATTATTAACGCATAAGCAGCGGTAAAAACGGCTATGACAAAGCCTGCGATCATTGGCTCACCTCAAGTGACAGTATAACACTGTAGAATCTCAAAACATAAG
>PWXG01000201.1 GCA_003561215.1 Thermotogales bacterium
AAAGGCCCTCTGGATAACACCAGAGGGCCTTCTTTATTAATCCTAATCAAGCTTTCTGAGCAGATTCGTTCTTCTGGGGCTTGTCGCGCTTGAATAGGCTGTATATAGTCGGAATGACCAGCAGAGTCAGCAACGTTGAACTGAAGAGTCCGCCGATAACCACAATAGCCAGTTCCGAAGAAACGACCGCGCCCTCTCCAAGTCCTAATGCCAGTGGGAGCATTGCTATCATTGTTGTCAGTGCTGTCATCAGTATCGGACGCATCCTGGTACTGCCTGATTCAAGAAGCGCATCACGGATATTCAAGCCCTTCCTGCGTAAGCGCTCCACCAAGTCTATAAGCACGATGGCATTGGTAAGCACGATACCTACCAGCATCAGAACGCCCATCATGGAAAAAACACCCAGCGTCTGCCCTGCAAGTAGAAGGGCCAGTAACGCCCCGATAGAAGCCAAAGGCAAACTTATCATGATCACTATAGGTGTCAGTAGCGAACGGAAGGTTATAGCGATAACGGCATAAGCCAGCAAGACAGCCAAAGCTATGGCAACCATCATGCTGGAAAAGGACTCCTCCATCATCTCCATAGTGCCGCCCTGAGTAACTTCCACGCCTGCGGGGAGGCTCAGATCATCTATCTTCATTTGGATAGCACGGTTGACCGATCCAATATCCTTTGCGGTAATAGATCCGGTAATAGACGTTGCTAGCTTTCCGTTGATTCGCATAATATTCGTTTGTTGCTCTCCCAATGCTACCACTGCAATTTCACCAAGTCTTACAGAATCAGGAAAACCTATCACGAGTGCGCGGGCTGTTTCAGCGCGGTCAAGCTTATGGATGATTCCATTCAGGTACACGTCGAGTTGATCTCCATTGAGCGTTGCTCTGGCAACACGGCCTCCTGTTTGCATAAAGAAGAACTCTTCCTGGAGACCAGCCATCTGTTCCATAGACAATCCAGCCGCCATTATCATGGCAGGGCTAGGAATAATGTCAAGGCTGGGTTCCGTGCGAGCTAGTTGTAGTTCCAGATCAGTAATGCCCCCGACATCTTCGAGCTTTTCGAAGAGCTCTTTCCCGATTGAGGTAAGGTCTTCGTATCTGTCGCCGCGGATCGAAATATCTACCCCGGTGCCCATCATAGCAGCTGCCATAGCCTGACCGGTCGCCACGGTAATCTCCGCTTCTGAGACGATATTTTTAAACTGTTCGCGCAATTCGTCGGCAGTCTCCTCCATGTCTGCTTCGCTTGGCAGGATCACCATAATGTTGGCAGTTGTTTCACCACCAGCTCCCATCATGGCCGAGGCTCCGGCCATGATGCCTGCTCCCCCACCAATAGTTGTCTGTATCGTTTCTACATAGGGATGGAGTAGCAGGACCTGCTCCGTTTTTCTGGCTGCTTCAAGGGTTTCCATCATATCAGTGCTGCCGGGTACAACAACTTCTACTGTGAGTATCTTTTCGCCCATATCTGGTATGAAGCTTGTTCCAATTACCGGTAGAAGTGCAAAACTGCCAATGAAGAGTAGAAGGGCAATCATCACAGTGATAGCGCGATGGGAAAGCGTCCACTCCAATGCCTTCGTGTAAAGGCACTGGTACCAGGTCTGATTGTTAGTGGCTTTCTTACGAACAGTGAAATTCGATAACGGTGGGATTACCATAAGGGCGATGAGAAGTGACGCTGCAAGGGCAGCTGTCATGGTGAGCGCGAAGGGTATGAACAGTTCACCAACGATACCGCCGGCAAATGCGAGGGGGACGAAAATGATAACAGTTGCCACTGTTGAAGAAACGATTGGTGTAGCCACTTCCTTCACACCTTCGATCGCAGCGGTTCTAAAGGGCTCTCCATGTTGAATCCTTCGGAATATGACCTCCAGAACGACAATGCTGTTATCAATGACTCGTCCGACAGAAATGGCCATAGCGCTTAATGTCAGGAGGTTAATGGTGATACCGAAGAACCTCATAATCAGAAAACCGATGATGATGCTTAAGGGAATAGACACTGCTGTAACCAGCGATGCCCGGAACGCCATAAGAAACAGAAAGACAACTACGATCGCCAACCCGCACCCTATAAGTGCATCGCGGGTCAGGTCGCTAACGCTTGTCTCGATGTATACCGATTGGTCAAGTACCGTGGAAAGAAGAATTCCATCAGGCAACTGTGTTTTGATCTGTTCGATCTTGTCCATTACGGCTTTTGCAACTGCAACTGTATTAGCATCGCCGTCTTTCATAATGCTTATGGATACTGAAGTCATCCCGTTGGTCCTGGAAACCGATGAACCAGACGGGAGCCCAAGTTTCACCGTACCGATATCACCAAGACGAACTTGTCTTGCGCCAAGGGTCATATCTTCTATCTCTTCGATCGACCCATATGTTTCACCAGTCACGAAGGCGGCAACAGAGGATAGAGACAGCCTAGCATTATTAAGCAGACCTGGATCGAGCTCGACAATCACCTGCTGGTCGCTACCGCCCTCTACGGTGACATGGTAGACGCCATCAATGTTTGCGAGTGCGGGCACTATATCTGCAGTGGCAATCTGTTGAAGCTGTTCTGATGAAAGATCACCCCTCAGACTGAACATCACGATAGGAAGGACGTTAATGTCGATGGCGAATAGCTGAGGATTCTGCTCCAGTTCCGGCAGAAGAAGCGGAAGCTCACGCACTGCATCCGGCAACTCCAAAGCGGCAAGCCCTTCTTTTATCACCCTATTCGTTTCTGTCATGTCAGTGCCGAATTCGAACACGGCAAATGTGAAAGCGGAGCCTTCGGACACCGTGGAGACCAACTGATTGAGTCCTTTCATCCCGGAGATTACACCTTCAACCTCAATCGCAACCTCGTCCATGACGACCTCCGGTTTTGCCTGTGGATAGATCGTTATAACGCTTGTTATAGGCAGTTCGATATCTGGAATCAACTCCATCTGCAAAGAGAACAGCGACCAGACGGATATCCCCGTTACAATAGCTACGATAAGAAAGGTCAACCATCTCTTCTTTATTGCCAGTTTTGTTAGCCAACCCATGAGTAGTTCACTCCTTGAGAGAAATGTAGTATCTGATAGCTAGCGAAGCTCGTCAGGATTATCATCATGGGTATTCAGCATGTTTTGAAGGTCACTGAGCATTCTCGAAGCATTCGCCACGAGTTCTGCAACTGATTCTGCCTTGATTATGAGCAACCCTTCGCCGAAATTGTTGCCGAATACCATTACCTTGGTTGCTGGTGTCAGACCCATATCCTTCCTTGCTTCGGCAGGAATAACCAGCTGACCGCGTTCACCGATAGTGCTTGCACCGTAGAATTTTGGAATAGCTTCCTTCATAGCATCTGGATTCATAATGATCCTCCCATCGTTTCGGCATTAGTATGAAATATATGAGAAAGCCTATATAACTCTATATGTCATACCACCATTCTTTTGCTTACACTACTTCACCAATTCTTCGGTGTTTTCTGCAAGTAGATACTGATTACCAACCTGACACTTAGAGGAGCGAAGCGGAAGGCCACAATAGGCCCGAAGCGAATTGCCAGAACCTGGCAAGAAGCTAGTCGAGCATGACATCTTGAGAAGCTGATCGCGAAGAACCAGAGAAGCGGAATGGCCAAGATTAGGCCCGAAGCTAGACAGCAGAAATAGCAGTGAAGCGGGTTGAGGGAAAGACAGTTCTCTGTTTACTATTCTGGAAGAAGAGAAGACTGTTGTACTGGTGTTTCATTCAGGACCTGTTACGTCAGTGGCGATAACCCCTTAGCGGAAGTATATTTGGTCCGAATTAGTGGATACAGCGATAAAGATCTGGGAGTTTGAAACGATGAAGCAGTTACCCACACTTGAGGGTTATTCAGGTGCCGTGAACTCAGTAGAAATTAGTATTGGTGAGGAGTATATTGAGTCGGTTTCAGAAGACAACCACGTCAGGGTGTGGAAGATGGAGAAAGCCTGGTGGTCTCCATACAAGCGCTTCCATACGTATGAGGTCGATCAAAGCTTGGTGCGCCTCAGAAGCTGTGCGTTGATAGACACGATCACTGTGCTTGCTGACATCAGCACCGCCCCGACCGCCGGAGCAAGCAGGATCCCAAACCCGACCATAACACCTGCAGCAAGTGGAATTGCAACGACATTATATCCTGCAGCCCACCAGAGGTTTTGCACCATCTTGCGGTAGCTAGCACGACTGAGGGTCACGATTCTAGACACATCGCGGGGGTCACTGCGGACCAAAACCACATCGCCGGCTTCCACTGCCACGTCTGTTCCGGCACCGATTGCAATGCCTATGTCAGCAGTAACCAATGCTGGGGCGTCGTTTACGCCATCGCCCACCATTGCAACTCGCTTCCCCT
>PWXG01000147.1 GCA_003561215.1 Thermotogales bacterium
CTATCAAGTGATCAAGATCATGAATCATGTGAAATTGCTGAAAGGAACCACGCGGTGCTATGATTGCGCCTGATGGGTAAATTATCCCCCCTGAGCCTGCAGTTGCTGTTATTGTGTAAGTCCTCGTCAAAATCGGACATCCCGCAAGAACAACTATCAGAAGCAAACACAGCATGCTAAGCATGAACACTCTCATTCCCTCACCTCCCTGAACAACAAATGATACCGCTTATTCAAGAGATAATTCAAGTAAACCTTCTCAAGCAAATTGAACCATTCAGACGTTCCTCAGTTCGAAGATGATTTTTTGCGTCAAGTGCCTATGAGGGCGCTTGAAAACAAGTTTGGATGCGAAAAGATCGTGTGAGACCTCTTTTGATGAGTCTGGGGTATCGCAAGCACGAGCACGATAAGAGAGTCTCGCTGTGCGACTCGCGACAGAACCAGGATCCAAAACCCTTATTCAAAGTAGTGTAGATGCATCAGCATGCTGTGCCCTTGTCTTGACGCCGTACGTTTGCAAGGGTTGAACGGTGTTCAACCCTACTGTGAAAAAGGGTTTCCGTCCCTTTGGTGTAGATGCATAATACCATTATGCCCTTCTTTTAACAGCGTTCGTATGCCAGGGTTTAACAGCGCAAAACTCCTACACTACTGTGGATGAAGGTTTTATCACTTTGGGTAGGGGCACCAGCATGCTGTGCCCTTCGGATGAAATCCGACATTGTTCTCACAGAAGAAAAACCATTTCTGAGAAACGCTAGAAAGCGCAGCCGTGCTCGTGATGTCACCGAAAGTTCTGCATCTTCAGCTTCGCCTGGTGTTCTCTCATACTTCGCTTCTTGAGCGTTCTTCGCTCAATCCGCTTCTCAGGGTGATTCTGCCTGACTCGCTTCGGGCCTGACTTTGGTCCTCCGCTTCACGCAGCGTGTTTCTGCGTTCGGCTTCTCGGCTGTTCTCGCCGATCATCTTCGCGTGATGTTCTTTCACGCTTCGCTTCTGCCGTCTCCCACATCACGCTATTGCGCTGTCCTGGCGATTCGAAAGCCGACGTTGTTGTACACACCAATGGGGCTTAGGGTGCCCCGTTCTGCCACGCGCAAGCGAACAGCTTCATTGAGCCAGTTACCGCCACGCAATACCCGGTATTGATCAGGTGTGGAGTTGTAGGGGTTCGTCCTTGCTGTGCTGGTGTATCCAAAGAACCAATAGTCGCTACACCATTCCGAGACGTTTCCGCTCATATCATATATGCCAAGTGTGTTCGGAAGCTTCTGCCCAACATGGTGTGTTTTCAGGTTGTTTGCAGAAATGCGTTCCCAATCCCAATTACCTGTAAGGAACTCGTCTCCAGAGTTGCGCCAATACCATGCTACTTCATCCAGGGTATCGCTTCCAGAGTACTTGTAAGGTGAATGGTGCGTTCCTCCCCTTGCTGCAAACTCCCATTCCGCATCTGTTGGTAACCTGTATCCAGCTACTTCCGATGGATCTGTTGTTGTCTTTCCGTCTTGATCAAGCAAGTTTCCCTCACCATCGTATGCTACTGGAAATCCTTCTTTGCTACTCAACCAATTGCAGTAAGCAATCGCATCCCACCATGAGACGTTTATCACCGGCCTTCTTCCTCTTCCCCAGTTCGCGTCATATGGTTTGCTTATTGCTGTTTCTTCACAAAATGCATCATATTCATCAAATGTTACGGGATACTTTCCCATGTAGAAAGCGTAGGTAAGTTCAACCTGGTGGACCGGTCTGTACCAAGGCATCAGGTCGCCAAACTCATCTCCCATCATGAATGTGCCGCCTTCAACGTAGACCATCTCAACGTGCGGAGAAGTCACCGAAGTCTCTATAGCCGAAATTGTAGTGTTGAACAACAGTACAAAAGTCAGTAATACCAGGCTAAGAGCTGCTCTCTTCATCCTCTTTCCCCCCTCGAACCATTTTCTAAAGTTCAACTACATCTAGTGTTGGTTAATCATATCAAAATTCTTCAGTAACCATATCACTTGGAGTACTGTCAAACGTGGACACGGGACCATGAACTCAAAGTATCTATTCTGTCGGTAACAGTTGAGATGTGTAGGAATGGCGAAAAAAGCAAAACACGAAAACTCCGTTGTGCGAGGTGCGACAGAAACATCAAGTCAAGTGCGGTTGAGCAAGATCGGTTTTAAAGGGGCGGTTGAAAAGGTTCGGGTATGGCGAACAAAGCAGATAACGAAAGTTCCGACTCGCTGTAACCCCGACTTGCGACAAGTCCTTCGCCATGGCTTTTTTGGTTTTGCTTTGTGGCAGAATTTTGCCACTTAGCTTCTTGAGCGTTCTTCGCTCAATCCGCTTCTCAGGGTGATTCTGCCTGACTCGCTTCTGCCCAGTTCCTGGGCACTCGCTTCTCTGGCGAACTGTGCCAGATTTGTTGTGCCCTTCGGATGAAATCCGACTGTTCATTCTGACTGAAGAACAATCGCATTTCAGAGGCACGAAAGTTCCAACTCACGATAATCCCGATGTGCGACAAATCCGCTTCGCCAAAACTTTTGTGGTTCTGCTTTGTGGCAGCATTTTGGACCCTCAGCTTATTGAGCGTTCTTCGCTCAATCCGCTTCGCAGGCCGATTCTGCCTGACTCGCTTCGGACCTGAAGTTGGCTCTCAACTTCACGCAGCGTGTTTCTGCGTTCGGCTTCTCGGCTGTTCTTGCCGTTCAGCTTCTCTGATGCTCTTGCGCCCTTCTATTCTGTGGCCCATTATGTCAAACTCCCTTCAAACTCCTCTTCCACTTGCTCCTGTTGGTATGTCTTTTCCAAGCAGAAATGCCGCGGCTGGAATATAGACAACTGAGAAGTCCTTCTGAGTCTCGCCCCCTGTTCTGTCTCGGGTGACAACAACTGCCTGGTCGAACTCGAAGTGCTTTCTAAGATCTCTCAGTCCTTTAAGTGCATCTTCAGGTCTATTGGAGAACTTAACCTCTATCGGAATCCCTGCGGCAATAAAGTCAACCTCTGCATCTCCTTCCCAGTAGTGCTTTTCACCAGGAAGATGATTTTCTATAGCGTTTTCGACAAGAGCTCCTTCAGAAATGCTTATCTCTTTGAAAGATCTCAGCAGAGATGCACTGGGGAGATAGACTTTGGGCATCACCCTATTGCTTCTGCTGAAAGATCTGCTTAACCTTCTTACAAATCTCACAACTCCTGAAGATTCCATGATTTCTATGTACTTCATCACGGTATCGATTTTCAAGCCCGTTGAGTTGGATAGTTCAGTGAAACTCACCTTACTTCCTGATCGTTCAGCTAGAAGTACGAACAGTGTGAAGAGTTTCATCGTATCTATCCTGCCGAAAACTGCAGGAATGTCCTTCATCAAGACTCTCTCTACATAAGTTTCTCTGAGATACCTCATCGCTTCTGCAAGTTCCATATCGAGGATCTCCGGGAATCCTCCAACAGATATATAGTCGTACAATGCTGCATACACCTTGTCCGATAACATGTGGGATTTCTTCCTCATATCTTCAAACGATCCAAAAGAAACATGTTCAATTTTCCGAAACCTCAGGAACTCTCCAAAGCTTAGTGGAGGTATCGTTATCGTCTCAACTCTTCCAGCCAAACTATCAGATATTCCCTTCTTCAAAAACAGGGCAACACTTCCGGTGAACAGTGTTGGTAGCTTATGTGAATCCCAAATTCGTTTAAGCTGAAGATCAAACCTGTCAGCGAAGTGAGCTTCGTCAACCAGCAGGAACCCCTTCTTCTCCCCAAAGCGTTTTCCCCAGATACTATGAGCTTCGAGAATTGGGTAAGAAACTGAAAGCAGTCTTGGATCATCCAACGAGACATAGAGAATACTCTCAGACTTGATTCCGTTGTCAAGAAGCTTCCTGATAAGCTGCATGATCAGCGTTGTTTTCCCCACTCTCCGCAACCCCTGCACGCAAATCATCTGCTTTGCACGCCTGAAGTCCTTTTCGATTTTCTCAAAGCCATCCCTCTTAAGCGCCGGAACTTCTGGTTTTTCTCCCCGCCACCACGGATTCATCGATAGCAAGACATCGAAAAGTTCCATAAATACCCTCCTAAAGGGTAAACAATGAGCTTTGTCTACCTTTTGCATGGTATTCAGTATAGTCTATTTTACCATTGTGTTGGAGTATATCTGCAACCTGAATGTGATCGAGAGAGAGCAGGTGAAGTAAGAGCGAGGGTACGGGGTTCAAGAACAGGTAGAGGGTATAGCTAGAACCAAGACACGAAGAGGCCGCTGTGCGAGAAATCGGACTTGCGACATGCGACAGAAGCATCAATTCAAATGCGGTTGAAGTGGATCGGTTGGATAGGCCCGGTTGAATAAGAGCGGGTATTGTTCAGAGCAGGAC
>PWXG01000137.1 GCA_003561215.1 Thermotogales bacterium
GATACGGATGAAGATTATCAGAGAAGTCTCGCTGATGAGAAGCGAAATGGTCGAGCAGAGACTCAAGAATAGGGTCGTGGGCCTCGTGCCGACCATGGGATACCTTCATGAGGGTCACCTCCAACTGGTCAGAAGATCTCTGACCGAAAGTGAAACTACTGTGGTCAGCGTCTTTGTCAACCCCACCCAGTTTGGACCGAACGAGGATTTCGACAGCTATCCGCGAAATGAACAGAGGGATTTTGAGTTGCTGGAGAATCTGGGGGTTGATTATGTATTTGCACCATCGGCATCAGAGCTTTATCATTCTAGTCATTCAACATATGTTGAAGTAGAACACCTCACTGACTATCTATGTGGTGCAAAAAGACCGGGTCATTTCAGGGGAGTAGCAACTATTGTCACAAAGCTTTTCAATATCGTGTGCCCGAATCGAGCTTACTTCGGACAGAAAGATGCACAGCAGTTCAGGGTATTGAAACGAATGGTTCTTGATCTTAACATGGATATAGAGATGGTCGAGATTTCCACGGTGCGCGAAGAAGACGGTCTTGCGATGAGCTCAAGAAACAACTACCTCTCGAGATGGGAAAGAAGCGAAGCACTCCTGGTCAGAGAGGCCCTGGAAAGAGGTCTAGAAATGTCTGAGGAAGGTGTGACAGAAGCACAAACGATACGTGATGAGGTTGCAGGGATTCTCAGAAGAGGGAAGCGTGTTTTTATTGACTACGTAGAGGTAGTAGATGAAGAGACTCTGAAACCGGTAGACAAACTGCAGGCTGATGTGATTCTTGCTGTTGCAGTCTTTGTGGGAAAGACCAGACTCATAGACAACGAAATCATCCGGGCGAAGAAATAACGGCGTCACTGCAGATATTCAGCATATACTCAAGAAGAGACAGACCTACTGTCGGGTATTTGTCGGTCACGATTTTCAAGAAGGTCTCTTCAGAGACAAGAATGACCCTGGAATCTGAACGTGCGACCAGTGTGACGTCCCACCGTGCTTTTCTGAGTGTCTGAAGCTCCCCAAAAGAACGGTTGTGATCGAGTTCATCCAGAAGAAACACCCCGTCTTCGCTTTTCTTAAGTATCCCAGCCCTTCCCGAAAGCACAAATGCGATTCGGTCTGCCACCTTTTCCTCTTCCAGGACGACCTGGTCCTTCTCGAACTTGAGCGAGATAACTCTCGGTTCGGAAGGAAGAGAGTTGTAGAAGCCTTCGGGATAGTCCATAAGGCCTCTCAGAAGAACGATTGCCGTGTCTCTCAGTCCCAATACACCGAGAATTCGGTAGATGCATCCTGCAACCATGTCGCTAGGGCTTTCGGCAAGCAAGTCAACGAGGAGCTCCGCAGCAGCTTCGTGTAATTTCTTGAGTAACTCCGAAAGCGCAAGATACATCTTCACCGGTCTGGAAAGAGGTGAGTTACGAAACTGCTTTAGATAATCCATGAAGACCGCTGAAGCTGCTTTACCGTCTTTGAGTTCGAGGAGTTTGACTCCCTTTCTGTAAAGCGCTTTTTCACCGAAGAGAAGCGGGGAGTACCTGGCAGCAAATCGCTGTTTTCCTGCCACAATGTCGTTGATCAACGTATCAAGGCTTGAATCAGCTTTCGGTTTTACAGAACCCTGTTTTTTCTTGAGGCAGTCTACAACTTGCAACAAAGTCTTGGAAAGCATTTCGGAACTGCTGAGCATGAGCTCTCTGATCTCGGAAGGCCCGACTCCCATGAGCATTGTACTGCCGATTGAAAATACATCTCCAGAAGCTCTGGACGTTACCAAAGAAAGGGGATCGACCAGATCGCCTGCCATATATATCTCGTCTGCACCATCTCGCTTCAGAACCACACCACCTGATTGCACAACATAAAACATGGAAATGGCCTGATGCTTTCGCGCTATTCGCGTATCCGGTCTAAATGCGAACTTCTGAATCACCGACTTCACCTTTCATACTGCCCAGCAGTGATTTTTTGGCGATATCAGAACATGTTCAGCTCGCGAATGCCCTGTTCGACTATCTCTTTGGTATCCCTTGCAATAACTAGTTCCTCGTTTGTAGGTACAACGAGCACGGCTGTACGCGACTCAGGGGTGTTCACAAAAACTTCGCGGCCTCTGAGCTTGTTCTTTTCTTCATCAAGCTCTATTCCCAGGTAGCCAAGGTACTTTGAGACAACGTTCTTTCTCAAATATGGACTGTTCTCTCCTACACCTGCAGTGAATGAAATTGCGTCCACTCCATTCATGGCAGCAACATACGCTCCGATATACTTCGCAATCCTGTACTCGTATATGTCATGCGCCCTCAGGCAAAGGCTTTCGCCTTCAATTGCCCGCTCTTCGATATCCCTCAAGTCACTGAATTTGCCGTCAGTTAGCCCGAGCATTCCACTTTTCTTGTTAAGGAGGTTGTTAGCCTCTCTTATACTAAGGCCTTCCTGTTCCTGAAGAAACAACACGATTGCAGGGTCAAGATCGCCCGAACGTGTCCCCATGACAAGCCCTTCCAGAGGAGTGAACCCCATGGAAGTGTCAACTGAAAGACCGTATTTCACCGCGGCAATAGATGCGCCATTACCGATGTGAGTAGTTATGATCTTCAACTCTTTCATTGGTCTACCCATCAACTGAGCCGTACGAGCAGCTACGTACCGATGACTCGTGCCATGAAAGCCATACCTTCGGACCTTGTACTGCTTGTAGTACTTCCTTGGGATCGCATAAAGATAGGCTTTTTCCTCCATCGACTGGTGAAACGCCGTATCGAATACCCCCACTTGAGGGATTTCGGGAAGCAGTTTTTTAGCCGCAAGAATACCTTCTATGTTTGGAGGGTTATGAAGCGGGGCAAGAAAGGAGTTGGCTTCAATCTCTTTAACCACCCGATCATCAATCAACACAGACGAAGCAAAAAGCTCGCCGCCGTGAACCACTCTGTGCCCAACTGCCTGGATCTCAGAAACATCTTCGATTACTCCTTCTTTCTCGCTGGTCAGAATACTGATAATCCATGACAGACCCTGTGTATGATCAGAGACATTACGCTCAAAGGTGAATTTCTCGTCACCTTTCTTGTGCGAGAGTTTCGAACCTTCTATTCCTATTCTTTCTAGCAATCCTTTTGCGAGTGGTTTTTCGTCAGTCATATCCAGAAGCTGATACTTGATCGAGGAAGAACCACAGTTTATTACGAGAACTCTCACCTATTCCACCTCCGAAAACTATGCCTTCCCAGAACAACCGAGTATGCGCATTCTCTCTCTTATCAAGTTCTTTACGTACTCCTTGGGCTTCTTGAAGTACTTGCGCGGATCAAATTCGGCTGGTGTTTCTGCAAGAGTCTCTCTCAAACCCGCTATAAAAGCCATTCTAAGGTCAGTATCCGTATTCACCTTGTTAATGCCAAATTGTACAGTCTGCTTCAGGATCTCCGAAGGAACTCCTTTTGCACCTTTGAAGTCGGCCCCGTGCTCTTCAGCGAGCTTCACAATTTCGTCCGGAACACTCGAAGCGCCGTGCAGAACTAGCGGAATACCCGTGGAGTCCTTCACAGCGCGAAGCCTGTCGAAGTCCAGTCGTGCTTCTCCCTTGAACTTAAACGCTCCGTGGCTTGTTCCAATTGCAGGAGCCAGAAAATCTACATCACTTTCATCTACGAATTGTCGGGCTTCTTCCGGATCAACAAGTGTTGCTTCTTCTTCCTTCACGTCAACGTTGTCCTCTATCCCGACCAGTTGGCCGAGCTCCGCCTCAACAGATACTCCGACGCTGTGGGCAATTTCTACGATCCTCCGGGTTTTCTCAAGGTTTTCTTCAAAAGGGTGTTCAGATGCGTCGATCATGACCGATCCGTAACCGGCTTTTATAGCAGCCATGATTATCACGAAGGTCTTTCCGTGATCAAGGTGGAGAGACACAGGGATGTCCACAGAATCTGCATACGCGCGAACCATGTCGACAAAGATTCTTGCCCCTCTCTGTGCGTCGCCGCTGCCCGCGTATTTGATCGCTCCCTCAGAGGTCTCAATTATTACCGGGGATTTCTCCTCTTTACCAGCATCGATTATCGACTGTAGAAACTCGAGATTATTGATGTTCAGTGCGGGAATCCCGTAGTTTTCCTTGTTTGCCTTGTCAAGTAGCGTTTTGGTGTTCACGTACGGCACGTTATCCCTCCTCCTGACGAAATTATAACATCTGAGCCTCTGTGCAACTTGTCTATTCAGGATTTCTGCCAGATACCACCGGATTCCTTCACTTTTCCGAGTAGCTGCAGATCCGTCAACTCAACGAACAGATCATCCCTGGAAAGCCCCGTCATTGCCAGGAGGTTTGAAAAATCGGCAGGGCCCTCAGCAAGGATTTCCA
>PWXG01000203.1 GCA_003561215.1 Thermotogales bacterium
CGTGATCTGGTCATTGAACGCCTGAAAGACGCCTGGAGCAAAGGCGAAACTCTTCATGGCTGGGAGCTTGATGCGGTTGCACGAAGCCACATCGATCAGGCAGGCCACGGCAGCAATTTCGTGCACAGGACAGGACACAGTATGGGTCCGGGAACTTCTGTTCATGCCTTTGGCGTTAACCTTGACAATTTCGAAACGTATGATACGCGGAAGGTACTTCCTGGAATAGGTTTTTCAGTTGAGCCAGGGATATACCTTCCTGAGTTTGGCTTAAGATTGGAGACCAACGTCTACATCGATCACCAAAAAGGTCCAATGGTGACGGCAACTCTTCAGGAAGAGATCGTGAAACTGGTGTAGCGGGTAGATCATAGATGTACATTTCTGGGACTCGAGACCCTGCCAGGCTAAAGCTGGCTCATGTGCGGAGAGCTAACTTGACACGGCCTGTAGATCGCATTCACGGCACAGAAGTATTGGTAGCCGTGAACACTGACCGGCCGAGCCTGCAGGAGACACATATGAGTGCGGCTGAGAATTGTTCCAGATAAACAGGAGAAGAGAAACTGATGACTGGAGAAGATGGGAGCGCAAAGGATCAAATGGCATCAGTCTTAGATTCTGGTGAAATACGCTTATGATCGATACAAAGCTGAAAGGCAAGATAGTGCTGATTTCAGGAGCTAATCATGGTATCGGTGCAGCAGCGGCTGAAGCATTTTCGGAACAAGGAGCCGAACTCTTCATCACATACTATCGAGATAAGTGTCAGTATACAGAGGAAGAGCTGCGAAAAGCTGAAGAATCAGGGATTGGCTGTGATGCACTTTATCGTGCAATGCAACAGAAGTCTGCCGACCATCTTGTGCAGAAGATTGTCTCATATGGAGGAGATGCTTTTGCGCATGAGATGGATCTTCGCGATCCGCTGAATATCCCTGTGCTCTTTGATCTCTGTGAAGAAAAACTCGGGCCGGTAGATGTTCTGGTCAATAACCACACTTATTGCTCTTTGGAGACTTTTGATCCAGCTGCAGTTACCGATAGATCCGGGGGAATAGGACTAATTTCTGCTGCAGGTATTGATAGCCACCATGCCGTAAACACACGTGCTTATGCGCTGATGATGTCAGAGTACTTTCAAAGATTCCTGAAACGCGGAGCCAGATGGGGGAGAATCATAAACACCAGTACTGATGCTGCTCACGCTCACACAGCGAACGTGAGCTATGCAGCAAGCAAACATGCAATCGAGTCATATAGTCGTTCAGCGGCATTAGAGATGGGGAAGTACGGAATTACCGTTAACATCGTATCTCCAGGTCCTGTTCAGACAGGCTATATTGAATCACAGGATCTCAAGAATATCGAACATGAGACGCCACTACGAAGAATCGGGGAACCTGGGGATATTGCTGATGTGATGGTTTTTCTTGCATCTGAACAGGCAAGATGGTTAACGGGTCAACTCATCTATGTTGGCGGCGGATGGAGAATGCATCAGTAAGCGCTGCCCAGATCTTCATTACCAGATTCGCGGCACTGTTTCTTCCAACTCACTGAATACTGCTTCCCGTGTTTCTCAGCATTCTCGCGTGAAGGAATCGAATAGCAACAACAAAGAGCCTGACTGTTCGCGGGCTCTTTGTTGTTGTGTTGTCTGACCCCGAAGACCTCTCTTTCAGAACGATGCGGTACACGAGAACCAATCTGCTCTTCTGTAACTCAAGTCAAGGCAAACAGCATGAATCAAGAATATAACCTGCAGATTAATGGGCAGTTCTGGCAATACGGAACCCTATTTCAGCGTTACTAACAGTGGACGGAGAGCTGTCGCGAGAAAGCAACCGAACACCTGAAGCTCCATCGTTCCAGCTACCACCACGAATGACCCTGTTAGAGCCTTTGTCAACATACGGGTCGGTCTTAACATCTCTTGTGAATCCCGCAAAGAAATCTGAGCACCACTCCCACACGTTTCCGCTCATGTCATATATCCCGAGTTCGTTTGGCGCTTTCTCCCCAACTTCTTGAGACTTGCGCCAGGAGTTGAGTAGATACCAGGCCACCCGACCAACGGTATTGCTGCCAGAGTATCTATAGCCCTCTGTCTTCTTTCCACCTCTTGCAGCAAATTCCCACTCGGTTTCGGTCAACAGTCTGTAGCCAACTGTCCTTGAAGGATCAGTCGTTATGTTGCCATTTGCGTCAAGCAGGTTGCCATCAGAATCATACGCCTTGGGCAATCCCTCATCTTGACTGAGCCAGTTACAGAATGCAATGGCATCCCACCAACTTACGTTGATCACGGGTCTTTGACCCCTTCCCCAACCGTTGTCAGATGGTGTTATTCCTCCGATATCCAGGATGAACTTGTCATATTCTGCGAATGTGACCTCATACTTGCCTACGTAGAAATCGTACGTAAGCGTTGCCAAGAACATTTCTCCCATGGTGAAGGTGCCTTTTTCAACAAGAACCATTGGTGGTACAAGACCTGTAGGAACCTCAACAGTGGTTTCTTCATCAGCAAACAAGAATCCAAACGCCAGAAGAAGAAATAGCAGAACAACCAACTTTTTCATATCCTCGCCTCCCCGGTTGATGAGTTGATCTATTTCTGTTTCAAGATCTCGCTCAGAAACCGTTCTAGGTGTCTCTCTTATCATGGGTGTTAGAAAGACCTGCAGCTGTGCCTCAACTACTTTTCCATCACCCCAATAGAAAAAATCCCAGACTAAAACATGTAGCATACTCAAGCTGTTGTGCTATTAGTCCTGACCAAAAAAAGCGTAAAGGAAGTCGACTCAGAGAAGGCGTTTCAACTCTAGGCGTGCAAGATCAAATCAAATCAGAAGTACAGAACTCATTTAATGCCCTGGTGGGGCAAAATCTCTATTATACGAATAATATACCATTATTCTCTTCTGCAAGAGCCTTTAAGTGAATGTCATTCCAGGCACTGAGGAGTAGTGGGGAGTATTGTAGAACGAAAGGTTGTTGGTTAGGAAGCGTATGCGATTTCAGAAACGAAAGCAAAACGAGTTGGCGACAATGAAAGTCTTTCACTTCTACCTGGCGTTGAGGCACCTCTCTAAGAGCGCAATAGAGCTCACAAGACTGTCAAAGTGACTAACCATTACGAGATTCTTTCTAGAAGTCATTCTCATGGTCAAACAGGCAGATGCCCGTCTGCCAGAGTTTTACAGTGGGAGGTAGCAAGGAAGAAGCCTGTTAAAGGCAGGCTCCGGAGTCTGAACTCCGTCAGTGTCCGGACACCCGCATCTGGTTCCTGTGGACGCTCCGTACTTCCGAAATGCTTATGTGGTGATTGTTACAGATTGCGTTCCCTTTGCCTATTCTGATTTCCACAACGATTTTCTCGAGGGTATGGCGATTGCTATAGGGGGTCCAAAACTCGATGATCTTGATGCTTACGCGAACAAGGTAACAAGCATACTGGAGAAATCTGACATAAGGAGTCTGAAAGTGATCCATATGGAAGTTCCTTGCTGCTATGGCCTTGTACATATCGCCCAAGAAAGTTTTAGAAGAAGCAAAAAGGACACCCGTCTTGACGTTGTCAAGATCGGCATATGAGGTGAGATACTGTTAGAGAAGAAGGTGCAATAGTAAAGAGTGACTCTGAAGACAGGGGGGAATCATGATGAAGCTTCAGGTAGTTACTATCTCAGTGTCATCTCTTGAGAAAGCAAGACGGTTCTATGTAAACGTCCTTGGGTTCGAACCCGATATCTACTATGAGCCGACAAGATGGCAGTCGTTTAAATGTGAGGGGAACGGAGGTTTTGGGATTGTCGAAGTGCCTGGATTGGTCCGGAACAAATCCTATGACATTATCAACTTCACCGTCAATGATGTTGTCAGCTTGTGGCAAAAGGTCAGGGAAGTTGTCAGCGTTGAAACACCGTTGGGAGTAACACCTTATGGAACCCACAAGTTTGTGATAAGAGATCCGGATGGATTCAGGTTGGGATTTGTTGGCAAAAATCCCGCAGAAGGATCAGACCAAGACTAAACAATCAGGACAACTCAGACAGACAAATTTAGTTTGGTTTTTGGTTGTCAGAATGCTACAATCTTTTTGGAGATATGCCAGAAAATCACTTTCAAAGACATTTACACTCCATGACCAACTCTGCTGCTGCCGGACCAGGATTTCCGGAGGATATTTCATAACGAGGAGCTTGATACTGAAAGTCCAGTAGCCAATGGCGATCAAAATCGTCTTTCTGAAGGGGGATGAGTATGGAGAAAAGCAGAATCTCTTATCATGAATCGGTGCAGAAGCTGTACGACAAAGTGAAGGCCGATGGAATGACCAACATCTGGGATAG
>PWXG01000211.1 GCA_003561215.1 Thermotogales bacterium
AGGTGATGGAACCATCGCCCATTCCTGGTCTTTGTCACTGTTTATTGTTCACTTGTTACTAAGCTTGATTCGCCTGCTCTGGGATTGAAAACCAGAACTGGCCGCTAGTGTTTATCTCAAAGACAGAGTGTCCCCGGCACCTTAGGAAAGAGTCTTGTCTGCGCTATGTCGTCAATACCGCAGAAGTACTTCGTTAGTCTTTCGACTCCAAAGCCACAACCAGATGAAGGAGGAATAAGGCCCTCCCGCGCCAGGTCGAGGTACCAGCGAAGAGAATCCTGTGAGACACCCTTCATCTCAATTCTTCTGATAATCCGGTCGTATTCGTGCTCCCTTCTACCGCCAGAGAGAACCTCTCCATGCCCTTGCGGAAGAATCAGGTCCATGTCATCCAATACAGAAGTTCCGTCTTTTAGGCGGTCATAGAACTCCCGTTTAGTGACCGGTACATCTGTAAGCCAGACGGGATTCTTGATCTCTCTCGAGAGCTGCACTTCAAAACCTCTGCCAAAACGGTCCTCTGCCTGTCTGTAGGAGACTTTTTCAAAAGGAATCGTAGGGATGCTCATTTCCGATGATATATCAATTCGTCCATTGAGTGCAGATTCCTTGAGACCGCAAGCGATATAGACAGTCAGATGCTCAATAAGGTCCATGATGTCCTCTCGGGAACCATTTCTGACTTCTAAATCGATCTGGGTAAACTCAAAGAGGTGAACTCCGGTTGAAGCTTTGAAGGGCCTTTCGAGCCTTATGTTAGGTGATACGATGAATATCTTCTCATAAGCATTCAATGATAGTTGCTTGTGGAATATCATAGACTGTGTGAGTCTATAGCGATTATCATAGCAGTTGATGCTGGCTTCATCAACTTCATTGTTCAGCGGATCAGTGATCGGTGAGATAATCGTTGGCAGCAGTTGCACAAATCCTTCGTTTCTGAGAAACGACTGTGATAGCCAGATAAGCTCAGATTGCACTGATACTGCTTGCCTGACCTGAGGGTCAGTCAGATGACCATAGGTTTGCCACGACAACGAGCTTTCAGGTTTCTGAGTCTTCAAACGTTCTTCTTTCATGAATACACCTCCAACAAAGAAAAACTGGCCGGAATCCGGCCAGTTGGTATTGCAACAAACATCTACTGACCGGTTATGGCCAGAGATTGTTATTGTTTAGAACAAAAAAGGATCTTGATCTATACATACGAACCATCCTTCTTGTGGTTGAACAATTTTACCATATCAGGTGGGAAAGACGCCCAAAACCTGGCTTACTCACAATGCGTGCGGCAACTTCCTTGACTCAAACCTGTTCTAACCCAATTGCCTGCAGTATAAGCGTGCTTCAGGAAGATCTATTTTGTCTCTTCGAGAACGCTTCTGAAGAACTTGAACGATGCCTCTTTCAAAGAGATTTCATCTGCATCGAACTCAATTTCCCTGAGGAATTCGTAGAACTCGACATCGTAGTAGTATATGTCGCGTCCTGACGGCTTTCTGTAGAATCTCTCGTAAAGAAACTGAGCAAATCCTTCCACGAGATTCTCTTTGCAGAACATCCGCAATGAATAACTGTTCTTAAGGTCAGGACGACTATCCCAGTAAGAGTAGAAACCGGAATCGGATTTTAGTTCTTCTGCAAGGTCTTTGAATTCACCGGTATTTGTGAAAGTCTGGAAGAGTTCATGAGAATACTCATGAAATGGTGTTGCATAAAGCTTTTCAAAGCTGTCCACTCCGTGTTGTATTGTAGAAATCCTGCTATTGCCCGTTCTGAATCCGTAAGCGCCGAGTCTTTGGAAGGAATAGTAGAAAATACAGTCGTAGTCGCCAAGTCGAATTCCGCTGATCTCTTCAATGAACGAGAAAGGATTCTGTAGTTCGGAAGCTATTTTTGTCATTTCTTCTGCTCTGGAAACATATAGCGGTGCATTACTTTCGAAGAATTCCTTGAAGTGACCATCATAGAAAGCGGGGAGTAGCTTTCTCAGAGCAAATGTAGCTGTTAACGAATGGAAATTGAAAATAGATGCAGCCTTACGAGTGATCTCCCTGATCTCCGCTTCATCGTCCAGCGGAGTTACTATGTTCATAAGTCGCCAGGGGCCAACCCTGGTGATAATCGTTTCAAGATCTTTCTTCATCCTGTCAGAGAAACTTCCATACGAGTCCAGCAAGAAAGCGTAGTAGGCTTCTTCCTGATCGGATGCATCTCTATAGAATTCACTTCTGCTTTCCACAGCAGTGACATTTGCAGCATAGACATCAGCAAGTGTTGAGAAGATGGAGTACTTTAGCACAGGAGGCCGGACTTCAACGATCGGGACATCCGCATTCAAAGCAAAGCAAGAGAAAGATAATAGAACGAGCACCAAGAAGACTGTGAGTTTCATAGCAATCACCTCACCTTCATAAGGCCATCTGGTACGATTATCCGTGAATGCTTCGAAACAGACAGGATTATCCAATGATACATGAAGATGATTGCTTACTCTATGCTACTGCTGAAGACACTTATTTCTTCATAATCCATCGTAGAAAAGATACCTGCTCTGTCGAGCTCTTGCATGGACAGTTCAAGCCATGTTCCAAAAGATCTTACAGCACGGTCGTCCGGATCGAACCTGAAGTAGTCGCGGTAACCCAGCTTTTCTGCAGCTTGCATGAGAATCTCTTTGGATGCCCAGTAGTCAAGAGCAACGGGGTCAGTACTCGCAGCGATTGTCTTGACCAGTGAGCCGTCCCTGTAAGAAGTCCTCGGGCCTCGTCCGGGAATCGGGTTTATCCAGATCGCATCGATGATGTTCAGATCTGGAAGCCTGGTCTCGACCATCAACGTACCCATTCCTCCCGTTCCGACACAGTTGTGGGGGTTCCTGTTGGTGAGCCGATCGGACGGGATGCCCATGTAGTGCTTGACCGCAGCAGTAACTCCGTAGATCGAATGTGACTTGAGAACAGGCACATTGAGTACCTTCAATCGATTGCTGTCGTATCGCTGTTGTTCTTCAAGCCAGATTCCATGTTTGAAGCTTATCATTGTTCCGTATTCCGTCTGGAACTTGGGGTAACTCACGACGATTCCTGTAGAATCCGCCACTTCGTCATGTACAATGAATCCGTCACTCATATCGCCTTCGGAATACTCTGAGACCCTGTTGAGGGTGATCCGGTCCCATAGAAATGTCGATACGCGGTAATCGCCAGAAAAGCTCTCTGCCATGGCGGACATTGACATCGTCGTATCAATCGCGTTGTTCAGAGTCCAGCTCATGCTTCCACCCGAGCCTGCTGAGCCAAACTGCGCCTGCCCGTTATCAGCAACAACTATCTCTCCGGTGAAACCATCTGGATGAGAGACTATCGCCCTTATTATCGATGCGACGAGATCAACGTTTGTTCCACCACGCTGGTCCCACTGGCAGTTTATCTTTATTATCACAACGTCATCTTCTGCAATTATTCCGTCGGGATTATCCTGTGTTGCATAAAAGGGTGTATTACGTTTTTCCATAAGAGCCACAAGCGATTCGAAACCGGCATCGGCACCGGTAGTACCTGTGACGACAAAGATTTCCGAAGAGGGAGTCTTGTGAGACTCGCGAGGTGCAATTGAGAGATCGAGCGGCGCCTCATCAACAGAAGATGGAGATGATTGGGCAAGCGATATTGCCATGAATGCACAAGCTAGGGCAAATCCTGAATAGACCTTCTTCCATGTAGACTTGCTCTTCTTGTGGGAGAGCACGGAGGCGAAGACGGCGGAGAACCAGATGACGAAGAAAGCTGCGATCGGCACACATGCTAACTGACATGGATAGGAGATTCTAGAGGGTTTTGGAAGAACCCTTATAAGAAACCATATCAGGGCGAAAAAACCAAGAACGAGCAACAGCCACCTCGGAAGAGAAGACAAAGGATGTCCGGTCAGAAAGACTTTTCTTGACTTCGGACACTGTGTTATGGAGCTAAAGATGGAACGTCCTCTTTTCATATGCATTCCCCCTTTCGCACCCCGGAATCAGTGGCCCAAAGAGAAAGTCGCAAGAAGTCCGCTGTGTTGAACTTAGTGTATGTGTAGATTATACTATTGCGTCGACTGAATATGACAAGAGCATCACATGATTAACCATGTGATAGGATTGCATTATCTTGCTAAAAGCTGTTATCCATGGGGTGGTCCTTTTGAGTTTTAGTCCCATCGTCCTGGTAATAGGCCTGGTCATTGCGGGTATCTGTCAATACCTTGGATTTTCGAACCTCAAGAGAAAAAGAATCGTCGATGATACTCCCACAAGCACGGCCAAGGGAGTTTTCATAGGGCTTGTCGAAC
>PWXG01000099.1 GCA_003561215.1 Thermotogales bacterium
ACATCGTTTTTTCGCTTATTGAACCATGCGTCAACGATACTGTCCTCGATGTGGGTTGTGGAGATGGTTTCCTGACGATCAAAGTGGCAAGAGCCTGCAAAGAGGCAATTGGCGTGGACATAAGCAACACCCTTCTTGAGAGAGCGCGCCGTCGCGCCGTTCAGGAAAAAGTGCAAAACATCATCTTCTACAAGAGTTCTTTCGAAGAACTTACAGATGAGCTTACAGGCATGTCAGTAAACAAAGTGATGTCCAATTATGCGATGCATCATCTTACAGATGAAATGAAGGCGATTTTCATCGAACGTCTCGCTGGCTTTGTCAGCAGACCAGCAAGAATTGTAATAGGTGACATCATGTGGTTTGAAGATCCTGAAGACCTGAGATCAGAGTGGGAAAGTGTTTGCTACGATAGCGGAAACACGGATTTTCCAGCAGCTGCTGAGAATCTCAGAATTATGTTCGTACAAATCGGTGTTCGCGTTCGCTTGACCAGGTTACACCCGCTTGTCGGCGTAGTCTGCGCCGATCTTCCTTAAAGATTTTTTCCCATCCAGGGTTGGTCGACGTTTCTTCTACGTTTCTGCAGACAATGCGTTGATGATCATCCTGGTAACCGTAACTGCCGTTTTCTCTTTGTTATCATCTTAACATCTGGTAGTATTAGCACATGGCGTCTACGGATAATTCACGAGTTAGAGAATCTCGCAGCACAGCCACCTTTCTGAATGCTAATCAGTTCTCCTTCTGACGCTCAGATCCAGATCATAACGTATGGAACAGACACTCATGCTCTTGCTCTCTTTCACGCCTGCTCCTGAGTACATAGGAGGTAAAGAAATGAAGAGGATACTCCTTTACGTTACGCTTGCTGTGGTTGTCCTGCTACTAGCAGGATGTCCAAAGATCTGTAAGGAAGAAAACAACCCGCCCGGAATCCCTGAGCTGATATATCCTCCAGTTGGCGAACTATTGCCAGGCCCGCCGACAGTCTTGCTTCAGTGGGATTATGTTGATCCGGATGGGGATGATCTGGTCTATGATATCTACCTGGGTACCAATTCGGACCTTCAACTGGAAGCCGAAGAGCACGGTGAGAACACCTTCGATCCCGGACTCCTTGAAGAAGACACAACCTACGTCTGGAAGGTTGTCGCAAAAGATGGAAGAGGCGGTATCACAGAGGGTCCGGTATGGAGCTTTGAAACTGACCTGGAGATAGAATTCGAAGACGAGAAACTGGAAGAGGCAGTTCGAGACGAAATTGAGAAGCCGACAGGCCCCATTTACAGGTCCGCCGTCAGTAATGTTGAGAGCCTCTACGCCACGTATAAGGAGATCTCGGTTCTGAATGGAATAGAGTATCTGGTGAATCTGAGAGTACTGCACTTATTTCATAATCTGATCACTGATCTGTCACCACTTGCTGAACTAGTCAACCTTGAGGAGCTGCGTCTTGAAGACAACACTGTGGAGGATCTGTCTCATCTTGCAGGGCTGACGAATCTTCGATTATTGCGCTTCAACAACAACCTTGTTGAAGATATTTCACCGATCGGCGAACTGCCTAATCTTGCGATTCTCTACTTCAACAATAATTATGTAAGTAATCTGCTGCCTCTTGCCGAGCTCATTAATCTTGAAGAACTGCACTTCAACCACAACCTGGTCACAGACTTATCGTCACTGATTGGCCTGGAAGAACTGAGAAATCTTAGTTTTACGCATAACCTGGTCAGCGATATCTCGGCATTGTCAGCACTACTTAGCATTGTCAGACTGCGCTTTGACAGTAACCAGGTTGAAGATCTTACGCCATTAGAAGGTCTTGTGAACATAAAATTCCTTTATTTCTCGAGCAACAAAGTCAAAGATATTACTCAGTTAACGGCCCTTGTGAATATGCAGAAACTCTACTTCCCAACTAACTCGGTTGAGGACTTGACACCACTGATTGGTCTTGGGAATCTGCAGGAGCTTAGTCTTGGCGGGAATTTCGTTGCAGATCTTACACCAATCGCAGGACTTGTAAAACTTCAGAAACTCTTCTTGCCTAGCAATCTGGTTGGAGACCTCTCTCCCTTAAGTGATCTGAAAGAACTTGAGCATTTGAGTTTCTATAGGAACGAGGTCTCAGATATTACTGCACTTGTTGAAAATGAAGGTTTTGGTGAGGGAGACCAGATAGACGTGAGAAATAACTTCCTCGACCTCTCCGAGGGTTCGCAGAATAGGCAGCATATCAAGGAACTGCTCGATAGGGGTGTAATGGTTCAATACGAGCCACAACGCGATTAACATCGAATGATTCTCCTGCAGATTGATGATCTGTCTCGCAGGTAAATGTGCCAGTTAAGGTGACGACAATAGCAGCCGGGATTCGTCTGGAGACAGACAGTGCTTTTTCGTTCTATTACTTGCGGCCTGTTGCTTGTTTCTCTCAATGTTGCGACAATCTTTGAAGAACTGACTTTATGCGGATACCCTTTTCTCGGAATACGGAGACATCAGTTGCGTTCCCCTCAATAAGGGAGACGTCTCAGTCAGTTTTGACGGTAGAACCGCTTATGATAATATGAAGTTATGGACGGTTTTTTCTATATGGTCAGCAGCAGACGGTTAGAATAAGTGATCACGAACTGGTGGAAACCCTTTCGGCGAAGGGAGGCAAGGTATGGTATGGTGAAAAGGCGAATAGGCATTGTTGTAGCAATACTCGTTGTCTTATTGTTTAGTAGCTGCGCGCTTATCACGAAGATACCTAGCTTAGTTGGAACCTGGACAGGAGAGATGATTCCGGAAAACGGAGCAGTAGTTGCTCAACAAAATGATGAAGCTATTCCAATCGGATTCTACATAACCGATCAGGCAAACGGGACCTTCAGCGGCTTCTTCTCGTTTTATTTCGACCCAATACTTCCAGATGATACTATGAGTGAGGCTTTCGAACCATTGTTGAAGGGAAAAGGATTTGACTTCGAAGGGGTAGTAGATGCAGAGGGAAAAGTCACAATGAGTGTTTATGGCCTTTTTCTTGTCATAGAAGAAGATGAGATATACATCGATATCACTTTCGAGGGCACCGTTGAAGGCAACAAGATGGAAGGCGATTTCGAATGGTATGCCGCAGAAGATGGCGAAACCGTAGGTGATCCACTTACTGGGACTTGGTCTGTTACCAAAGAGTAGCTGTTTTCGTGATTGATTTAATCACAAAGTGAGCTACGTGAAAGAAAGCCGTTTACTGCTTGACTAACAAAGCGGGTGATTCTTGAAGGATCACCCGCTTTCTGTTGTTCGAAGAAATCGGCGACTCGCTAGAAAATCAGAACATACTTTTTCCTCCTGTGTTTAGAGCAGATCGTTATTGCTGCATTCAATAGTCCATGAAGTCTTGCCTTAGAGCTTTTCAGAAGAAGACGAACCCCGAAGGGTTCGCTTCAAAGGTAGTTCTGTAGTTACACGACGGGGATGGTGCAGGAGATCTGCTACTTCTTCTTTGGGCCAACTGTTTTCTCGGGTCCCTTTTTCTGTGGTTTGCTTTTCTTTGGTGTTCCAGGTTTCTTTTCGGCCATTTCGATCTCCTCCTGAATAGCCTGCTCAAGCGGGCTTCATCAGAAGTGTAGCATCGAAATCAGAATTGTCATATCTCAGTAATCAGGCAAGAAGAGGCGTTTATGGCGAACCTGGGTTCGCGTTTGTTCTGACCCCGGAAAATCGAGCTGCTGCTAGATGTTGCTTCTATTATCAAGGAACTATAAGAAGAGCCTGCAAAGTTATTCTAGAGGAGCCCTGTTCTAGCAGCTATCATAAAAGCATCAATGTTTTCAAGAGGTGTGTTCTGAGGTATGTCGCATCCAGAACTCAAGATGAAGTTGGGGATATCTTCCATCTTTTTGAGCAGCTTTAGAGTTTCCTGCTTGACTTCTTGTGGCGACGCCTGCAAGAAGACCTTTACAGGATCAAGATTACCAATGATCTTCACTTCTTGGGGCACAATATCGGCAACTTTCTTCAGATCTACCATGCTGTCAAGACTTAAGCCATAGGCGCCGCTGTTTCCCATGTCTTGAGCCAGGTGTTCTGTGTTTCCGCAGATGTGGTATATCAGCGGTTTATTGACGTGCGAAAGTATAGAGCTGAAATAAGGCAGCGCAAACTCCTGAAACTGCTTCCTTGAAAGAAGCACCGCAGTGGGTTCAAGGACTGCTATCATATCCAGGCCCTGGTCAAGAAGCGTCTGTGTGTATTCTGCAATAACACTTGTGCAGAATCCAAGAAGCTCTTTCGAGAAGGCTGGATCATCCAGCAAGAGCATGCATAGA
>PWXG01000129.1 GCA_003561215.1 Thermotogales bacterium
ACAGCCTGTATGACCTTCCTCACATTCAAGCTCGTGAAACCCCTACCAATACGTGCTCGCCATCCACCCGTTCCGAAAACGATCTCTCTCTCTTCAAACAGGTTCGTCTGTTCAGCTTCCCTCATTAGAAGGACATCTTCAGCATGTTTCAAGTCATCGAGCGTGTTAACACCAATGTACTCACTTTCGTCCAGCGACCTTAGAGCCTGAATACGCTTCTGCTGCTTCAGCGCTTCCTGAATAATCTCGAAGACATCGAGACCCTCCCTTTCGCCAGCATCCAGAAGCGTATCACCGATTTTTCTGACAGTCCTTGCATCCGTAAACAAGGGCCCAATGAAAAACTCGAGCGTTCCTTCCTTCTTCTTCTCGGCAACATTTCGAATCCTTCTGACTCTTCCGTCATCGGTTCTTTCTACAGACGAGTAGGGAAGTCTATTTTTAGAAAGGCCGGTCAAGATCGTCATCTCTGCATCTGTAACACTGTGAAGGTTGATCATTCCAGATACAGAAGAATTCCTTATCAGAACAAGATCGGAGAACATCACGAGAAGCTCCTCGTCTTCCTCAACAGCGTCAAGTGCTACAAAAAGGGCTTCTCCTGTTCCCGTAGGTCTCTCCTGAAAAACGAAAGACACACGTTCATCATTCTCAAATACTCGCGAGAAAGCTTCCACATCCTGGGGATTGATCACTATAATGATCTCGCAGCTGTTGATAACGCTTCGCACGGTGTCAACAACCCTTAGCACCATCTCTGTTCCGTGCACGTGCGCAAGCGGCTCTGCAATGCTTTGCCCGAGCCTTCGCTTAGTCCCGGCTGCGAGAATAATGCACTTCATAAGGCTTCTCCTCTTGGAAAGAACCTTTTCTCACTTTGTCTTGATGCAGTTATGTTTTGAGCCCCGTATGAGTCATTCCCTCGATTATGAAACGCTGCATGAAAACATAGACAATGAGCAAAGGAACTATTGATACTACCGATCCTGTAAGAAGCAGGTTCCAACGAGCCTCGTACTCCGACTGGAAAGTTGTTAGTGCTACTGTCAAAGTCATCAACCGTCTCGTGTCGATATACAGCAGTGGGCGCAGCAGTTCATTCCAGTTGTTCACAAAGGCGATAATGAAAAGCGTCGCAAGTGGGGCTTTCGAAAGCGGCATATAAACTTTCCTGTAAAGCGTGAAAGATGTGGCCCCGTCAACAACGGCCGCGTCTTCCAGATCAAGCGGCATGTTCTCGAAGAACTCTTTCAGTAGCAACGTGCCGAAAGTGCCAATAAAGAACGACGGCACGATCAATGGAGCCCATGAATCAAGCCATCCCAGATACATCATCAACAGAAACTCAGGCACGATTGTCACTTCAAGAGGAATCATCATCGTTGCAAGCATTAGCACAAACAGAATTCGTCTTCCGGGAAACTTCATCCTGGCAAACGCAAAGGCGGCGAGAGAACAGGTGATTATCTGCCCTAGTGCAGCACTTCCTGCTACTACAGTACTGTTGATCGTGTAAAGAATGAAATCGTAGTCACGCAGTACGGTAATGTAGTTGTCGAACATCTGTGGAGTGAACATCAGGTCAAAACGAGGGGGTAATCGAAAAATCGCTCTTCCAGAAGTGAACGATGTTGCAATCATCCACAGAAAGGGAAAAACCAAGACAAATCCAATTGTCCCCAGTATTATGTAAACCAGAACACGTCTAGTTATCAGTTTTCTGCTCGTCATTGTTCAGGAGAAACCTCCTCGTTGAACCTCAGTATTGGTGCTTGACCCATCGCTTCCTAAGCAAGAAGTTAGCTGCTGTTAGCAGAGATACTATTCCTAGAAGCACATATGCTTGAGCTGAAGCAAAACCCATTCTGTAGAATACAAATGCGTTCTGGTAGATAGAGTAAGAGATCGTAGTTGAAGCGATCCCGGGTCCGCCTCTTGTCATGGTGTAGATGATCTCGAAATTCTTGAATGATTCGAAAATAGAGATTATCAGTATGAAAAACGTTGTCGGTGTTAACAATGGAAGGGTAATATACCTTAGTTTCTGCCAGGCGTTTGCACCATCAAGCATAGAAGCTTCGTAGAATGTTGACGGAATCTCTTGCAGACCTGCTAGATAGATGATCATGACATACCCGCTCATTCTCCAGACTGTAACCACTGCTACTGTAGTCAGTGCCGTTGCTGATTGAGCCAGAAACGCAGGAGTGCTTATACCGAAAATGGTACGCGCCAGGTAGCTGAGGATTCCGAACCTCGGAGCTAGAATCCAGCTCCAGATAAGCCCTATTGCAACAGCTGAAGTAATCACCGGCGAGAAGAAAGCAGCTCTGAAGAAAGCGATCCCCCGTATCCGGCGATTGATTATCAAAGCCAAACCAAGCCCAATAATCATAACCAGGGGAACATAGGTTATGGAGTATCTCAAAGTGTTTCCCAGAATTCTCAGAAATCTATCACTGGTAAAGAGCTCAACATAATTACTCAGACCAACCCATACCGGGGGGCTTATGATATTCCATCTATTAAATGAAAGAAAGAAGGCATAAACCATTGGCCCAAGTCTGAACAGGAATAATCCAACTATCAGTGGGGCGACGAAAACAAAGGGATGCCATGGTCTATACCATTTTGAGAGCCCGCTCTTCATCTTGACCTCCTCCGGAACGACAATGAAGGAAGGGCCGGCGTAAAAGCCGGCCCCGCATTGCTATATCACTTGTAGTAGCGATCAAGTACAGCTTGTGCTTCTTTGGTTGCAGTGCTAATAGCTTCTTCGAAGGTCATGTCTCCGTGGATAACCGCGTCAATAGCACCATTAAGCCCGAGTGTTTCGGCTGCGCCATAGCCTCTCCATTCACTCCATCCCATGGTGAAGTTATTTTTCGTTGTCAGAGTTCCCCAGTCAAGGATCATGGCTTTCTCTTCGCCGGGTTGCTTGTCCAGTTCAAGCCATGCATCGTCTTCAGCAAGAGCTTTCAGAGAAGGTACTTTCCCTCCCATGTACTCATCGATACTCTTGCCTTCACCCGTGATATGGACAAGGAACTTCCACGCGGCTTCGGCATGCTGTGTGGTTTTTGCAATTGCGGTTCCATCAGGCCAGGAGTAGGCAACATCTTCCACCCACTGTGGTCCTCTCGGGACTCGAGCGACACCCCATCTGAAATCGTCACCGGCAATGCTCCTGATGTTTTCGATATTCCAGACACCGTCAGTCCACATGGCAGTCATACCGAGCGGGAACACATCCTGCTGTCTGATTCCCGTCACTTCAGCGATCGTAGGTGCAAAACCATGAACGAGGGTTAGATCAACAAGGAACTCGAGTGTCTCAAGTGCGTTGTCACAAAGGACGAACTGCGTTCGGCACTCGGAAAGTAGATCTCCATCGTTCTGATAGATCCACTGATCTACATGTGCGTATCGTCCGTACCACCAGTATCCCCACTGATCAATAAAACCATCATTGTTCTTGTCTACCGTCAAAGCCTCTGCTGCTGCCAAAAACTCATCCCAGGTCCAGTCATCTGTAGGATAGGCAATGCCAGCTTCATCGAATGCATCCTTGTTGTAGAACATACCGGTAGTTACCCAGGCAAACGGGAATGCATAAAGCGGTCCCGTCTCTTGCGGATAGCGGAAGATATCGAAGACTCCGGTGAAGTAGTTGTCCATGTTTATATCTCGATCGACAAAATCCTGAATGTTCATCAGAAGTCCGTCCGCTGCCCATTGTTCGGCATAACCCGAGCTCATGTTGAAGACATCGGGAAGTCGTTCTGCCGCTGCCATTGCACTGATCTTTGTCCAGTAGTCTCGAGGTTCAAGAGTCGTCAAATTAATCTTGATACCTGGATTCTCGGCTTCAAAAGCGTCAATAGCCCTCTGTTCCTGTTCACGGAATTCAGGGTCCCACATCCAGTATTCCAGGGTAATAGTCTGACCAAACAGAATTACTGCTGCTGAGAGTATTAACAATAACAGCAAACCACGTCTCACAAATAACACCTCCTTAAGGTTTTGTTCAGAAGAGTTACGTGCCTGATGCCAGGACTGTAGGGACAGGTCTGTGGTAATAAAGTCCCGGCCTTAACAATCGATCTGCTGGCTTGATAGCCATACCTTGATGAATCTTCAAGAAAGCAGAACCACCTCCGTCAAGATAGAGTGCATCAGTCACTTTCTCTTGCTGAAAGAGCTCAGCAAGCTCAGCAAAAGTGCAGCCTCTGCTATCGTCTTCAGGTACATAAGCATTCGTATTTGAACCTTCAACGGCAATAACAACAGTGTTTCCTTCCTTATCAAAACCAA
>PWXG01000042.1 GCA_003561215.1 Thermotogales bacterium
AGGTCAGCTTGAGGACAGTACCAATGTTCGGTTTGAGCGCAATGGAACCGGCGGGACGATGCACATCACATATTATGTGATCGAGTGGAGCGGCTGGGATGTTCAGTCCGGGAACGTGACCATCCCCCCGGCAAACACACAAACCACCGACAGTATCGATACCGTTGACCACGATCATGCCTTTTTGGTCTTTTCCGATGGGCATGTGACGAATCAACCGGACACGTCAGCAGTGCGGGGCACTCTTGATACCACAAGCAGTGTACGTTTTCAAAGGGTTGCCAGTGATGACGACTTGCCCGGGATACCAATATCTTACTTTGTCGTCGCATCGAATGATCTGCATGTTCGTTGGGCCACCGATCTTGCGACAACAGCCCTTTCCATGACGGACACGTTTCCAGCCGTTGAGCTTAGCCGGTCATTTATCCCCGCTTCGGGTACGTATGAAAACGCTACCAATGACAGCATTGGAACGACAGCAAGAAACCGAATTACCCATACCCGCGAACTGATCAATGCTACGACCATCGAACTCGACAGGCTAGAAAGCGGCGGTACATCCACGTACAACTGGTATGTTGTGGAGTTTGAGGAGATTGAACCGCCAGACATTGAGGATCGTAACGTCACAAGCTATGGCGGGACGATACAAAGCGAAGCCGATACGGAGATCCGTCGTTTAACCGGGGCGTTGGCGCTTTCCGAAGAGCCTTTAGACGAAGAGGCGGTGGATGCCGAAGAGTACTGCCCGTTTGAGGCCACAAGGAACCCGGAAGATGAATGGATTGCAGAGGTAGAAATTTTTCATGATGCCACGTTACTTTTTAACAGCACAACGCCGGATGCAAGCCCAACGGGGTACCGTGACAATACCGACCAGATTATCACCGTCGATCCCGGGATGGAGCTAACCATTTGCATAACGGTTGACGCAACGTCAGGGATATGGACGGAGGCGGTATCGTGGGGGCATGATATCGACGACCCGGGGACGTTGGAGCTTTATGAGCATATCCACATAGCAAGTGGCGCACCGTGGACCGAATGCGTCACGTGGACCGTGCCGGATGCGCCTGGAAACTATATCGTAAGCTTCTGGGTGCATTTTGATGAGTTTATCGGGCCGTGCCCCACGGACGGAACGGTGGATGATGGGGAACGGCAAGATTTTACACTGCATATTACGGGGACGGAACACGTCCCGTTTGGATTCCGCGAATCGCCCGCGATCGATCTGTCCGATGTGTTTCGTGTGGTACACTCCCGGGTCACCTTTGCTTCGATCGAGCCGGAAGGGACCGAGGTCAAGGTCTTCGTATCGCCCGACGGTACGAGTTGGGAGGCGGTTGAATCCGGCGATAGCGTGCCGTTTTTACCGCCGGGTACGGTAAGCGAGCACGATGCAATGTACGTGCGGCAGGAGTTGGAAACGGTGGACGCGGCCGTTACGCCGCACCTTTACTTTTTCCAGGTCTGCGTCTCGTGGAAATTGTTCGGTGAAGAGTTTGTCACCACATACATCGCACCGTTTGCATCCGAAGCCGAAAAGCAGGTTGAGACCCTACGGGTTCCCGAAAGTTCCCTTGCAAACATCGTACACCGTGTGGACCGGCACGTCGCAACAATGCAACGCTTGGTCCACGTCGTACGGTCCATCGTATCGAAGTCGTTATCCAAGAGAAACAAAAAGGAGACGGTGTTCAACCGTTTCAAGGCAACCATCAGCCAGGATCGTGGAATCCGGGCCGTGAAGCGACGCATCGAAAACGTCGTCGAGAGCATCGTAAGCCGCGGTTTTGCTTCGGCGAAGTTTACCAGGAGCCTACACAGTACGATCGGTACGGTGGTAAGCCGTGCCCTGCGGTCGGTTGTCCTTGCAAAACCCGTCACCAGCCGTATCGATACGATACAAAGCTTTACGCAGGCGTTACGCAAGAAAGTTCACGCCCTGCAAAGTGACGTTGTTACACTAAAGGGCCGTGCAACGATGGGTGTACGCTTCCGGGTGCAAAGTGGTGTCGGTACGATTGCCTCCGCATTGCGTTGGGTCGTTTTGGGCACCCGAGACGTGGCCAGCTACGCAGATACGATACAATCACGTGTACGGCTATTTATCGGGGACTTTCAACTCGTCACGTCCTACGTGGAAAAGATAGTCACCGATGCACGACGGCAGGCTGTGGCGCACCGCGGTATCGTATCGTTTTTGCATCCGTTCGTGGGACGCATCCGGAGGGTTGCCGATACGATACGGGATGCCGCATCGTACGTGGCAGGTACAATATCCCGTGCGATACGAAGCATCGCAATAACCAAGGTTCCCGTATCGTATCTTAGGGGTATATCCGCACCAGTACAGACGATACGGTTGCAAACTCACAGGTTGGTATCGTTTGTGAACCGTATCGTAACGATGGCCGCTATCGTACAGTGCATTATTCATCTTGAGGAGACGAACGAGGATTTTCTTGAGGCGGTGCTGTTCGATACCCTGGAGGTGGTTGACGATCGGCTTCGTCTTTTATCCGAAGAGGTTGATTTTGTGTTTCAGGAGGGTATCGTCACGTCCTCGACCTTTATTGCACCGTACGTACCGGACCATGCGTTTGATGGGAACAAAAACACAAGCTGGCGGCAGATCGGCGGTCAGCAGTTTTTACAAATAGAATTGGATGAACCGCAGTCCATTGACAGGTACAGCATCACGGCCCGGGTTGGACAGCCAACCGATCCCACCTAAAGGAGTGGGGTGGAGCATGCATGCCTGATATTTTTGTGCAACGCGGTACCACGAGGATACCCGACGGTGATACGAGCACCACGGTCACGTTATCCCAACCGGCTCCCGAAGGGAAGACGTTTCTTCTTTCCAGTTCATCCAACGACTGGACGTACGCCCATGTGAATGTACGTGTACAGCCCGTGGCCGTTGTAAACGGGAACTATGAAGAATTGGAATTGATACGTACAGGCAGTTTCCTTATTAACGATACGGCATGGGAGGTTGTATCCGACCCGTCGCTTGTTGTGCAGACGGGTGTTTCCTCGATCTCGGGCACCAGCGTCGTTGAAACGATCGATACGGTAAATCTCGACCAGACGTTTGTCACCTTTAGCCTGTCCGGAGGGGGCGAAGGTGAATCGTCGACGTTCCTGCTATCGTTTGATTCGGAAAGCGAGCTTCGTATTGAACGATCCGATGCTACCGCAACAAGAACGGTACGCTGGTGGGTTGTCGAGTGGCCCGGGGTACACGTCATCAGCGGGGAGTTTACGATACCCGAGAATGACACGACAGATACCGTATCGTTAGGGGCGGATACGGTGGACCTTGACCATACGTTTTTACTGTACAGCTACCGATCATCGGTTGGAACGAACGCCCCCGGGCACAACCTGGTACGCGGCTGGTTACAGGATTCCGAGACGGTGGAGTTTCGCAGGAATTCAGCGCATGAGGATGGTATCGTCGGTCATTACTTTCTCATCGAAGCCGACTTTTTCCAAGTACAGCAGGGTACGGTTTCCACAGGGGGCACGAACGTTGCCTTTGATCTTGACCCGGAAATCGTTAAGGAGCATTCGTTTGTCCCCACGCATCCCACCGGCCCGCTCCATGCGTCAACGGTAACGAACCGTATCGGGCTGGGTGCCTCCATGCAACGGTTCCTTGAAGGTGAGGAAGCCGGGTACGCTGGCAGTGTGGAAACACGGCGAATGAGCTCCACGGGGTCGATTTTTCCGTTTGTCCAGGCGGTACTTGTCGAACCACCACCGGTTGAAGAACGTACCGTCACAAGCTATGTGGACACAATAGAAAGCCACGCGGATCGGGTCGTAGCAAAACAAGAAAAGGTAACGAGCAGTACCCAGCCGATAATCAGTGATGCCATACGAACAGCTTCGTCTACGGCAGACGTCACCAGTTTCACGGGTACGGTACGAACGCAGGCGGATCGTAGCGTATGGAAACGGCAGAGCGTATCGAGTTCCATGCAACCTATCACAAGCGATGCCCAGCGGGATATTCCCGACGAGCGTGCCGTTACCAGCTATGTGGGTACAACACGTAGCGCTACGGTTCGTGCCGTTACGAAGACGGTAACCGTCACAAGCAGGATCCAATCAATCGTAAGCGACACAAAAAGGACCGTTTCCGGTACGGTTTTAACATCATCGTACGTGCATTCTATACATTCGTTGGCAACGATGGATATTCCCGAGGTTCGTACCGTTACCAGCTTTATCGATACCGTACGTAGCGATACGGTGCGGAAAGC
>PWXG01000065.1 GCA_003561215.1 Thermotogales bacterium
ACTAAAAGGGAGCCTTCTTCAGGCTCCCTTTTGTTTTTTGTGGACAGATTCACCCGCGAACAAAAGCCTCGGTTCTGCAGAGTCAACCAATCATGGCAATAGATGCCGCATATTTCACAGAGCCACCGAAGAGCATTGATGTAAAGATCTGAAGCACTGGTTTTCACGGTTCACCATAGATATGCTGTATTATTGAGGTGAACTCATTAATCTCTGAGACTTTCAGAGAATAGTCAGGCAGCGATGCAAGGAGGTCTATGATGCAGGAGCTTGATTGGAAGGAACTTGATCTTCAGGTCGAGATGCCAAAAAAGGTGACAAGCACGGAGAAACTTGCTGAGCTGAAAGAATACGTAGGTCAGGAAAGAGCAATGGGAGCGCTCCAGACGGGACTGAACATCGACTCGAAAGGCTATAACGTTTTCGTCTCGGGTTTAACCAATACGGGAAGAAGGACCTTCGTCAGGAGCTTCCTGGAAAAGAAGGCAAAGGGAGAGGCCTCGCCCAGTGACTGGGTCTATGTTTACAACTTCGAGGATCCGAGACAACCGAATGTGATTTCGGTCGATGCAGGCCTGGGTAAGCTTTTCAAGAAAGAGATGAGTGCTGCGGTAGAGCTGATTGTCTCTGCGGTCAGCGAAGCCTTTCAGAGCGATGAGTATCAGAAGAAGCTTTCCGGTCTTCAGAACGAGCAAAACTCCACCAAGAAAGAGATCCTGGAGGAGCTCATGGAGAAGGCGAAGGAAAGAGACTACACTGTCCAGATCAACCAGACAGGTGTAGCCACGGTTCCCAACTGGAACGGAAAACCGCTGTCGCGCGAGATCTACGAGGAACTCACTGATGAGGACAAGGAGAAGATCAACAAGAAAGGCGAGGAAGTTAGAGAGCTCGTAAACGAATACGTCCTGAAACTGCGAAGAGTGGACAAGGACTATGTGGAGAAAATGAAGGAACTGAACAAATACGTTGCCAGCTTTGCCATAGAAGGCCATCTTGAGGAGCTCAGAAAGAAGTTCGAACAGAGTGAGGACATTGTGGAGTTTCTTGGAAAACTGAAGTCCGACATTCTCAACAACCTGAATTACTTCTTCAGCAAGGAACACGATGAGCGAGCGTTCTTCAAGAGACGCTATGCTGTGAACCTGTTCGTTGACAACTCTCAGGTTGAGGGGAGACCTGTGGTTGAAGAGATGAATGCGACATACAGTAATCTCTTCGGAAGAGTAGAGTATGTTGCCAGGATGGGTACTCTCGATACCGACCATACCATGATTCGCGCTGGCTCACTGGTGAAGGCTAACGGCGGTTACCTGATCCTTGACGCCCGAACTGTTCTCAGCGAACCATATGTCTGGTTTACACTCAAGCAGGTTCTTTTTTCGGGGAAGCTTGCTATCGAGAATTTCGAGCACAGGGCTGGCTTTTTGTCCACCGTTAGTCTGAAACCGGCACCGATTCCCATCGATCTGAAGATCATTCTTATCGGAGAGCCGCAGATATACAGGCTGCTCTCTTCTCTTGAACCCGATTTCAAGAAGCTGTTCAAGATAAAGGGAGAGTTTGATTGGGAGACCAGGAGCACTTCAGATTCCATTGACAGTATCTGCAGATATGTTTGTACAGCTGTTCGCGAAGACTCTCTCTTGCACTTCAATCGCTCTGCTCTCAAAAGCGTGATTCACAGAGTCATAACGCTGTCCGGGCACAGGGAGAAGCTTTCCACAAGGTTTGGCAAGATCAGGGATCTTCTGATCGAGAGCTCCGCAGTCGCTTCTGGAGAAGGCAAATCAAAAGTGTCGGCTTCACACGTTAAAAAGGCATGGGAAGCGATGGAACGGAGAGTCTCTCTGTATAGAGATAAGGTCGAAGAAATGTTTGAAGAGGCTTCGATAGTAGTCGACACGGAAGGAGATGCCACCGGGGAAGTTAATGGTCTTACGGTCGTCACGCTTGAAGACATTTCTTTCGGAATTCCTGTCAAACTGACCGCAAAGGTTGTACCGGGAAACAAGGGGATAACCGATATTCATAGAGAGGCCGATTTGAGTGGCAAGATTCACAACAAAGCATCTCTTGTGATTGAAGGTTTCCTGAACTACAGGTATGCCACCGATTTTCCTATAAGCATAACTGGTTTTGTAAATTTCGAGCAGGTCTACAACATAATTGAAGGGGACAGTGCCTCAATGGCAGAAATTGTTGCCCTGATCTCTGCGACTACGGGTCTGCCTGTCAAGCAGGAGATCGCTATCACCGGGTCCGTTAACCAGAGTGGGGTTGCTCTTCCCGTTGGAGGAATCCCCCAGAAGATCGAGGGCTTCTTCAGACTATGCAAGATGAAAGGTCTGAACGGACAGCAGGGAGTGATCATCCCCAGGAGGAACTACAAGAACCTCGTCCTAGATGATTCTGTGGTCAGGGCCGTAAAGGAAGGCAGCTTTCATGTCTGGACCGTAGAACACGTCGATGAGGCGCTGGAGTTGATGATAGGAGTAGAGATCGGGGAATGTGACGAGAAGGGACAGTTCACCAGTGGGTCTCTGAACAGGACCGTTCATGAGAGACTGAGGGAACTTCACGAGATCTCTTTGAGGTCTGAAGAGCGAAAGAGAGACCGAAAAAGTTAGTTACCTTGTCTGGAAAGCCACGTATCTTCCAGGTGGATGATTTCATGTGCTGAACTATATACTCTCAAAGGAGTCTCTCAGAAAAGTCGGCCGCCTTCTAAAAAAGGTCGTTCCTATGATCGGACCCGGGCTCTTTTTCCTGAGTATTTTTGTCCTTTACAGGCAGCTGAAAGGACTTGATTTCTCGCTGGTCTTAGGTGCCATGCGCATGTTACCTCCTTCGGCCGGTGTCCTTGCAGGAGGATTCACCGCTCTTGCCTATATCAACCTCACTTTCGTCGAATACCTTTCCAACACAAGAGTAGAAAGCGGTCTGAGATATAAGAGAATATCTCTTGCGGGCTTCGTCGCATACGCTTTCAGCAAGAACATTGGTTTCTCCGTTTTGTCCGGAACGACAGTCAGGTTCAGGCTTTATAGGGAGTGGGGACAGGACACAGGCGGCATTACCAGAATCGTTGCCCTGAACTATATTTCTTTCTGGATTGGCCTTTTTCTGGTTGCAGGACTATCGTTCTCGATCAATCCTCCTTCGTTTGCCAGAGACCTCGATCTGCTGGAAGGTTCCTTCAGGGCATTGGGAGTTTTGCTTTTGTTGGCGCTCGGAGGGTATTTCTTTCTGCTGAAGAAACGAAAACGCCCCTTCAGAATCGGCAGCGCTTCTTTGAAGCTCCCCAACATCAGGTTCACCGCCTGGCAACTGGCAGTGTCTTCGGCAGACTGGCTAATTTCTGCTGCAGTCCTCTATTTTCTTCTATCAGGGTATAATTTGGTGACTTACTACGAAGCTCTTGGGATCTTTCTCGTTGCCCAGTTTGCTGGATTGACTAGCCAGGTTCCCGGTGGAATAGGAGTATTCGAGGCGCTGTTGGTAGTCATCCTGACTGACAGCATAGAGAAGACTTTTCTGGTGGCCACTTTGCTTACATATAGGATCATGTTCTTCCTTGTTCCCTTCGTTGTAGCTGCAGTGATTCTCGGTGTACTTGAGTACAAACACAGGGAACACATCAAACAGGTGCTTTCGCGGGCCGGGAAGAGAGGTGGCGAGGTTCGCGGGGTATCTGCGGACCGTGAAGAACAAGCAGGAACTCAGGAATAGTGTTACCTATCGGTACGTGCTCTCAATCTCCTTTCGATGTCTCTTTTGGCGATGTCTTCTCTCTTGTCGTAAAGCCTCTTTCCCTTTGCAACTGCGATTTCTACCTTTGCTTTACCCCTGTCGTTGAAGTACATCCTCGTAGGAACGAGCGCCAGGCCTCGTTCCTTGACTTTCTGGTCCAGTCTCAGTATTTCATTCTTTCGAAGAAGAAGCTTCCTTGGACGCACCGGATCATGATTCCACACACTCCCGTGGCTGTACTGGCTTATGTTTGCGTTGTAAAGAAAAACCTCTCCGCCGTCTATCTTGCAATAGGCCTCGCCCAGCGACACGGCGCCGTTTCTGAGCGCTTTCACTTCTGTACCCTTCAGTTCTATCCCTGCTTCGAGTTTCTGAAGCAGATGGTACTGAAACCTTGCTTTTCTGTTCTGAGCGATCAGCTTCATCTTCTCACTCCTGCATCTTCTAGGTTCCGCGCCTTTTCTTTTTATTGCCCTGAGAGCCAAACGGATCTTTTCGAGAACTCGCTCGACTTGTTGTGTTTTTCACACGGTAGATTTCGTCTCTCAGCTCGGCAGCGTCCTCATATCGCAGTTCACTCGCGGAACGCAGCATTTCTTCCTCAAGTAATGATGTGTATTCTTCAACAGAAAGCTCTTCTTTCAGCTGAAGGATCCCCTTTACATAATTTGCATGAGCCCGTTCGTCACCATCTTCTTCCTGTTCAAACTGGGCGAAGATATTCTCATACAGGGGCCTTATGATGCTTTCCGGTTCAACGTCGTGCTCCTTATTATACAGCAGCTGTTTCAAGCGTCTCCTGTTAGTTTCGGAAATAGCACGTTTCATGGAGTCGGTCATTCTGTCGGCATAGAGAATAACCTTGCCGTTTATGTTTCTTGCTGCTCGACCCATTGTTTGGATCAGTGTGGTTTCGGATCTAAGGAACCCCTCCCTGTCAGCATCCATTATTGCCACAAGAGAAACCTCTGGAAGATCGAGTCCCTCGCGGAGCAGGTTGACCCCTGTAACGACGTCGATGGAACCTTCCCTGAGCTTTCTCAATACTTCTACTCTCTCCATCGTGGATAGCTCGGAGTGCAGGTACTCCGAGCTTATTCCGAGTTCGTTCAGGTAGTCGCTCAGCATCTCCGCAGCTTTCTTCGTGAGGACAGTCACCAGTCCTCTTTCACCTCTCGTTTTTGTTTCCCGCATTCTCGCCAGGAAATCGTCGACCTGGTTATCGACAGGTCTTACAATTACCTCAGGATCCACCAGACCAGTAGGCCTGATTACCTGCTCAGCGACCTGTGTTGAGTGTTCCATTTCGAATGGTCCGGGCGTAGCGGAGACGAAGATCACCTGTCCCACGGTCTCCAGGAACTCCTCGAATCTGAGGGGTCGGTTATCAAAGGCTGCTGGCAACCTGAACCCGTATTCGACGAGGCTCTTTTTCCTTGAGTGATCGCCGTTGAACATTGCCCTCAGTTGGGGAACAGCGATATGTGACTCATCGATGAAGGTGACAAACTCGTTCTTGTTGAAGTAATCAAGCAGGGTATAAGGTGGTTCTCCAGGCTTTCTTCCGTCGAAAAATCTGGAGTAGTTCTCAATCCCCTGGCAATGGCCTATCGTTGTGAGCATCTCGAGATCATACGATGTTCGTTGCCTGAGCCGTTGTGCCTCCAGGTATTTGCCCTGTCCCTCGAGTTCCTTCACCCTTTGTTTCAACTCGCTCTCGATGTCATTCACGGCTCTATGGATCTTCTCCTCGGTCGTGACAAACTCCTTGGCTGGATATATAATGATTTTGTCGAGGTCTTCGATAACCTTCTTGCTTACAGATTCAATGGAAGCGATTCTCTCTACTTCATCATCGAAGAAGTAAAGCCTTATCCCGAAGTCCTCATAGGGAGGAAAGATTTCCATTACGTCGCCTTTCATGTGGAAAACACCGCCGGAAGAAACGTCTTCGGAACGAGAGTACTGTATTGTTGCAAGCTGATAAGCGAGCTTGTTCCGTGCAATCTTTTGTCCTACCTCGATATTGATATTCAAGGACTGGAAGTCTCGAGGATCACCGCTAGCGTAAATTGCAGAGACAGTGGCGACTGTCACAACGTCTTTCCTGCTCATGGCAGTCTTGAGCGTGGATATTCTCATCCTTTCAAGGATTTCGTTAATCTGAACATCCTTCTCTATGTAGAGATCCTTTGAGGGTATATATGCTTCCGGCTGGTAGTAATCGTAGTAACTTATGAATAACTCCACCTTGTTTTCCGGAAAGAAAGAGCGAAACTCCCTGAAAAGTTGGGCGACCAGGGCTTTGTTCGGTGATATGACCAGCGCGGGTCGCTGGACTGCCTGCATAACGCTTGCCATTGTAAAGGTCTTGCCTGAGCCAGTCACCCCAAGCAAAGTCTGAAATCTGTCTCCTCGGCTCAGACCTTCGGTGAGCCTCCCTATCGCTTCTGGTTGGTCCCCGCGTGGAGCATACGGGGGAACGAGCTCAAACTTGTTTGCCTTCATCGTCTACACCAAGCGAGTTGTATACGCTCATCACCTTGCTTATTTCAGAGTCACACAATTCCAGGGCAGCATCTGCAGCAATTCTTACAGCTTTCTCGACCGTATGGCGCTGGTCAGCGGCGAACTCCTCAAGCACATAGTCTGTGAGCTCTTTCGATGTGTCTGCCGGGCCGATCCCGATCCTGACTCTTATGAAATCCGTTCTGTCGAGTTCCCTGATAATTGAACGAATTCCCTTGTGGCCACCGTCACCACCATCACGACGAATCCTTATACGCCCCAGTGGTATCCAGACATCGTCATATGCCACAACAAGCCTGTCTTCGCCAGAGAAACCGAAATCGGTGATAACGTCTTTCACTGCAATGCCACTCAAATTCATGAAAAGGAACGGCTTGACGAGCAAGGACGATCCGCACAGTTCGGTTCTCGCAGCATAATAACGCTTTCTTTTGTAGCGTTTCACATTCGTTGCTCTTGACAGAAGCTCGTCCACAAAGAGAAAACCCACGTTATGTCTTGTTGCTGCATAACGCGGGCCTGGATTTCCCAGTCCGACAAAGAAGAGCATTAATCTTGGTCTTCAGGCTCTTCTTTCTTGCCCTTTTCTATGACTTCAGGCTCGACTCCTTCTTCTTCCTCTACTTCTTCCTCTTCTTCCTCTTCAACTATTATGGCTCTCGGAGCCTCTATTACCGCAATTGCTTCGTCAAGATCGATGTGCACTTTCATCGATTCAGGGATATCCAGATCCTTTACCCTCAGCACATCGCCGATTTCAAGATGCTCAATGTTGATGTCAATTCTTTCGACTATGTCCTGGGGAAGGACCGTAACAGGCAGGTAGGTGACTATCTTCTCAAGCACTCCTCCCTGCTCTACTCCAGCGGGTCTGCCAATGAAGTTAATCGGGACGTCGACGTCCATGACGTGTCCCGATTCAGGCACGTAGAAATCGATGTGAACGATAGCATCGGTCACGCGGTGGCGCTGTATTGCCTTGACAAAACCCTTGATCTGTCTCTTCACCTTGCCGTCTTCGAGGTTAAGTGTAACCATTGAAGTTCCGCCAAGACTGTTCATTACTTTCACTATCTCGGTCTTGTCAAGCGCTACAGGAATTGGCTCTATGGCAGGACCATAAACAACCGCAGGAATCTTGCCTTCTTCCAGAAGGTGCTTTGCTTTCTTGCCCGTATCCCTGAGCCTGGTCTCAAAGCTTAGCTGTTGCATCTGTTGCCCTCCTCTATCTGAACAGAATACTTACCGAGAGGTTCTTCCTGACTCGCATTATAGCTTCACCCAGAAGCTTGGCGACTGAAATAATCTGAAACTTGTCAGGAAGAGTCTTCTGACGTATGCTGTCTGTAATCAGCACCGCCTCAATTTCTGGGGCTTTTTGTACTCGTTCTACTGCATCACTCGAGAAAACACCATGCGTCGAACAGGCAATAACTCTCCTTGCCCCTTTGGTTGTGATCATTCTTGCAGCTTCTACCAGAGAACGACCGGTGTCAATTATATCATCAAAGACAAGTGCTGTCTTGCCGGCTACATCCCCGATCAACCGCACGACTTCAGCAATATTGTCCTTAGGTCTTCTCTTGTCCATAATGGCCAGGGGAAGCCCCAACTTCTCTGCAAATCTGCTCGCCCTTTTAACACCACCGATGTCGGGTGAGACTGCTACGAGTTCCTCCGCGTGGTAAGCGCCGTCCTTCTGGAAGTGACTTGCAAAGACAGGAACACTCAGCAAGTTGTCTACCGGAATATCAAAGAAACCCTGTATCTGTTCAGCGTGTAAATCAAGAGTTATGATTCTGGAGATCCCCGCTACTGTCAGAAGGTTTGCAACAAGCTTAGCCGTGATCGGATCTCTTCCTCGGGCTTTTCTGTCCTGGCGAGCGTATCCGTAGTAAGGGATTACCGCCGCGATGGTCCTCGCTGAGGCCCTTCTGAAAGCGTCGATCATGACGAGTAATTCCATCAGGTTCTCGTTTACAGGAGGGCTCGTTGGTTGGATGATGAAGACATCGTGACCGCGGACCGTTTCGTCGATCTTGATATTGATCTCACCGTCAGAAAATCTGAAAGGATCGCAGTGACCAAGACCTATGCCCAGGTATTCTGCAATCCTTTCCGCAAGAGGATAGTTCGCCGAGCCAGAAAAGAGCTTCATCTCGTTTCTTTCGTAGTTCATTTTTCGTTCTCCTTTCCAGACGTTTTCTGCCTGTACTTGTCAGTCTTTATCACCTGTCTCGATCGTGCCAGGGCTAGGGAAAAGGGGGGAACATCTTCCGTTATTGTCGATCCGGCAGCAACTACCGATCCTTCGCCGATCTTTATGGGAGCCACAAGAGCCGTATTGCTTCCTACAAAAGCGCCGTCCTCAATGATCGTCTTATGCTTCTTCTTCCCATCATAGTTGCATGTTATAGTACCGGCCCCGATATTCACATCGCCTCCCAGATTGGCATCTCCGATATAAGAAAGGTGCAACGCTTTTGATCTTTGACCTATCCGGGAATTCTTGACTTCCACGAAATTGCCTATTTTCGTTTCTCTTTCAAGCACCGTCCCGGGACGAATCCTGGAAAATGGACCTATGGCAGCACCTCTTCCCACTTCTGCTCCCTCGACTTCCGAGCGGACTACGCTGACATCGTCCTCAATTTCTGAGTCGACTATGCGCGACATTGGTCCTATCGCACAGGACTTTCCCACAACAGTATTTCCAAGAATGAACGTACACGGCTCTATAACACTATCCTGCCCTATCGTTACTCCCGGGGCTATATATGTCGTGTTGGGATCTACTATTGTGACTCCGTCTTTCATATGCTGAAGGTTGATTTTCTCCTGCGCATATCTCTGGGCTTTAGCAAGCTGGATCCTGTCGTTCACACCCTGAACTTCGCCATCGTCTCTTGCAGCAACAGTTGATACGCTGTTTGCGTGAACTACAATATCCGTGAGATAGTACTCGCCCTGAGCATTGTTGCAGGAAAGCTTGACAAGAGAGTTCTTCAGAAAACCACCGCTGAAGGCGTAAATACTACTGTTGACCTCGGTAATGTCCCGCATGGAATCGTTCAGATCAGCATCTTCTACGATTCGAATCTCATCGGTTTCTCTGACGATCCTGCCATAACCTGCAGGGTCTTCAGGAGCAAACGTAAGTATAGAAACGTCCGAATCGCTGGTCCTCCTGTCTTCAATGAGGTCACAAAGAGTCGGGCCAGTTATCAGTGGCACGTCTCCCGGAATGACAAGCACCTCGTCGTCAATAAAATCTGCTGCCATCATCACCGCATGGCCTGTCCCCAGCTGTTGCTCTTGTCTCACGAAGAGCACATCATTTTGGAAAAGGGATTCGACAGAACTTGCGCCAAATCCTGTTACTATAACAACTCTATCAACTCCGGTAGCCCTGACCGCACCTACTATCCACTTGATTATCGGGACCCCAAGAATGCTGTGGGCGACTTTGGGTATGCCGGATTTCATTCGTTTACTCTGCCCGGCTGCAAGGATAATGGCAGTCATGCTTCCACCTCCTCGCGGATTATATCATGCTTGATCTGCGGTAGACCTTGTCAGACGGAGGTTCTCGATGTCGGAACAGGTAGCATCAAAAGCTGTTTTCAGATCATCCGCGTTGATGATATCAAGGAACGTATAGCGTTTACGAATGCCGGGTGCAAGTTCCACTACTCTTTCAAAGAGGTCACAATCAAACAGTTGACGCGGCAGCGATCTGAAGAATCCGAGATTGTCCAGGAATTCCAGAACCTCTCTATAGTAGCGGGATCCCTTTGCATTAAGCACCACGCATGTGAAGAATCCTGTTTGGATCCCGTGTATTCCGGAATAGTCCAGGAGACGATCGGCAGCATGTGACAGCAAGTGTTCCGACCCGCTCGCAGGTCTTGAGCTTCCGGCATATTCTATGGCAATTCCACTCGATATGAGGCTCTCAAGAAGGGTGTCGATGAACTCTTCATTATCCAGGGAAGGATCGCGAAAATGAAGAACACTCTGGCAGGCTGTCTTACTAAGGGTCCACGCGAAGTAGTCGATCTCTTCCCCTGTCTTCTCGTTCGAAAGCTTCCAATCTTCGAGCGAACTCAGCTTAGAGATAATATCGCCTATTCCTGCCATTGTGAAGTGAGGGGGAGAATCGATGATTATGCTAGTGTCGGCCAAAACGGCATAGGGCATCTTCGTTCTTATACTCGATCGCTGGCTCTCTTCAAGAAACAGTGACGCGACAGGCGAACATATTCCATCGTTGGATGCAAGAGTAGGAACAGCGATAAGTGGGAGATTCAGCAAATAACTCACGTACTTTGCCGAATCCAGAACAGAACCTCCTCCTATTCCTATTACAACCTCAGGGTGTTGTCGGGCAACCGAAAGAGAAAGGTCCATAAGTCTCCTTGCCACGGGCACAGAAGATAGTTCGTAGCTGACCATTGATTCAGCTGATTGTTTTAATAAATCAAAGATGACAGGGAATTTCTCCAGGACTTCCTTTTGTGTCAACACGGCTATGTTACCTGCAAAACCACCCAGAGCTTCACCGAACCTTGAAGAAGCGCCGTCCTCTACAAATATGTACCTGGGAAAATCGATTGTCCGGTTCTCCCTGTGGTTGAAAAACTTGCCATGAGACAGGAGCAATCACCTTCTCTCTCAGGTCTTCTTTGAAAGCTTTAAAGCCTCCCTGATAAGATCTTGAGCAGAGAGACTCTCGCTTTCACTCGCTACTCTGCGTATCATCTGTCTTGCAGAACTGGTCTCGAAACCTAGTGATACCAGGGCATTCACGGCTTCTTCGACCTGATCGAATCTTTCTGTGCTTGTTTCGATTGAACCCGCCCCGACAAGATCCGAAATCTCAGTAACGAGTCTTTCAGCAGTTTTTTTCCCTACACCTGGAACTCTTGAAAGCTCCGACACATCCCTGCTGGCGATCATTGTCCTCAACCTTTCAGCAGAAGCCGATGACAGGATTTTCATCGCCAATTTCGGGCCGATCTTGCTAACCTTGAGCAACGACGTGAAAAGCTCATATTCGACTTCTCCGGAAAAGCCGTAGAGTTCCGGAGCCCTGTCCTGGGTGAAATGCAGGTAAGTGCGCAGTGAGATACTGGATCCCACGGGAAAAGACTCGACTGACGCGGGAGTACAGTATATCCTGAATCGAAAGCCGCTAACACCTATCACAAGATGCGATTCCCGCCTTTCGACGACAACGCCTTCAATGCCTTCCAGCATATTCATACCTGCCTGTCAATATCGCTCTTAGCTCGCTTACCAGATATAGGGATCCCCAGCACACGAGCGGATCACCATTTGAGTTCGCAATTGCAGAAGTCAATGCTTGTCGAGAGTTCTCGAAGAGTCTGACATTCTTGGTGTACTCCAGCCATTTATCAAATACCCGTTCAGGACTCTTGCTTCGATGGTTATCTATCCTTGATACATAGACATTTCTGGCGATTGGTGCCATGAGTCTTATCGCACTGGCGTAGTCTTTGTCGTCAAGGCTTCCGAACACAAAATCGAAATCATGACCGGGGAAATGCATCTGAAGAGATTCGCGGAGATTCCTTGCCGCATCGGGGTTATGTCCTCCGTCCAATATGATGATCTGAGAATCCTGTTCGAAAATCTCAAACCTCCCAGGCCACCGCACACACCTTAGTGCCTTTCTTATCGGTCCTTCCTCAGCATTTCTCCCGATTTCGCTCATAGCGAGTCCAAAAGCGTTGATAGCTATTCCGCAGTTTCTCACCTGATGAACTCCATTGAGGGCTGTTTCAAGGGAAACGATCTTCCGGTCTCCCCAGTAGTCAAAGAGATTGCTCCCCAGTTGCAATGATCTGCAGGAAACTCCGAAGTCCCTATCGATAAAAGATACGGGAGCTGACAACTCATCGGCCTTCTCCTGCACTTTATGCCGGATGGCTGGCCGCGTGATGCCGGAGACGACAGGAGATAAGGGTTTAATGATGCCACTCTTTTCGAATGCGATTTCTTCTTCAGTTTTTCCCAATATGTTCATATGATCGAGAGCTACGCTCGTTATTACAGTAGCAGCCGGTCTCTTCAAAATGTTACTGGCATCAAGTCTTCCTCCAAGGCCCACTTCGATGATCGCGAGGTCGGTACGTTGCTTGAAGAAATACTGGAAAGTCATCGCCGTTACGACCTCGAAGAAACTGGGTGCAAACTCGTATCCTTTCGAATCCATTTGCTCTAGATGTGGGATGATATCGTTCAGGGTATCACAGACATCTTCTTCACTTATGTATTCACCGTCAATCTGTATTCTCTCCCTGAAAGAAACCACATGTGGCGAGATGTTTAGTCCTGTCCTGAGTCCGTGAGCCTGCGAAATCGCTTTCAGAAGAACCGCGACGCTTCCTTTTCCATTTGTCCCCGCTATATGAACCGTCGGATACTGTTCCTGGGGGTTCCCCAGGCGATCGAGCAGTTCTTCAATACGGTATAGTCCGTATTTGATTTTCCCGTACGGACGCGTCCTGTAAAGATAATCCAGAGCAATCTGATAGTCATTGATCATCTTTCAGGTCCTCGATCAAAGATTGTATTCTTTCCAGGTTGCCGGAAGCAGTCGAAAGCTTCTCCCTTGTTTCTTCTAAGATCTCTTCCGGTGCTTTATCCAAAAAAGACCTGTTGGCAAGCTTTCGCTCGAAATGGCGAACATCTTCGTTGAGCTTGATGGCTTTTCGCTGGAGCCTCTGTATTTCTGTCTCGAGATCAACGTCGGCCAGTTCTACGTAAACTGACAAAGACTCATCTGCGAATGCAGTAACGCTCTTGACAGGCTTTTCTTGGACAGAGCGTATGCTGTCAGCTCATGATAGTTCCGCAATTAGCCTTTCGGTGTTCTTGTCGATCCGAAATCCTGCAACTGACAGAGCCACGCCGGAGGAAGGGGGAAGCCCCATTTCAGCTCTCACGTTCCTGACTCCTCTCACAATATTCATCACCGCTTCGTAGTCCCTTTCTGCAGCTTCATCGAGTTGAAATCCTTCACTTGCAGTCCATTCGGAAACGATAAGGAATCCTCTATTACCAGGGATCTTCTCCCATATTTCCTCGGTTATGAACGGCATGAAAGGATGCAGCATTCTCAAGGCAAAATCGAGTACCGATAGAAGGACTCTCTGAGAGGATCTTCTTGTCTCTTCATTCTTCAGTCTTGACTTGATCGACTCTATGTACCAGTCGCAGAACTCGTTCCAGAAGAAAGTATAGAGCTCCCTGGCTGCAAGGTTAAACTCGTAGTTTTCAAGAAAGGAAGTTACACTCTGATGGGCACGCCGAGCGTGCGAAAGGATCCACCGGTCTTCAAGCAGCAGGTCTTCGCTGTCAAATCCCTGGGGAGTATCGTCGTCGAGATTCATCAGTGCAAACCGGGCTGCATTCCAGATCTTGTTTGCGAACCTCTTGTAAGTCTCAAAGAGTCTCGGATCGAGGTTGATATCTCTGCCCTGAGCAGCAAGCATTGCAAGCGTAAATCGCATCGCATCGCAGCCGAATTCATCGATAACATCAAGAGGATCGATTCCATTCCCGAGAGACTTTGACATCTTCCTTCCTTTTGCATCCCTTACAAGCGGGTGGATGTAGACATCCTCGAAGGGTCTTTCTCCCCTGAAGTGGTACCCGGCCATAATCATCCTCGCAACCCAAAAGAAGATGATGTCAAAAGCCGTTATCAGAAAAGATGTTGGATAAAACTCTCTTAGGTCTCTCGTTTCTTCAGGCCATCCAAAAACAGAAAACGGCCACAGCTGAGAACTGAACCAGGTGTCCAGAACATCTTCATCCTGTCTCAGTTCTGCTGATTTGCAACTGGGACAAAACTCTGGATCAGTCTCTGATGCGATAACTTCATTGCAGTCACCGCAGTACCAGACAGGTATCCTGTGTCCCCACCAGAGTTGCCTCGAAATGCACCAGTCCCTGATCTCGTTCATCCAGTTGAGGTAGACTTTCTTCCATCTGGGTGGGTGGAAAACGACTTCTTCGTCTTCCACCGCCTTGATAGCTCTTTCAGCAATAGGTCTGGTTTTGACAAACCATTGATCTGACAGGAGCGGTTCAACAACCGAAGAGCACCTGTAACAGGTCCCGACAGCGTGATCATACGGCTCGACTTTGGCAAGAAAGCCCTGTTTCTTGAGATCGTCAACCACGCGTCTTCTTGCAGCCTCTCTTGAGAGCGAAGCGTAGATACCGCCGTTGTCGTTTATTCGAGCTTCCTTGTCGATGACTTCTACCAACGGCAACTCATGTCTCAGTCCTATGAGGAAGTCGTTCATATCATGAGCAGGAGTTACTTTCAGAGCCCCGGTACCGAAAGAAGGATCTACGTAATGGTCTGCGATTATCGGCAGCTCCCTGTTCATAAGGGGAAGAATGGCAGTCTTCCCGATCAGGTTCTTGTAACGTCCGTCTGAAGGGTGAACAGCAACTGCCGTGTCTGCCAGCATCGTCTCCGGTCTCGTGGTCGCAATCAACAGGAAATCGTCGCTTTCCTTCAGCGGGTACTTTATGTGATAGAGCTTTCCATTTGTTTCTTCGTGCTCGACTTCCTCGTCAGATAACACGGTGCCACAGCGGGAACACCAGTTGACTATGTATTTTCCCTTGAAGATAAGGCCTTCTTCAAATAGCTGTACGAAAGCTTTCCGAACGGAAGTATTTAAATCTTCATCGAGCGTGAATTTCTCTCTCGACCAGTCACACGAACAACCGATTGCGCGGATTTGGCTCGCTATCATCTGCCTGCAGTCTGACGACCACTGCCAGGCCCGCTCGAGAAAAGCGGATCTTCCCAGTTCCTCTTTTGATGTTCCCCTGTCGAGAAGATCTCTTTCCACTGCATTCTGCGTCGCTATTCCCGCATGGTCTTCTCCGGGAACCCAGAGCACCTTGTATCCCTGCATTCTCTTGAACCTTGCGCAAACATCCTGCAGAACCAGGTTAAGTGCGTGACCAACATGAAGAGCAGCAGTGATATTCGGCGGAGGAATGACAATCGTAAAGGATTCGCCGTGATCTTGCGGTTTAAAGCATCCGCGGTCTTCCCAGA
>PWXG01000235.1 GCA_003561215.1 Thermotogales bacterium
CGTAACCGATTCGGACCCGAACCTGGTCCTCCGCTTCACCACTGATCCTGTGGTTCAGCTTCGCAACTCAAGGAGTTGGTCCGCATCTGTCCTGTTCTGGGGCTCCAGCTTCAGGCGCGAGCTTCGCCTCTAGCTTCTTCCCTGATCCTGGGCTGTTGACTTCTCAGTGTGTTGAGATTGTCTTTTACTCGCTTTATGAAAACCTCTGTTTCTCGAGGGAGAATTGCTGTACCGTTCAGGTATGCGACAGTGTTTCCAAAGCCCCAATTCCAGGCCATCAAGACGTGCTCAAGGTCATCGAATTGAAGGAGAAGCCACCTCAAGTATATGCAAGCAGCCACTGTGGCTTCCTGTGGGTTCAGTGGGTCAAAGTCATAGCCAAACCTGTCACGTATGTCTTTGACAGTGCCATCCATGAACTGGAAAAGACCTTTTGCTCCCGAACGAGGATGCACGACTTTGGGTCTCAACGAAGACTCCGCCATTGCTATGGCAACAAGAAGATGAGGATGCTCGCAAGTTCCGCCCCATTTGATGATATCTTCAGGTGTGACTCTGACAGGGGGTCTGGGGAACAAAATTAGGAGCAGCAACATGCCTAATACCGCAAGGACCAGTACAAAGAACTCCAGTTTCATGAAGTAACCCCTCCGCAAGGAATCTGTATAAAGACATTTCAGAATCGCTGTTACAGAACGGCCAAGTCTCAGAGTAAGTTCGAAACTGAACAGATGATAACACGTGGAGGAGATAGGAAGCAAATCGCTAACTCGCGGTGAAGCGGATCAGGCAGGACCAGCCTGAGAAGCGTATGCCCAGAAGTGGGGCAGAAGCGAGCCAGCCAGGAACAGGCTGAGAAGAGTGGCAGAACCTGTATAATGCTCTTGTGATAAGACAGGGGAAAGACAAGCGAAGAGGTGAGTCAATGAGGAAAACCTTTCTTATTCTGTTGTTTCTGGGACTGATAAGTGCCGTCTGTGTCGAAGCGGCGATTCACTACCCTCTCAGGCTGGTCAGAACACTTTCGGGACATACTTCTATAGTGAATGCCATAGCGGTAATTCCTGATGGAAGATACCTGGCGTCTGGTTCGTCTGATAACACCTTGCGACTCTGGGATCTACAGCGAGGAAGGTCTCTAGTGCTGAGCGGGCACTCTGACTGGGTTCTTGCAGTGAGTTTTTCGCCTGATGGCAACCATGTTATCTCTGGATCGGCAGATAAGACAATCAAGATATGGGAGCTTCAGACCGGAAGGTGTATTGACACGCTCGAAGGCCACACAAACTGGGTACAGGCTGTCGCAATTACTCCTGACGGGAAGTACGTTGTTTCCGGTTCTTTGGACTATTCGATCAGGGTTTGGGACCTATCAACCGGAAAGGAAGTCAGAACTATCGGGACACGCGATATCACAATCGTTTCACTAGCAATTAGCCCTGATGGCAGGGTCGTCTATACAAGTTCCATGGCTGTGAGAGCCTGGGACTTTGAGACAGGCGAGTTAATCCAGACACTTGACGGTCATAACGGAAGGGTTGAAGCCATCGCCGTAAGTCCAGACGGCAATTACCTGGTTTCTGGTGCAGGAGACAACATGGTAATACTGTGGGACACCGAGACTGGCAAGTCAGTCCATGAACTTCAAGGACACACAGGTGTAGTCAATGCTGTCGTAATAAGCCCTGACGGCAAACACATCGTCTCGGGCTCATCCAACAAAACTTTCAAGATCTGGAATCTGCAAGAAGGGACACTCATTCGAACAATATCTGCCCACTCGTACCCGGTGAGTTCTGTGCTTTTCAGTCCTGACGGAAAATACATTATTTCGGGTTCCAATGATCGGACCATAAAGATATGGGGAGTAGACGAATGAGAAGAACTATCTCCTCATGAGAAGTCTGAGTAATGATTCTGTTCAAGAAAGTCAGCACAAATCTTCTGTAATTCTAGAAATTCCTTTCTAGACTCAGAAGCGTCTTCTGAATTAACACAGAAGAATGGTCCGAATGTCTTGAAGAACATGCATTTTCACAATAAGCAGAACATTGTTTACACGGAAAAACTTGAGAGACTCCTAGCGATTCTGAGAGTCTTTTCCTTGCTCCGAAGGTATTCCCACACTCCAGTCGACGCATTATTGAACGGATATCGATTGATGCGGGACAATCCTTTGTACACCGCGCAGGATCGCACCAATGGCATGATGAAGCCAGATCATGCAGTTCTACCTCGATCTCGCCAGTTATCATGTTTAGCGAAGGAAGAACTCCTCCCGAATTGTCGAAACGTAACTGCGGTGCTTTACTCTCAAGTGTTTCAACCATATCGTTCAAGTCGGGTTTCCAGCGATACTCCTTTAGACGTCGCTTTCGAAGGACCAGATTGGCTGCACTGATTCCCGAAATAGTAACAGCAGGGCTACCCGTTCCCATCACAGTTGCTTCTCCGCAGAAGAAGAGCGATGGCCATTCACTCGCAGCATGCTGCCTTTTAAGAAGGTCCTGGCCCATTGACTGCTTGGGGCCAGCGACGCAACCCCGTTCTTTCATCGTGTACCTTTCGATTGTCGATGGAGTCGCTACCATGGAAAGACGCAAAGCATTCTTGAATCCTGGAAAGTGTGATTCCAGGACTTCGAGCAAGCGCTGTCGTTCTCCTTCTTTCTGCTCGGTGTAATCAGATCCTCTGTATGTGGGGTCATCTGGAGAAGGCCATGGCTTTAGAGAAGGGCCAATAGCCATTACAACATGCTCGCCTGGTCTGCATAGTGATGGATCAGCAATTGAGAAGGTATACATCGTCACTTCTTTTTCGTCAAGTGAGTGAGGATTATCTGCCATCATCTCGATCGGCAGAACGTTTTTGGGAATGATTTCTGCATCGACCACACAGTAAAGCACAACACTGGGATAAGTCATCGACAGGTTCTTCACCCACTCAACCTTTCCCGGATCGCGGTGTTCTTGAGGAACCAGTTTGTCATAAAAGCTCAGAAGGGTTCCACCGTATACAATATCTTCAGCATCTATCTGTATCATCCCCTCATGAGTTCTTACGACTGCACCTGCGGGCTTCCCATCATAGAAAAGGATCTTCTCTGCTCTAGACTCATACAGGATGTCTCCTCCGTTCTCTTCGAGGGACTTCTCGAGTTTTCCCGGGAGTTGCTGAGAGCTACCTAAGGGGTAATAACTACCTCCATGGTGGTTATCCATGAACATCGTTACTGCGAGAATTGCAGGGGTTTCATCAAGCAACGTATAACAGTAGGTTGAGGTGAGCTTGCTGAAGAACTCGATTACCCTTTCTGAGGAAACAAACTTTCGCATTAAATCTCCTGCGCTCTTTGAGAAGAGAGAGAACAACCTGAGATTTCGAATAGGGTGGCGCAGGAACATCTTTATTCCTTCAGTACGAGGAATTTCTGAAGGAGAAACACATACGGGATCTGCCACGACGACGTTGAAGTATAGATCACTGATGTATTCGTAGAAAGCTCGAATGCCATCAATATCTTCTGGGAAGAGTCTAGAGAGCTGATCAAGGTAATCATCAAGATTTTCATCGAACGTTATAGGGGTTCCAGCATAGTTGAGTCGGTATAGTTGCTTGTGCTTGATTACACTTATTGGTTCTTCCAGCTCATTCATCACAAAACGATGTGGGTTGAAGCCCCTCTCACCGAAGCCGAACAACATAGCAGTACCCTGGTCAAAAGTGCGACCATCGCGACGGAAAGCTCCGCACGATCCTCCCGGTTGGAAATGTTGCTCCACGAGTGTCACGCGCAGTCCACGCTTGGCCAAAAGAGCAGCTGCTGTCAGGCCACTTAGTCCAGAACCGATTACAAGTGCATCTGTTCTCCTCTTATTCACACCACACCTCACATAATACTACCATCGAAACATGCTGCGAAAGACCATTATTCAGGACAGAGATACTTCGATATATGACAACCGCTTTGAAAAAATGATCTACAGCAACAATCAGTTTTGTTGTGCCATGTAGTCTTCTGTGCTGATTATGTCTGTTCAAATACGACGTTTCATATCATAGTCCAGGAAACTCCTGATACGGTGTATCTCACATTCTCACCACATGCACAGGCACCGTCGTTTTTTCAAAGTCCGCAGAAGAATACAGAATCTACTATATCAAACACCCGGAAACTGCTTTGTATGACGGTGACTTAACTGGGCAATGGTCGATTATCAAGCCGTGGATATA
>PWXG01000187.1 GCA_003561215.1 Thermotogales bacterium
CTCTTTCCAGTTCCAGGCTAGCTTATAAGCATTAGTGCAACTGCATAAAACAGCCAAGATTGCCGCTACTGATCACGTATCTCCTATTCATCGATATAGTGCAAAGCCTCTACGGGTTGGAGTCTTGCCGCTTTGAAGGCCGGGTAAAGGCATGCAAGGGTTACAACAATTGCTCCCAGTGCAAAACTGACGATAAGGTTTTCAATACTGAATGCCGGGTAGAAGGTAGGTTTTATAAGGAGTTCCAATCTCTGGATAGTATCGCAGAATCTTCTTCGTGGAGTCCTGCTCGCGAATAGTGAAAGGTTATAAGCTTCCCACCAACAACTCCAAGAAAGCTTACTATCGACCCATGAAAGCTACTTCCAGGATAAAAACCCTCATGATCTCTCTCCTCCTAAGCCCCAGTGCTGCCATCATGCCAATCTCGGGAGTTCTTTCCGCACTATCATGGTTAAGTTGCTGATTATTACTACACTGCCCATGAGAATGATGAGCAAGTAGACGAAACCCATGATGGAGGCTGCTTCATTGTAGAACTCTACAAAGGGATCGGCCATATGCCAGATTACGGTTGTGTACTTGTCTTCCCCCCGTTCTTTCAGCAAAGTATTGAGATCAGCTTGTAAAGCATGAGCCTCCTGGGCAGTAGAGGCAAAGACGAGCATTTCTGTAACCTGGTCCTCAAGTAGCAGCATATCCTGCGCCGTTTTCAAGGGCATATAGAAGTAGTTGTTGTCCAATCCGGCGACCCCTACTTCTCTGACACCTACAATATCAAAAGTGCGTGTGCGCAAGGATTGATGAGCATCGGAGAACATCAGTGTAAAGCTTTCACCAACTTCTGCCCCGAGTTTCTCCAGTAGTCCACGCCCGACCAGAATATCGTTAACTGCCTCTGGCATCCGACCTTCCAGAATATCTCGCGATAAAGCCCCATAATTGTTCTCTCGTGCGGGATCAACTCCCACACCGACCATCCTTACCTGAACGTCCCCAATAGTCGCCATAGCTCCGAAACGCATTCTGGGCAGTACGTGCTCTACTCTGGTCATCTCTTCAATCTCGATAGTCATCTCCTCTGCCCCACGGCCATCAAAACCTTTGATAGTAAAGTCAAGGGGCAGTAAGACCTCTCGCAGTTTGTATTCTTCGGTCGTGATTCTGACGTGTCCGAATTTATTGTCAATGTACATGGCCAGACTCGGCTCTGTTATCCCTACCGTAAGTCCACGCGCGAAAAGAACGATTATTACTACGATAGTAATGGACAGGATAGCAATGAAAGTGCGGACGATATTCCGTTTCAGATTCCTCCAGGCGATTCTTGTCAGCTGCATCTAGACACCTCCATTTTCTTACCTGTGCCGGATTGCATGAATAGGATCTTTACGAGCTGCCCAGTATGAAGGGACTATGCTGGCAATCACTGCAACAACAACTGCAAATACAAGAATCATGAAGAAAGAGAATGTATTCCAGGCACCATGGATCCTATCCGCGAGTGGCACTCCCGTCGCTCCCAGATCAAAGAAGGCTTCCATGCTTACTCCAAATTCTTTGAGCCAGAAAACCATAGCCGCCCCTACCGCACAACCAATCAATCCTCCAATTGCGCCAATTCATCCTGCTTCGAGCAAAAATACACGTACAATCTCACCCTCTTTCAACCCCATCGCTTTCATTATCCCGATCTCTTTCACTCTTTCTATCGCGCCCAAGACAATCGCACTAATAATCCCGATGCAGGCGCCTGCTGTTGTCTTTCCATTTTTCGCATCGTCAAAATTGGCACTTCTCGCACATGAATGTAACATCCTGTGTGAAAGAATCGTGTGCTGCTTCAATAATGGCATGTTCTGATCGCATAAGGCAATACTTGAGAACATGTGCGGCAGTAATATCTGCATGCAGCGAGCAGCTCACTGTAAACGGCTTGCGGCAACAAGACTGCAAGAGACGACTTTCGAAGAGTCCGATTTACGAGAACTCCGAAATTACGGCGTGCGACGAGAACAACGACAAATAATGATGAACGAAATTCGCACTAGGCGCGTAGCTCACGGTTGGGGCACTTTGCAGCGCGCAGCGCTCGGTTCTGACTTCTGGCGGCCAACAACTAAGAACTGATCTTAGTCAACCAACAACTGTTCTCGCAAGTCGATTCTTGGTTTCAGTTCTTGAAACACCGAAGAACCGTGTCATACTCTCTCAAACAGCGAGTTCTCAGGATCCTAGTAGTTCACAGGACTATGTGGCAGAGGGTGTATACGATGAGAAAAGGATTCAGAGTATTCTCTGGTAAAGAAGAGAAAACCAGGGTAAGTAGATTGATAGCTTCGATTGATAAGGGAGAGAAATGGATATTCGAAAGCGCACCGGGATCTTCGGACTTCGGTGGGTTCATCGACCGTATCTATTATCCGGATAACTTAACACTTGGCGTTTTCTGTTCATCAATCTTTTCTAACAGGCTCAGAATTTTGGAGGCTTCAGTCTAGATATGCCTGATGAGCTGGAAGGGGAGCTTCTTGACCTCATCAAAGAAGCCCGGGCAACTGGACACTGTTACGAGTATCTGGTATGTACCGATAAACCAGAAACTGGAAAGGCTTCTCTTGAACGGCCTTCCCTGGAAGGGAGAGGGGCACAAAACACACGAGCTCAGAGGTTTTTGTGAGACCTTTGGTGATCTAAGTGTTCGGCTACCTGAAGATACGGCGATCGTTCCCTCTTCTGAAAAATATCTTGTTGAGACATGTAGAATGCTTGACAAGTCGATGGCTCATACCTTTGATAACCCGGATCAGGGTTACTTCGTCCCCAGGCAGGACAGCTTATTGCCACAATGGAAAACGAAGACAAAAACGGGTGAGTGCAACGTGATGTTAAGAGGGAACGAGGTAGTAGGGTTCTATGAGCTCAAAGGGGCAGAGACTAGTGTTATGGCTGTCTCTCCCGAGCAACAGGGAAAGGGACTTTGAAGACAACTACTGCGAAATGCTCTGAAACACATGTTCTCAATCAACCAGTGAAGAACTACCTTACCTCTACTGCAATGACAAGAACGAACAGGCCTTGTGTTTCTACCTTCATGAAGGCCTGGAAGTTGCGGGGCATTCAGGATTACTGGTGCTTCCCAAAGAGAAGGGAGTATTAGGATATTGCAGTTCACTGAGACAAACACAAAAAGCAAGCTGTGCAGCTCAGGGAGTCTTTATACGAACTACAGCTCGCCGAAATCTCAGGGTTCCAGTTGTTGCTAGTACATCAAAGCCAACACAACGAACAAGAGGCCAATGGATAATAGAAGAAACCTGTCAAGGGGAATATCGCCCAGCCAGGCCGTTCTTCTGTAGAATATCGGTCTGGTATCCGGAGTAAGTGTAACATCCAGGTACCTGTCAGTAGTAAGGCGCACTCTTTCAGAATGATCCCAGTAGCCGGGGAGACCTATCAGTAAGTCATAAGTGCCTTCTTCAAGGCTGAGTGAAAGCGGGGTTCTTCCTACATAGGAGCCATCGATGAAAACCTCCGCTCTTGAAGGACTACTCGTGACAGTCAGTCGGCGAGTCCTAACCGCAGGAACAAGATATACACTCTTGTTGATGTTCCTGTTGATTGTGAAACGTTCCTCGTAAACTCTGTAACCGCTCATCTCTACCCTTAATGAGTAAGCCCCTTGCCAAAGTGATATTTGAAGCGGTGTGCGGCCTCTATAGGCTCCGTCAATGTAGACATGAGCTCCTGAGGGCACGGACGTAACAGATAACTGGTATATTCCGTAACCAGTTGAGGTAGCCATAGTCGCGTCATAAGAAGCATAGACCATCGAAACAACGGCAAAAACCAGCGCCCACAGAACCAGCATAACCCTTCTCATAACCCATCCCTCCTTGCGATCTTCAGAGATATTGTATGTTAAAGAACATCTACCGTCAGCTACTCTTTTGTATCCCGAAAGGGCCAATCTCCAACTAGTCGTGCCCGAAAGAAAAGACTTCTCTTTCCATTAATGATGAGACCGTTGTCTTGAGTCTTTGGTTGCGAAAATCCGCAAGAATCAAGAGGTTTTAAGGGGAAAACCGATACTGCCAGATAGGTGAAGCAGCAGTACGCAGCGGGAGCACACGGCTCGCAGCAAGAGCGATCCACCCTATCCAAGCGGTCTGCCCACTCCGGAGAGGGGAGTTAGAGCAAGCCATAGAA
>PWXG01000091.1 GCA_003561215.1 Thermotogales bacterium
ACCAAGTCAGAATATCCGGGTGCCAGGGATATCAACGAGTATCCCACGGGATTCAAGTACGGACCTGATCTCAACGGATTTTCCGTCTTCCTCTCTCTATATAACAAAAATAGCTTCACAGTCGATCTTGTATTCGATTACTTCGTGCAGGGAGAAGTCACCATGAAGACACCTTACCTGTATATGGACGATCCAAGTGATGAACCCGGCAAATGGACTGACCCCGAATACTGGAGAAACTCGGACGGGGAGAAATACCCGGCGGGAATCCTGAAACTCGGGGGTTACTATGACTTTGGAAGAGTCAGGATAGGTGGGGATTTCGCACTCTATTTTGGACGATATTTCCAGCAGTACGGGGGTTACGAAAGGCCTGTCTACGAGATAAGACCGTTCATCTCTGTCGAATTCTAGCTGTCTTACTCACAGACAGATCAACAATCCTCCCAGGAAGCCGATGATTAGTCCAAGAATGAGTCCGAAAATGAACCTGGAGTCGCGTTTTCTTCCTGGCTTCGGTCCCGGCTTTTCTGATTCTTCACGATACCAATCTCTGTCATAAATGCTCATGTGTCTTCCTCCGTCTGGTTACGGTACAGCGCCATCCTTATTCTCGCACTGAGACCAGGACTGCCAGATCATTGAGGACGGGGTTTCGTCAACAAGAGACGGCTGAATGCCCGGGTTTCTGCAGTGCTCGAAATTCGCTTTCCATGATATATAATAGCAGAAAGGGGGTTACTGTCATGTTGAAGAGCGGGGTTTTGCTGCTTTTGCTTCTTCTGGTAAGTATTGCAATTATTGCAGCGCCCGATTTCGGTCTAATGGATTCTGGTTCGATCCGGCTCCTTGGGGGGTATCGCGCTTTTTCCTTCCAGCTGGGTATACTCAGCTTTCTAGAAGCGGGCTGGTCTACGGATAACGGTGCATATTTCAAGTTCGGATTCGACAGGAAGTTCCATATTACGGGTCAGCTTGCTGTTAGCGGACCCGAAATCGGAGAGGTTATTCTTAGCACGGGCTACGATTTTGGTCCTGTGCGCCTTAGCCTCGGTGCACTTTACAGAACGGCACTTCCGGAGGTTTCCTTTCTCGGGGGATACCTCTACAGCGCATTTTCCGCAGACAACCAGAGAAGTTACCTCGCACTGAAGATAGGCCGCTATCAAGAGTTACAGCCTGATCCTGCAATAAAACGAGACTTTACTTCTATCGATATTTCGGCCGGATATCGGGCTCCAGCTGATATTAACATCCTGATCAGCAGAATCAGCCTCGCCGAACTGTTCTTCAAGACTTCATGGGAAATTGATGATGATCTCAGCAACATCTCTTTGTATCCGACAACGCTCTTTGCTGGGATCGGCATAAGTTTTGACCTTACGCGCAACTTGACCGACCAGTAACCTTACACCAAAAGCCTGGCAACTTCTTCAATCAGGGTTTGATCGGGAAGGACTTCGTCCACAACTGTCTCAAACAGCCATCCCGATAGATACGTTAACACTCTCTCAGCAATTTTTCTGGCCCGTCTTTTTGACATTGAGACTGCCAGTGCCTCTTCGAGTTGAAGGAGTTTGTCCGATTGGAACGACTTGAAGATGTCTTTGATTCTCCTGCTTCTAAGGCCTTGAAGCCAGAGATAGAGAGCAGTCACTATCGCATCAGGCCTCTTCTTGTAGAGCTTGAATACTCTCTTGAGAAGCGTCTCAATGACTATCGCAGGATCTTCGTTGGCTTCCAAACCTTCGAACACGTCTGGAGTGACGTAGTTGTTGAGCACATACCGAGAGAGATCTATAAGCATGCCATCTTTTGACCTGTGATGATAGTGTATTGCAGCCAGATTCACATTGGCAACACCTGACACCTTTCTGGTACTGAGTCCCTCGATTGTCTCACTGTAGATGACCTTAAGTGCGGCTTCCATTATCTTTTCTCGGGTTTCCTCACCTCTCACAAAAATCACCCCTTTCAATCATTTGATCAATCGGATTATACCACGACCGAATCAATTAATTGAATGATCTATTTGTTGTTTTGGCGTGTGTTCTGGCTTTATAATAGCGCTACTGATAGGGAGATTCCTTTAGTATGCTTTGTTTTCGGATTCGATCCTTTTTTGTGAAGCTATAGAAATGCCCATTCCACAGGCAACAAAGACAGCTCCAAAGTAGAAGAAAAGCGAAGGTCTGTTCTTCAGAACAAGAACATCCGCTACAGCCGCAAAAATGGGGATAGTGTAGATCCACAAGGTCGAGGCTTTCCCTCCCCAGAGCTGTATTCCTTTTCCCCAGAAAAAATAGCCCAAAGCAGAGGCCATTACCCCAAGATAAACCACCCCTGAGACTACGGAAAGTGAGATACTACCATTCCAGGGGGTCCTGATCAACTCCGCAACAGAAAAGGGAATGATGAAAAGGAGACCCCAGGTCATAGTCTCGATGACACCTCTTAGCGATGATCCAGCTATTCTCTCGAAGAGAAATGTATATGCAGTCCACGAAACAGCTGCACCAAAAGCAAGAAGATTTCCTCCAACACTTGAGAACTCCGAAAACTGCCCACCATATACCAGCAATGCTATACCGACAAATGCCAGAAGTGCTCCCGAATACTCGGCAATCTCAAAGCGCCTGCGGCGGATATCATAAAGCAACAGTGTTAATAGAGGTGCAGAAGACACGATCAATGAAGCATCGGAAGGTGATGTATGTTTCAGCGCAGAGTTCTCAAAGAAGAAGTAGAATGTAACTCCAAAAAGTCCGGCCAGGGCTGCATACAGATGTGCTTTTCCCTTAAGTCTGACCTTGTCTCTTCTGCTGAAGAGAAGAAGAATTGCCAAAGCGATAGTGAACCTTAGCAAGGCGAGTGTCATCGGTGGGATGGTCTCTACAGCCACTTTGGTAAACACGTACGACACACCCCATATGACTGCTGTGAAGCCAAGAAGTGCCCCACCTGCCATGCGCGAACTAACCACGTTTATCAGACTCTCTTGTAGGGAGAATAGCTTTCGGGATATCTTGAGATAGCCGGCACGAGAAAGAAGAAAGATTTCGCAGCAACAGTAATGCGAAGTCTTCCAGTATCAACTGTTCCTGCTACACTGCTTCTGATATCTCTCATGGATGTCCCGTTCATGAGCATGGGTTCGCAAAGGTAGAGTGTGGTTGTCACCGGAGCCTGCGTTGGATTGGCAACAACCACGACAAGCTCGTCGATTCTTTCCGTATATAGCTTGAAGGCCAGCAATTCCGGCTTCGATGAGTGAACAAGAGAACACTCACCCCTGGTAAATGCGGGGTTCTCGCTTCTGATCCTGTTGAGTTCCTTGTAGAAGAAGTACCTGGTTGGAGGCTCTCTCAGATAATCCCATCTCATCGGGCCCCGGTTCTCGGGATCATCTCCTCCTTCCATTTCCAGTTCTTCTCCGTAGTATATCAGTGGGTTACCAGGAAATGCATACTGGAGAGCTATTGCAAGTTCAGCGAGTTGCTCATCAGAAATCGCCGTCGAGATTCTGGGCACATCATGAGAGGAGATCATGTTCCAGGAAGCACGAAGAAATCTCTGATCAGTAGTCTCCACGATTTGCTGAAGGACTCTTCCTGCACTCTCTCCCGAACAGTCCCCACGCACCAGGTCGAGTAACAATCCCCGGTAGCAGTAGTTCATAATTCCGTGCATTCCACTCTCTTCCCATCGCGAAGGATGATTCCAGATCTCTCCAGTGATAAGTGCATCAGGTTTTTCTCCTCTTGCTGCATCAACAATCTTTCGTATGTTCTTGTATCCAAGGTCATACGCACAATCCAACCGCCAGCCGTCTGCGCCTTGCCTAATCCAATAGCGCACGACGGAGTTTTCGGAATCAAAAAGGTGGTCGGTTAACTCTGGATTGTCAAGATCAAGTTCAGGCAGTGTTTTCGAGTTTGCCCACGTTCTGAATCCATTTCCTTGCCTGATAAAGTATCTGGAGTATGGAGACTCCTTGCTTTGAAAGGCCCCTGAATCGTTGAAAATCCCCAGAACATTGAACCATCGCGAAGCAGCACCAACATGGTTGAACACGCCGTCGATTATGACCTTCATCCCTCTTTTATGAGCCTCTGTACACAGTTCCCTGAAGGACTCCAGGTTGCCAAAAGAGGGATCGATCGTGAAATAGTCA
>PWXG01000272.1 GCA_003561215.1 Thermotogales bacterium
CCGTAGAGGACTTTCACCTCCAAGTAGGTGCGCCCTGCCGGGCGCACCACTTAAATCAGCGGCGCGTTCTACGCGTCCGCTGGATTTTATTGTTAGCTTTTTCTTCAAATAACCGTTTGACATATGACGCGACTGAATCGATTTCAGGGTAAATCTTCCCCTCACTAATTCCTAAGGCTTCCAGCTGCTCTCGCATTTTCCTTTTTTCTGCGGCCCTTACGACCAGCCTTGAGTTCTTCGGTCTGCAAATATACGTACTTGGAATTCGCGAACATTCTGTCTTTTTATCATTGACCCCAAACAGGTAGAATGCGCCATCCTGCCTAATGATTCTCGGGTTATCCAGCAAAGGCTTGACACAGATTACCGACCGCAGGTGTTCTGATTTGATCTTCGGCTCAAATAGCGATCTTTCTTGGCGTATGTCATGAACCAACAACTTCACCGAATCTTGCTCAGAAAACTCTTCTGGATATTCGCCAGCTCTTACTTTGAACGCGAAATCAGAGGGCTGCTTACTGACATTAGAAATCACGCTCACCGTGTCACTATCAAAATATTTTATTTCTTTCTTTGGTAGTCGAAAGATAATTACCTCACCATCGGCATATTTTTCTTTACCCGTTTCTTCCTCTTTATCTATTTCCTCTTTGCACGCAAAAAGAAGAGCTATCAATGGATTCCCAGTGATATCAAGCAATCGAGTTGGTAAAGCGTAATGCTGCATTTTCACTAACTTTTGAAACGTGGTTTCTAGCTCGTGAAAATCATCCGGACAACGCAGGACCAACTCTCTGAACATTCTGTGCTCATTGTTGATCCAGCCAGGGTTTCGGTAGACTGAGGGAATCAGTTTGAATTTCTTATTGGAGTGACCACGATAATAATATTCATAGTCTGGATCTTGTCTAAGAGACTCCAACTCGCCGAGCAGCGTGCGAACACTACCAATTGCTGTTTCCTCTTGTTCTAGCGATGGATGCCCCATATTCTGAATCTCTTTTCTAAGCTAACTATATCTATACGGTTCCCGTCGAAATTTTAGTCATGGAGCATCTCTCCGTATAAGGCCCAAGTTATAAAGCAGCGCGTCGGCAGTAGTTCTTTTACCAATCATCTCTTATTCCAGCCGACGCAGCAAAATGTATCTTGCTATCCTGATCCGCATAGACGCCAAGCATTTCCCCACGGTAGCCCTATCCATTGGGCTCCCATCGTCCGACAGCTCCGGATTAATGCACCTGAACGCCATCGCAATTCTAGTGACGCCCTATTACTCGCCAGTAAGTTTGCCTTGGGTAATCAGCGATCTCCTGCAACTCTTCTATTCCTTACCGTTGGTGAGGACTGCGGCACACGGTACCGCAAGTACTCTGTCTCCTTCTCGGTTCAGAGGATGCCGGCCAGTGAACACTGACTAGCGCTGACGCTGTAAATCTCGGGGTGGTTCTTGGGTGGTGTCTGGCTGATTCCGGCGAAACTTCGTAGAGCCGGGACCTCATGGACCGTATCGTACCATGGCGTGCGAAATCCGTCATTCTCAATGAAGCTTGCAGCGCACAATATTTAAACGAAACCGGGTCACTACCGACCACACGTTTAGCCGAGGTGCAGGAGAGCTCGTAATACAGTTGTTTCCTCTGGGTGATGAATCTCCGACCATCCGGCCGGATTGGTGCCGGCAGCTATCTGGTTCGACTGCAATAGGTGGTCTCGAAATGCGCCAGACTACCTATCCGCACCGGAGCAGTCTGAGGACCACGCTCGCCCTCGAAGGCGGTGGCGGAACCATCACCTCGTCATGTCGTCGATGAACTCCGATGCCGGGTCGAGGCCGGTTATGAGTAGGTGGTCGCGGGCGCGGGTGCAGGCGACGTAGAAGAGGTGCCGCTCAGTGTTGTAGACCTCTTCGAGGTCGGCGGTGTCGCCTGTTTCCTCGATGCGGCTCTGCAGCGGCAAAACCTCGTCGTCGCAGGCCATTATCGCTACCGCGCGAAACTCAAGCCCTTTGGCCGCGTGCATTGTACCCACAGAGAGCCGGCCGGAGACGATGTCCGGCTGGGTATCGAACACCTGAAACGGCAGCCCAGACGCCTCGGCGGCGGCCCTTGCTCGGGGAACCTCTGCAGCCGAGCGCACGAACACCGCAAGCTCATGCGGCTTGCACCCCTCGGCACCTCGAGCCTGCAGCCACTTAGCCACGGTTGCTATCTCCTCCGTCTCGGTGTTGCAAACATCAATGGCCGGTTCCGGGCCGCCGAATACCGACACGGTGCCGCGGCGGTCTTCAACGTAGCCGTCGGCGTCGGCTACTTCGCGATCAAGCAGGCGATCGGCAAGACGGCGTATCTGGTGCGAGGTTCGGTAGTTCACCTTGAGGGTGTGGGAGCGGCCGCGAATTTCGATCCCCAGTGCTTTCCAGGAAAAAAGCTGTTGAAAGATGCGCTGGCCGAGGTCGCCGGAAAAGAACAGCCCGTTCTCACGGCCGGCGGCCATTGCGGCGAAGAACTGCAGCTCGGCGACGCCGAGATCCTGTGCCTCGTCTACAACCGCAGAGTTATAAGGGGCCGCTTTCCCTTGCCGGTAGGCCTCTGCAAGGTCGAAGTAGATCTGAGCAAGCGTCTTTTCGTTGCGTGCAGCGAGCTTCGCGCGTGCTTCAGAGAAGATCGCCCAGAGCGTTCTGCGCTTTGTTTCGGCAAGGCGCGTCTTGCGCCCGAGTCGAACAACGTCGCGATAATCCTCCCAATCCTTAAGCTGCCGTGCATCCACGACCTGCCGCCACTCAGCCAACAGGAATCGCTCACTGAACTCGTGTCCCTCAACGCTCTGAGCGGCCTCGCCGAGAACCTCGCGCACGGTTTGCTGAGATGCCGGCGTGACCGGGCCGAGCATAGCCTTGTGAAGGCGCAGCGCGAGCGAGTCGAGCGAGTGCACTTCGATGCGTTCGGCCACGGCCGGCTCGGAGCCGAGCAGCCGCCGAAGCTTCATCCGCAGCGCATATGCGAGCGGTTGGGAGAAAGTTGCAAGCAGCACTCGTGATTCGGGACTCGTACGCGCGAGGAATGCAGCGCGATGGAGTGCTACGATGGTTTTCCCGGTACCGGCCGAGCCTGAAACGCGCACCGGGCCGTTGTAGTTGCGCTCAACAAGCTGCCTCTGGTCGGGGTGCAAAAAAACGATCCATTTCTCCCAGGGATACTCGAGCGCCTGTTTGAGCTCTTCGTTTGAGGTGATAACACGAAAACGGCGCTGAGCATCGGGATGCGCAAACGGGTCTGCCCCGACGGTAGCGGCGGTTCTCGCCGGCGCGGGCCGGCCCCCGGTTGCCAACTCAAGAAGTGCTTCAGATGCCTCGGCCGGTAGGCGCTCTGCGAGCAGCAGAAGCTCCTCCTCATCGGCTTGCCGCACATCGTCCACCCAGTCGGGCGGCACACCGTAACCGAGTAGCACCTCATCACTGACCTCGGCGAAAAGCGTGGGGCCGGCGGCCTGGGACGACGGCCGGTCTTCCGGAGACTCATCTGCGGTATAGACCGGCACGCGAACCTCTGCAACGGTCTCGCGAACTTCAACGAGCTGAGCCGCGCCGGTTTTGGGATGGGTTTCAAGCTTGCGGCGCTCTGCCCAGGCATAGGCTTTGTCATGGTGGTCGACATAACAGAGCAACAAGCTGCCGCCGCTTCGGTGGACGATCAGCCTGATATCGGCGTTCACGCGCACCGACCAGAAGTTCTTGTCCTTGGCCCGATCGAGCTTATGAAACTGGAACCCGGGGTGGGCCGGGTTCATCTGCAGGTCAAACGCGGTGGTCTTAGCAAGCTTCTGCTCTTGCGGCTTAAGACGGCTGAGACTCTGGGTGAAGGTCTCGGCTATGCGGAACTCCATGGCGCCTACAGTTTGAACACCTTCATCACCTCGTCGCCGAGATGGTTGATGACCTTCACCGCAATCCGGCCGGTTGCCGGCTTCTCGAAAGGCCGCGAGGTATCGCTGTGCAGTGTTTCCCACGCGTCTTCGCTAATCTCGGCCTTGAGCGTATTCTTGAGCGCCTTGTAGGGATCGTTCGCGCCGAGGAAGTAGGCGTGCCGTACGAAGAAGCTCTCACCGTTGTAGTCGGTGTCTATGAACCAACAGGCGATCCCGTCGGCGTTGTCGCTTCGCACCTCGCCCG
>PWXG01000253.1 GCA_003561215.1 Thermotogales bacterium
AGCCTTCCCTTTGGCTCAACCAATTACAGTAAGCAATAGCGTCCCACCAGGTCACGTTTATCACGGGCTTTTGCCCTCTCCCCCAGCCTCTATCCCACGGTTTTGGTCTATCCATATCGTCGCAGAAGAGATCGTACTGCGCAAACGTCACTTCGTGAATACCTATGTAGAAGTCATATGTGAGAGTAACCTGGTGGACAGGAAACTCGAACCACAAACCCTCACCCCAGGTATCTCCCATCGTGAAACAGCCTCTCTTGACCAGCACAAAACCTTCAGGCACAGATTTGGATTGGATGAGAGTGCAAGAAGTCATTTGTAAGAGAGCCACAGTTATGACAAGAATAGGGAAGAACAACCTCGGTCGCGATTTCATACCAGCCACCCCTTTCAACATTCCCTGGCAGAATACTTGCTTTACGAAAGTAAGACACAGAGTTATTCAGTAGGGTGAATCATAACAAGATGATACTCCTATTATCACGAATTCGTTCTATTTGGAAGACCTCAGGACTTCTACTTGGCTTTCAATCTCATCCATCCAACTATCCAAATGGTTGCTTCTCAGATAAGTAATGACTTGTTTGAGCTCTATCAAGCTAGACTATGACGTCTGCACAAAGAGATTCATAATCGTCAATGAAGGGTCAGTTCAATTTGACATAAGAGTAGCTGCGGATGGCTTTCTGGCGCGGACGCACATGAAGCTGGGCTTTTTGTTGAGCCTTTCATATGTTTCCGGAGCATTCTTCTTGAATTCTTCAGTGGGTCTTGGTTCCAGAATCCTGTCAATAATGAACCCGGCATCTATCAGCGGGTTTATGGCCGAACCCAACGGACGACTATAGTAGGGGACGCTCACCGGGAATCCAAATCCTTTCCAGACGTACTCAACTAACTCAGTGCTGAAATAATCGTGTGTCTCAGGATCGTTATCGTATCTCACGAATGGGTGATCTGATGAGAAGACAAGATAACCTCCACGTTCAAGAACTCGGTAGAATTCTCTGAATACAGGCACCCAATCCTTCACATAATCAAGCACTAGAGGGGCAAGAACGATGTCAAACGCTGAATCGGATAGGAAGGCAAGGGGATGATCAATATCAGCGAGTTCTACCCTGACGCCTTCTCCCACGCGCTTTCTGGCAAGATGAACCATCTTCTCATTGGCATCAATGGCTACAACATTTGCGCCATGATTCACCAACCATTCTGCATAAAAACCTGGGCCGCATCCTGCATCAAGAACACGCTTCCCGTTCACGTCGGGCAGTAGTGAAAGGGTCGCGGGTCTCTCATAATAGGCGTTGTGGGGCTTTTCATCGACGATGGCAGCATATGATTCAGCCAGTTCATTGTAGGCATCCTGGGCCAACGGTCGTGGTCTCTTTGTGTCGGGACCTTTCATGTTGCTACCTCCAAATCTTGTCTGCCTAAAGGTCACTGGTGAGTAGTTCTTACCTGACGTCTCTTACAAGGTCTCTGATAGTATCACGTTTTCCTGATCAGGATACTTATGATGTCGCGATATGATTTCAGTTCACCTCATCCCGGAAATCGGGGCAGACCAATAGGAGGCCAGGGTAACTCAGCTGATTTCGTCACTGTACCCTCTGAGGTTTTATAGAACTAGACCGATCTCGTCCTCCACCTAAAGAACAATATGCCGAGCAAATAGAATAAAAGCGCATATGCAACGACAAGATAGAGAGAGTTCATAACTTCACTCAGTGGATTTCCGGCAAGTATGGATCTGATACCATCAACAGCGTGTGAGAATGGAAGAATTAGTGCAATTGTGCGGACAATCCCGCCTATCATCTTGAAGTCTGCAAAAGCTCCGCTGAAAAAGGCTATGACGACTATCGTAATTGTCCCTGGTGCAGGTAAGGCACTCTCTGCAAACAGCGATCCCAAGATCATTCCTATTCCGATGCAGATCATTGCAGTTGGAAGCAAGAACAAGAGTGATGTGATGTATCCGATACCAGCAGGAGCACCAAAGAGCGTTCCTGTAATAAACATAACAACGGTCTGCAGTAAAGCAATCAGGAAATAGGGGAGGGAATAGGCCAGAATAAACTCCCCGGGCTTAAGTGGTGTTGTCAGTAGCCTGATGAGAAAAGCTTTCTCTCTGTCTCTTGAGAGCATTGACGCAGAAAACATCGTGAGAAATGCGAAGCTGAAGACTGTAATACCCGGCATGATGTTGATAGGCTCGAATATGTCAACAGGTACATGTCCTTCGATTAACATGAATATTACCATCAACATCGCAGGATAGATGATTCCCAGCGTTATTCCGGCTTTGTCACGATAGACTTCCTTGAAGACCCTACCTGCAAGAGCAACTGTCCTCATTCTGCCCCCTCCTCTTCCACAAGACTCGAGAACACATCATCGAGAGAGGGTTGCTTCATCGTAAGCCACTCTATCTTCACACCGTGAGAACGAATTAAATCAACGATACCGTCGAAGACAAGGCGCTCGCCCCTTATCTCAAGGCCTTCTGCCGTCTCCTTCACAAAAGGATAGTTCGTTTTCAGTTCATCGATACATGCTTCAGGAATACGCTGAGCCCTGATAACCATTATCTGCATTACAGCGGCATCGCGCTTGAGTTCATGAGGTGTTCCATGAGCGACAATCTTCCCATCCTTGATAACTGCAACATGATCCGATAACGCATCAGCTTCTTCGAGATAGTGAGTTGTCAACAAGATTGTCTTCTTACCCTTGAAAGCTTCTATCTGTTTCCATATTGATCTTCTTGCATGTGGATCAAGCCCAAGGGTAGGTTCATCCAGAAAGAGAAGATCTGGATCAGAGATCAAAGCCATTGCCAGGTTCAATCTTCGCTTCATTCCACCAGAGAGTCTTTTCACCCTGTCGTTGCTTCTTTCTGAAAGTTCTGTCATATCCAGAAGCGTTTCAACGCGTTCTCTTGCATCTTCTTTGCTGAAGCCATATATCCTGGCCATCAAGTTCAGGTTCTCTCTTGTCGTCAGTTTCTCTGCTACTGCTGTCTCCTGTGGCGAAACCCCAATGATCTGCTTGATCTTCTCAGAGTCCCTGTTGATGTCATAGCCAAGAACTATAGCTGATCCTGAAGTTGGTTTTAAGAGACAACAGAGCATCTTGATCGTGGTGGTCTTCCCGGCTCCATTAGGCCCCAGGAGTGAAAACACCTCTCCTCTCTTTATTGAGAGATCCACGTTGTTGACTGCTGTCAACTTCCCAAATCTCTTCGTGATGCCCATCATCTGAATGGCTGGAGTTTCAGACATTCGTGTGTCCTCCAATGAGTCAACCTTCGCTTTGACCAATCTCGTTTTCGGGTTCTTTGCCTCTTAACATACCGGTAGCTTCCTCCACAATCCTGTCAAGGATTTCAGGAGTGGCGATCCACAATCCTTCTTCAATATCTGCGAAAACCAGCAATTTGTCACCTGGTTTTATGTTGAAGTTCTTTCTTCCTTTACAAAGAGATATGCCATTGCTGGTTTTGACTTGAACACATATGAGGAAGATCCGTCTATCGGAAGTGCAGCAGAAGAACTGGACTCTCATGTGATACTTAATCAATAAATGCAAAAAGTCACCGAAGTGTAGACTACGCTGCTCCAGTATAAAGCTGTTAGCGGTAACAGTATCAGCTTCTAAAGTCTTCTCTTCTGGCTACTTTCTCTCTGCTGTCCAGTTGCCCCACAAGTCTGTCTCTGTTGTATAGTACCAGGTACCCTGCAAACTGTCTCCTAGAACTGTTCCTTCGAAATCAAGGTAGTCAGTTTCGGTGTAAGTTATCCTGAAACCAATGGCCCCGAGCTCTGTCATGGTTCCTTCTAAATCCACAATGGCCCCGTCCATGTACCAGGTATGGTCATCTTCATGTATCTTAGTGTTCTGAGCCTTGCCTGTAACAACACCGTCCACAACCTCATCGAAAGTAAACATGAACACGTATGCCCAATATTCAGTGCCTGCCGCTGGTGGATCAGCTTCAGCTAACGCTTCCCATTCTCCAGCAATGCCCTTGGTCGGAAGGAAATCTTTGGTACATCCAAACAGAAGTAGCACTAAAAGCAAAGCCAGTGCAAAACACAATGCAGTTCGAAACA
>PWXG01000247.1 GCA_003561215.1 Thermotogales bacterium
CTGTTTCCGGTCCGCCCGAGACAGAGGGTAACCTTACCTCTGTACAGTTCACGACAGCGGTAGCGACTCCTGAATACATCTCGCCTCCGGACAATATGAAGGTGGACCTTGCTGCATCGGATACAGGGATACGTTCGCACGAATATGCCAAAATGATCGAAGATACTATTGTTGAAGCAGGCTACAAGTACATGGGCTTCTTCTTCGGACAGTGCTTTGGTGGTGGGATGTTTGACGACCTCAAGGGATTCGAAAACACCCTCCTGAAATCAGCAGCAAGATGGGATGAGACAAGCTACGGACTAAAAGACGATGTCGACAATCCTCGAAATTTCTGGCTTGATGAACTTAGAAAAGCCATCGAAAACGATCGAAGCATTGCACATACTGACGATGATGCTTACAAAAACGATCCATGCGGGCCGGAGAAGAAAGAATACGGAGATGACTATGTAGAGCATCCTCAAGGACTCTATGATGGTGATCAGTATGTGAAGCTTTCAGATGAAGCTGAATCCAAGCACGCGATTATCTTCAGCGGTGCATCAGGACCAGGAGAAAAGCGACATGAGAACGATGCAGACAGCTGGGAAGAGACTCTTACTTCCGCCCCTCTGGGATTTGAGGTCACAAAGCTTGTTGGAGCAACAAAGGAAGACCTGGAAACAGCGCTTGCATCTGTCAGCAAGCTCATGAACGAGAACGAAGTCTTCATCTTCATCGCTGCGGGTCATGGCAGCGTCGGGCAGCTGGTTGAAGTGCCACTTGATGAAGGGGAGGAAATAACGTTCGAGGCGGATTTACACCTTCTGGATATTTTGAACAGGATCTGGCGTGATCATCTCTTCATAACAATGGACATACCTGTTGGACCTGATGGCATCAGACCTCAGGTGCAAGTCTTCCTGAACGACCTGACAACAGATCCGTTTATCTCTGATCCTGAAAGGGAACGATCCGAATTCATGATCTTCCTCGAGCAAGTAGACTGGGGAGCAGATAATACGCTCTACATTTTCCCGCTTGATGAGATATTCGATCCGGATGAACCAATTATCATCCATGACATCTTCCTTGATACAGGACCTGTTCCAAGTGTAATGCCGCCTGATAAAGGGATCTGAGCGGGCAGAGCCTGCAACTGCTTTTGAGAGACGCACTCAACAAAGCCTGCCCTTCGTTTTGTCCTGAATGCAACAGCCGGAACAACGTAGTATCTTTCTTATGTTTGATCCGCTGTTGTCTCACAAGTCGAAAGAACACGTATACTTGTCAAAGGTAAAGGAATGAACAAGAATCTTCTGCGAAATCGCCATAACATGTTTCTCATGAAACGATATGTAAAGCCATACTGAATTATCTCTGAATGCGGGTGATCATCGTGAACGCCAGACCAAAGGTAATAACTCATAACACCGTCAGTGTGAACGGTTTTGTGAAAGGCTTTGAAGCGGACATCGAACTGCACTATTCAGTTGCCGCTTCCTTCAAGCCCGATGCACATCTTGTGGGTTCAGTAACTGCATTGACCGGGTTAGAGCAGTTCTATGAAGTCTTGCCAGAAGAAGAGGCAACAATGATGAAAAAACCCACTATCCAGGCCGAGGACCCCCGTCCTTACTGGGTAATTCCCGATACAAGAGGCATCCTTGAGGGGAAACTTCACTTACTAAGGGGATCAGGCTACTGCAAAGATGTGGTTGTTCTTGCTTCGAAGACCACTCCTCAGAGCTATCTCGATTATCTGGAAGAGAGGGAGTATTCGTTCGAGATTGTCGGTGAAAAGAGAGTCGACCTTGTAAAGGCTTTGGAGCTGCTTGCTAGCCAGTGCGGTTTCAAGACTGTGGTGACCGATTCTGGAGGCGTGCTGAACGTAGCACTTCTTCTAGCCGAACTCGTTGATGAGGTGAGTTTGATCATTGCCCCAGTGATTGTAAAGCCTTATGACACCCCGCTTTTCGCACATAACATGATGACCAGCATGAGCTCCTTTTCCATGAGACTTCTGTCCCATGAGACTCTTCGAGGAGAGAACATTTGGCTTCGCTACGCCTGTCAAACAAAGACAGCCACAAACAACCTGCAAGAATGAGCTTTTGATCTTCGATGTGTTAAGCTTTCAACGGAACCCATTATCTTCTTCTGTTCGATTTACTTAACGGCAGAAGTCAAATAACGTAATTACTCTGAACACGGGGGTTCATGAACATGGCTCTTATTGATCAAGAAAGTCTTAGTAGCAATGGCTTTGATTTCATGATCCGTAGCCCTGATCCGACACAGAGTACAGAAATTCTTGAGCTCATGCGCCAGCTTGACAGCGAGACGGAGTACATGCTGCGAGAGGCAGGAGAGCTTAAAATGACTCCTGAACAGGAAAAACGCTTCATCCAGAAGATGCTGGATGACGAGAAAAGCCTTTTCATAGTTGCAGAAGCGGAAACAAGGATCATGGCGAGTCTGGCCTTTCACGGAAGCCACCTCAGAAGGTATCAGCACCAGGGAGAATTTGCTATGGGGGTTCTCCAGGCGTATTGGGGACATGGCGTAGGTGCTGCCCTTGTCCGTACAATGCTTGATTGGACTGTCAGAAGCGGGATAATTCGTGTAACACTGAAAGTTGTCTCCGACAATTATCGAGCAATAAAGCTCTATAGACGTTTTGGTTTCGTCGAAGAGGGCAGACTTATAAAAGACAGATACTACGCCGATAGGAAAGAATTCGCTGATTCGATTATCATGGCAAGAATCAAGTTCTGAAGCTTACCTCGTGAAGATTCCTCGTGCGACTCCCACAAAGCAGCTTCATCTATTTCTTGCAACGTGATATCGCCGTCTTCGTGACGATGGCGGAAGTCTCACTGTTGAATTTTTTTCAGCTTCAACAAGCTGAACCAGTTGCTGCAGAGTCCCTGACCAGAAGTTGACAAGGGCAAACTCAATAATCCAGGGCGTAAACAGCATCTCATATATCATAGGGCCTGCCCTTGGAGGGTTTCTCTATGGGCTGTTTGGTATTCAGGCAGTGTTCATGGCGAATGGGATTTTGTTCATTGCATCGGCAATCAGCGAAATGTTCATCGCATATCGTTAGACCACCAAGAAAGAGAAGATGACGATCAAGTCAACACTCGTAGATATTATGGAAGAACTGGTCTTTCTCAGAACAGTCAAGGGTCTTGTGCTGCTTCTGGCGTTCGTCATGATTACCAGTTTCTTCATCAGTTCAGCTCTTGCGGTTGTCTTTCCGTTTTTTGCAAGAGAAGTGGTTGGATTTTCCAGTAGGAAATTCGGTTTCTTGCAGTCTAGTTGGGTTGTCGGTATACTTCTGGGGGAATGTTATGCTTGTGTTTTTTCTTTCAAAGAAGAGCCCGGATCGCCTTTTCAAGACCGGCGTCTCCACACAAATGTCTAGCTTCATGCTTCTTGGAGCAATTACCATTCCATTATTCAGCGGTGTCTTCGGAGGAGCTTCATGGTTGTATTTCGCAGTCATCGCACGGATTTTCCTGTTTACAGGGGCTCACAATGCCTTCGTAAATACACCACTGATGACTGCATTTCACAGAAAGACGCCAACAGAATATAATCCAGGGTCTTCTCCGTTATCGCATTAGTTGCCCAGATGATAGCCCCACTTGGGGCAATGCTCTTTGGAGTCGCGCTCGACTATGTCCTGGTACTCTGGTTATTACTTATAGCTGCTACCGGTAACACAATAGCGACCGTGGCTTTTCTCTCTTTGGGGATGAGCGGAATTTTGACTCCAAGCAAGTCAGAAAAAGCCAGCGAAGAAATCGAGTCTGGCGATCTGGCTGTACTAAGCCAGGTGAAACCTTAACCGCAATCGTCCAGGAGATCATCGAACGTGCGGAACAGCTCAGCCCTTCAGGTGGTTATTTTGAAAGCACGGACTGCGTTTGATATCGTTATGAGGGCAACCCCAACATCGGCAAAGATTGCCTGCCACATCGTTGCGATTCCTGCTGCCCCAAGCACAAGGAAAACCGTCTTTATTCCGAGTGCTAACACGATGTTCTGAATAACAATTCTTCTGGTCTTCCTCGCATGTACGATTGTTGTGTAGACTTTGGAGGGCCTGTCGTC
>PWXG01000180.1 GCA_003561215.1 Thermotogales bacterium
AAGGCTGCAAGCTGAAAAGATCATCATTACTACAAGCACCGCGACCAAAAGGTAAAGCTTCATATGTTAGCCCTCCCCGGGTACATTGCTCCAAGATTACGAAGCATTTCAGTTATCACGATTATACCTGGGTGGCACAAAGAGTAGTTATTTGTTGCTCGTTGTCGAAGAGCAGATGATAGTTGCTGGTTACAGAAACACAGTTGAACGGGCATCACCAAGCACTTCTCAATAACCAAAGGCCATGCCAATAAAAGGATTCAGACAACTCAGTTATGATTCCTCTTCCAATTTCTTCTTGATTTTTTCCAGCAGATGTGGATGGTATGCCTCTACTTGGTCAAGAACACGATGGCCAAACTGTCTTGTCCACTGCACGGCCTTGTGGACCAGATCGCTGTCATCTTCAGATATATCGTCAATCTTCTCGGGGAAGTACTTCACAATGAGTTTTCGTTGTTCAGCCAGTTTAACAAGATACTCTGAAACGTCTGGAGTAAATGACTCGCCTATAGGTTCAACAGCATATGGACATACAACTTCTTCCTTCCAAAGAGTTCTACATCTCAGGAAGTCTTTCCCCGGTAGCACATATATCGAGCCTCTTTTTCCTTCATACCTGAAGGCAAAAGCCCCAGAGAATCTCTCACAGACATAAGGAAGGCCTGTCGCCTTATCTCTGCCCACCTGACATGTGAAGTCTCCACCAACCCCAGAAAGAAATAACGCACACATTATGGGGTCTACAGTTGCATATACCCATTCCTTTCCGTGAGTGCTCTTTGAGGGCTCTATAGTCTTGAGCCCCTGGATTTTCGAACCATGGTAGACACGATTGAACACTTCATCACTCCTGAGCTAATCTACCCATAACTAAGAAGATGAGGAACTACCAGGCAAGAAACGGAACATCAGCTGTGATTCTCTCTTGGCGACCATCAAAGAACAACTTCAGCCAGCCATCTACATTTTCGAGCTTCCTGTAGTAATCATAATACTGAATGAACAGGCTGAGTTCAAGCAGCTTCAGAAAATCCTGAGTCTGGGATAGTGAAACAGGCTCTAGAGAGCTTTCCTGATTATAGCTATCGATAAAAGCGCTCACCAGGTTTTTCAATACAACCTCTTTATCGTTACATTGAAGAATGACACCTAAATCGAATATGACCATCGCAATATCCATGAGGAAGGATCCTTTGCATGAATCGTCGAAGTCGCAGAATGTCACCCGTTTTGCATTCGAGTCAATGATGATATTGCTGAAATGCAGATCGGCATGAATAATACCGCATCTGCTCTCAGTATGCGTTTGTTCAATACAACTGCTTCTGTACTCCCTATATCTTGACACAATACGATCGTCTTCAAATGCGTCAGGGTCCAATACATTAAAACAATTCTCGTTATCGTACCAATAGCCAAAATTGTAACCCTCTATGCCAATCATCACTGAGTGGTCGTGCAGAATTGCCAGTTCTTTCCCAATCTTGGCAAAAGCATTAGCAGGCAGTGTATCTGGCCCAAGAAGGTCGTGTGTCTTTCCAAGGGCTTTCTTAGTAACAGTTACACAGTATTGAGTGCCATCTAAAGCAGTAATCTTTTCTACCAGCCTCTGGTTGTTCGACAATACGGGTTCAACAACTGGAGAGCACAGACTAAAATGTTCAGCGAGATACTCCATGCTTCTTCGCAGAGCGGAAGCATCTTCGCTCGACGGGCTTATGCGCAGAATGAAGGACTCACCACCCCTGTCAAACTGATAGGATTGATTGTAGTTTCCGGTATGGTCGCTATCGCGAAGACTGTCTGAACGAAACCCATACAAATTCGCTAACATACTTACATCAATAGGTACAAACTCATTCTTCATTCTGTAACTCCCTCTGAGCAATATCGTTGATCCGCTTCTGCTCCAATTCCCATCCTAATAGACTCACCCCACCGCAAGCGGTCCCCCCTCCGCTGGATGGGGTTCAAGACCTTTATCGCTGCTATCAATAAGTCTTTGATGCCGCACTTCGTATGCTGATCTAGCACACCTGGCTTCGGACTTGGATCTGGTCTTCCGCTTCATGTCAGTTCCCAGTAATTCGTTCTTGTCTTCAAGATTCTTCGCACAACGCATAACGTAAGCAGCAAGCCGAACTGTCGTGTTTTGCTCTTTCTTACCAACTCCGCTCTAGATCGTTAACTATACCTGCTCTTCAACTCTATACCTGCCTCATACCCCTGCACCTCAGACTCTAACCGCCCTTTGAAACCTCTCAACACCCCTATCGAATACACACATGCTGCACAGTTCAAGTATCTTGTTCATTTCTCAGTTTCTCTTGCAAGATGATCTAGTCGGATTTCATCCGAAGGGCACAGCAATGCTGATACACTACTATGAATACGACTTTCAGATCTTGCTTCTGTCGTAAGTCGCACGACCGGGTTTTCGTAAGTCGTCTCTTGATCTCCACTAGACCCTATACCTGCATCTAAATTTGATCTTGAAACCCGCACTTGATCAACCGCTCCATCTCAACCGGTCCTTCAACCTCATAGCCTTACTTAGCTTTCAAACTCTACCTGCCTTTTAATCTGATTCTCAACCTGCTCCTCAACCCTGCTCTTGATCAAATTCCCATCCTCCGGAGGGGTGGCGCGAAGCGCCGGGGGGGGTGAACTTGCTCTGTTCGCAAGTCGGAGTTCTCGAACGTCGGGTCTCTGCACTTTTACGGCTATTCCGCCTTTTTGCTGAAGAAGACCTCCGGATCACCTGGATCCAGATCGTCAATAACACCGCTGCGCCTATATCCGACCTTCCTGAGAAGCTCCTGCATAGGAGTATTCGATTCGTTGGTTGACGTGAATATCCTTTCAGATTCGCAAAGCTTCTCAACATATTTCACCAGATCAGAACCTATGCCCTCTCGCCGATGGTCAGGATGAACAATCAACAACGAAATAAACCCCCGTTCAAAGAACGAGTGATCAAAGACACAATAACCTACGATCTTACCTTGTTCTATCGCAACGTAGACTGACTCATTCTCCAGCGACTTTCGAATTAACCGCAATCTCTCTTCGCTTATCCGCGCAAACTGATCGATGTCAACAATCGCATTCAGATCTTCCATATGTGCCGTTCTGATCATCATTGCTCCCCCTTGATCATCAGCTAGAGCATCTTCATTCGAGATAAGCCTGAGACCATTTCATCAAAGGATTCTTCCTCCGTTTTTCTCGCGGTATCAACAATGATTCTGTCTGAACCCCATTGGTCATACTCACGACTCTCTACTTCATCCCAGGTCGGAAGTCTCAGCCCATCCACTGTGGACTTCCTCGTCTCAGTTCTCTCTAGGTGTTCGACACTATCAGAGCAGACAACTTCTATGTTGACATACCTTGCGCCAGAGGCATCTGCAACACTCTGCCATTCTCTTCTTGTCAACTCTATTGGATTACAGGAGTCTGCGACTACACTTAAACCAAGCCTCAGGTTGTCCGCAGCGATCCTGTAAGAAAGGCGATATCCTTCTCCCTGAACATTGAAAGAACATAGATCTCTTAAAGCCTGTTCTACTGTATCTATTCGCAGGTAGACTGCATTCACAAGTATGGAGAGTCTTTCAGAAAGAATGGTCTTCCCAGTTGCGGGCAATCCAGAGAAGATGTATAGAATGGGTTTCCTGATTCTGTCTCTTTTCATTGTCATCATTCACCTATTTGATCGTCTTCTTGAGCTTTATCTCTTCAGGACAACCAGGGTTATCTGTAGTGTTCCTCTGGTAGACCTCAAAACCCTGTCTGAAATAGAATCCTCGAGTCGCTTCGTACGGCTCGTATTCAACCGCGTCTCCCAGCGTATAAGTCGCGATTTCTTCTATGCCATGTCTTCGCCCAAACTCCTCTGAGAGCTTGAGAAGAGCACTGCCTATTCCCTTACCACGATAGTCACGCCTCACTGCCAACCAGCCAATGTTAAGCCTGCCCTCAGCAAAGAACAACGTGATAAAACCAAGTGCCCTGTCTTGCTCAACTGCAACAAAGGTTTTTTGATGCCTCAGGTCTGAAGGAATGGCCCTGTTACGAGCATCTTCGTCAA
>PWXG01000169.1 GCA_003561215.1 Thermotogales bacterium
ACCAGTTTTCCGCATACTTCGCAAAATGCACTTTCAGGCATCTTGCAGCACCTCCTTCAAGTAGCTAGAACACTACTAAAATCTCGTCCTCATGGAACGAGAGAATCACAAGCGGTCGCTCATCCTCTACCATTTTCAGCTTTATATACATCGTTATGTCGTCTACCTTCCGCTTGAACACATGTGTTAGCCCTTGAACTGAAGTTCGGATCTCTTTCATCAAGTGGACCTTCATGATAATCACTAGGCGTCAGGCTGAATATCAGGTCGACTGCATCGGAGATTGTCCATCCCAGCGCAGTAAGGCAATCCAGGGTTTTTCTTCTATTGGCAAACCTATAGCGTTTTTCACTCAGTGCTCTTTTTGCGAAGGCTATGAAGACTTTGAGACCCAGGTTTCCAGACACCCCTTGCCCCCTTTTTGATTCACATATCATATGATAACATCATTTGATGTCTATTTTCACTTTCTATACATCATGACGGGGGATAGTTCACAGAGAAGAAAGGAAGGCAAAAGAGCAGGTTTGAAGGGCAGGTGAAGTATTAAAACCAAATGCGGTTAAAGGTTGGAAAGAGGCGGTTGTGATGGAGCGGGTATTGTAAGAACAAGGGTATAGGGTTCAAGAGCAGGTAGAGGTTGAAGGTTGAAGCAGAAAAACAAGATACGAAGGAGCCGCTGTGCGAGAACCCCGACTTTCGACACAAACAAGATCCAAAAGCCTTATTCATAGTAGTGTAGGGGCATCAGCACTGCTGTGCCCTTGTTTTGACACCCTTGGTTTATTAGGGTTGAACAGTGTTCAACCCCTACAGTACTGTGGGTAACGGTTTCATCCATCTGTGGTAGGGGCATCAGCATGCTGTGCCCTTCGGATGAAATCCGACGGTTTGTTCTAACAGAAGAACAATCATATGTGAGAAAGACAAGAGGGTGCGGTCGTGCGAGAATTCCGTTGTTCGGCGTGAGAAGTTCGCCTAAGCACAATGAAAAGAGAATGCCGGTCACTGAAGAGCCTCTGCAGTTCTCTCAGCTGTCAGCAGACTACATGAAGTGTAAGCTAATGCAAGGGTTCAATCTTCTTCAGCTTTTCCATAGAAGATGCTCTTTCCCAATTGTCGGTAAGTTCGTGATGTTTGCTTGATGCCCATTCAACCACCATACCTAATGCACGATGGGGAAAGTCTCCAGCAAGAACAGTGAGAAACTCGATATCTATTACCACTTCGAAATCTGCATATCGTGCGTGGAAATGTGGCGGTAGATGGTCGTCGAAGTACATGTATATTACAATACCGAAGAATCTGCTGATTTCTGGCATTATACTCTAGTCTTGAGTCCTGGCAGAATGTCTTGCGGTCGTTTGCCGGTAACCTTCAAATACAAAGAATCGGCACAGAGCTCAAGTGCTTCATCCCACGACAATACTCTGCCGTTCTGAGAGATGCTGAACCGCGCAAACGACTCTTCGTCTGAGAGCCGGGCGAACAGCTCTGATTGAATTAAGCCAGAAAGATCAGCAACACCATTTGTGCCATCAGAAAACGATATTTCCAGTTTGTGCTCTTCAAGGACAATAGCCTTCATGATTCGAATCATGAAACTCCTCCTGATTGTTTCTCTGATTAGATTATATCACTAGCTCATGTTGAGTAACTCTAAGCAGAACGGGATAGTCCGTGGGAAAAAACCTTTGAAAGCAGGGCACAAAATATCGTGCCCCACAAGGAGAGCTATAACCATCATTCAAAGTATTGTAGGGCAAGAACAACGTTCTGCCCTTGCATTGCATATGATGCACCCTTCAACGCTGATTTTGCTGAGTAGAAACCTTATGAGCATACATTAGTTCGAATATGTGATCCTCCTTTGCCCCATACGCCATAAGCTATATGCTGTTCTTCAACAACAAACAACGAGCAACTAACAATTCCTCTCAAGACCACCCACCCCGGCGCTTCGCGCCACCCCTCCGAGGATGGGAATTAGAAGACATCACAGAAGCGGAATGGCCAGAATCAGGCCATGAAGCTGAACCACAAAATTGTGGTGAAGTGGAACAGCGAAACCCATGCTGTGAAGTCGAGGGCCAGAAGAATGGTCCGACGCTCTGGCAAACATATGCAAAGAACTGTGAAATGTGAATTAGAAGATTGTTCCCCGTTCCTGGTTCTCAGTTCTCAGCAACGAATAACGAATAACATACAAGTGCGGTTGAATATGTGTGGGTAGAGGAATACAGAGCAAGAGACATCAATCGTTATCTGTTAGTGCGAAGAATGCTTCAGAATTGCATTCGGACCTTAGATACATAGTGAGCGCTGCTTCTCGACTCAGCAAAAGATGTATCTCGAAAAAACACGCTAATGCCTGTCTTCATTTGTCTTAGAGAATTCTTGGATGGAGTGGTATTATTGCTCATCAAACCTCTCTGAAGTCTTCTCTGGTTATTTGTTTGACATCTCAAGAGCATTGGGGGTAGTGCGATGAAACGATGGGGAGTTCTTCTGGCGATCTCAATTGCCATGATACTTGCGATCTCTGGATGTTCAGACCTGTTTCAGAAAATGTACCCAAGAATGGAAGGAGTATGGGATGTTCTTCTAACAGTTGAAGCAACTCACGCAGTTGAGATCAGATTTGACATCAAAGAACAGGTTTGCGGTGAATTCGATGGCTATGTCTTAAAGCATGTTGAACCGCAAGGTGACCTGGATGGGACTGTTACGATTTGCGGCAAAGTGGAATTAGATGTTGTGCCGTATGCTGATGAGATCACCTACAAGTTCAGCGGAACAGCCCGCGGTGATCACATGGAAGGCACGGTTGTATTATCTCATCCTGGTCAGGCCGACAAACATGGAGTGTGGTCTGCTGAAAGGAAATGAAGAAAGGTCGTTACACGAAAGGGTCGAAGTGCAAGAACTTCGGAGTTCAGTGAGTAATTAATGGCGAGCATTAACTAGAGCTCGATAGATCAATACTCAATGCACAACTCTCTCCTTTGCATCGTGTTAACCAGACTACTGGAGTATATTCTTTATGGAGTTCCTAAATTTGGGGGGGAAGGATCATGAGAAAAACTTTGGTATTTGGTCTTGTCTTGGGCGTCGTCCTGTTTCTGGCTGGGTGTCCTTTTATGACTTACAAGTTCGCTCTCACGACATCTACATACCACTGCAGTTCGAACTTGTTGGCTGCTGCAAAGGGGGAATTTGGATCCAGTGCAGTTCTTGCAGATTGGCAGGAGATAAAGAGCAAGTTCGGAAGTAGCGCATCAAGTATTGCTGTTTTCCTTGATGATATCGGCATGGAAGTGGGAGAACCAAAGAGCGCTTTCGTCTGCAACGAAGGAGAAGGATTTTGGGGTGAGACAGACAGGCACTACTACATCTCAAGGTTCAACGGGAATAAACCCGTCGGATATCTGGCACACGATCAAATAGGAAACGATTATCTCTGCCTCGGCTCGTGGGATGATTGCTTATTCAGGATTCTTGTCAAATACAAGTCTTTCTAGGATTTTCAGATCACTGGTTGCTGGAATACCTTTGATGGGCAAGTTTGAGATTTTCTTCCTGATTTCACGATTCCGTTGATGATTTTGTTGGAGTGCCGTCATCTGTCGCTGAGACAATCACATCGAAATCTTTGGCCCGTTCAGAAACGAGGCTTTCCGCATGACCGGGTATCTCTGTGAAGACGATCTAGTGACTAACTCTTTCCGATTCAAGGGCTTCGAATAATGCTGATGAAGCTCTTTCTGCTTGTCCACCTCGAACAAAGGGATTTACCTCCACCAAGTATCTTCTGGTCAGACCGGTGCACTTTGGTTACAAGACGTTCTTCAATGAAAGATTACAGCTGGAAGATAGAGAAGATGAGGTTTTAGGGGCGGTTGAAGCATGAAGACCAAGTGCGGGTGAATAGGATCGGTTGGATAGACCCGGGTGCGATGGAGCGGGTATGGCAGGAAAAGCAAGACACGAAAACTCCGTCGTGCGAAAAATCTGACTTGCGAGAAAAGCATTAATAGAAGTGTGGGTTTAAAGATCAGGTTGAGAAGCAGGTAGAGGGTTCA